>NZ_JBFRFG010000006.1:0-320698 GCF_052114705.1 Terrabacter sp. 2YAF2
CATCGAGGAGAGGATCAGGCCATGGGCTGCCTGTTCGTGCTGTTGGCCGGCGTGTTCCCGCGACTGGCCCTGCTGATCGTCTGGATCGCCCGACCGGCCATGGTCAACGCCGCCTTCACTTCGTGGATCTGGCCGCTGCTCGGTCTGCTCTTCCTGCCGTTCGCGACCCTGATGTACGTCATCCTCTGGCGGGCCGGTGGCCTGAGCGGCTGGGACTGTTTCTGGGTTGCCATCGCCGCGCTGCTCGACCTGAGCCACTGGGGCGCCGGCGCGGCCCAGCGCCGCGCGTCGACCTCGGCCACCACCGCGTAGCCGTGGTGGCCAGCCAGGAGGACAACCCGGCTGGGCAGCACGGCATGGCGCGGTTCAGGACGGTGGCTCTCCGGCGATGACGATGGCGCAACCCACCAGGCCGGGAAGGGTGAGCAGTGCCCACTGCCCGAGTGTGGACCGGTCCGAGACCAGGTTGCCCTGGAAGGTCCAGGCCCAGCCCGCCGCAAGCACCGCAAGCAGGATCGCGCTGGCCAGGGCCAGTGGACGTTGTCCGGGCCTGCGCCGCAGGACGGTGACGGCGGTCGCGGCGAAGAGTCCGGCTCCGGCGATGGTCGCGGGGCCCGCGAGCAGTCCCCAGTCGACGATCCGCTGCTTCAACTCCGTGTCACCGCCCTCCCAGAGGCTCCCGAGGAACATCATCGCGATCACGGGCAGCGCGGCCAGCAGGAGCACGGCCTGCAGAATGTGGAGCAGACCCGCGACGTAGGACAACGACCGCCTGCTGGCCAGCGCGTTGCCGTCGCCATGAGCTCTTTCGCCTGGCATGTGCACCCCCCGTGGACAGGTTGCCCCAACTGAGGCCCATCGGTGGCGTAACGGAGCAAGACCGCAGAAACCGCTTCGGACCGGCGAGCTTCTCGGCCCTGCGTAGATGTTCTGGCTGTTGACCTCCTGTGGTGACGCTCAGGGGCTCACCTGTCAGCCCGCTGGCGATCGCGGCGCAACGGTTGTCGGGACTCCGGCGTCAGAAGTACATGACAGCGCTTCACGTCCGGGCCGGCTCGCGGCCGGTCTGGCCCCGTCGCCATGTGTGCCGGATGCAGCGCGCTCCGTCCCGAGCTGCCCCTCCCAGCCCGCATCGGCCGCCCACCCGGCCGGCCGACTGCGACGACCTGCCCCGCTCGGCGGGACCCTGGCTTCCTGCTCGGCAGCGACTGGTCAGGGGAACACCACGACTACCGGGACACGGTCGTGGTCTACGGCTGCGTCTCGACGTCGCTGGGCGGACGCGTGTCACTGCTGACGACCGGGACCGGCGTCCAGAGACGCCCCGCCGTCGTCTCGTTCGACGGTCGGGCAGCGGCATCTTCGCGCTTCGAGTCACCGTCTCCAAAGATGCGTCGGGGGGAGTGCGGCTACAGCAGAACGGCGGTCGTGGTGGGGCCGATCTTCCTGGACCGCTGGTGGCCGTCGAAGGCGACGGCTGGCGCTTCGTCCCTCACGCGGTGTGACGAGTTCGTGGCCGACCGCCGACCCGGCGTCAGGGGGTGAGGATGCGGCGGGCGAGCCGACCGACGACGAGCCACGCGACCGCGCCGAGCCCCCAGTTGGTGAGGGCGTTCTTGACGACGGCGCCGTCGCCGGTGAACTGCTTGACACCCGCGGTGCGGCTGAAGACGCCGAGGTCGGCCCAGTCCGCAGCACGCAGGACGGCCTCCACGAGCGCGTTGCGCGTGTTGGCCTCGAGCACGACGAGCACGGCACCGAGCAGGAGGGCCGTCGCCGCGAGGAGGCAGGCGAACCACACGAGCTGCCCCAGCAGCGTGCGCAGCCGCGCGATGCCGGCACCCGTGAGGCTGACCGCCCTGCGCGCGCTGGCGCGCACGTCGAGGGAGCGACGCGCCGGGACAGCCTCCGCCTTGGCGGTCGCCCGGTCCGTGGGAGACGCCGAGGTCGGGTTGTTCGGCACGGGGCTGGACGGTGCGGACGGAGGCGTCGCCGGTGGTGGCGTGGTCGTCGGCGCGGCGGTCGGCGTGGTTGGTGTCGCGGTGTCCGCAGGCTCGGGCGTCGCGGTGGTCGGGCTGGCCGGGCTCGTCATCGAGGGGTCTCCTTGGGCTGTTCGTGGATCCGGTGTGGTCAACGAGCGACCCCGGCCGCAGGACACGCCCGCACCTGCGTGAGTTCACCCGCGGTCCACCGTGGGCCGGCCGGCGGGCCGCCCCGAGCACCCGGATGCGTGGTCCGCGCCCGAGGGAGCGCCCCATAGACTGGCCCGCATGTCATCCCTGTCCCGCGACGACGTAGCCCACCTGGCCGCCCTCGCCCGCATCGAGCTCTCCGACGCCGAGCTCGACCGCATGGTGGGTGAGCTCGGGGTCATCCTCGAGTCCGTGGCCAAGGTCCAGCAGGCCCCCACCGACGGCGTCGCCCCGATGTCGCACCCGATGCCGCTGACCAACGTGACCCGCCCCGACGTGGTGCGCCCGAGCCTCGGCGCCGAAGCCGTCCTCGCCGGAGCACCGGAGGCCGAGCAGCAGCGCTTCTCGGTGCCGCGCATCCTCGACGAGGACTGAGCGCTCACACGCAGCCCGCGTATGCCGTGTCGCCCACCACCCGGCATACGCCCCGCCCGTCACGGGCACCCACGAGACCTGTTGTCGCAGCTACGAACCGAAGGCACTGACGTGACCGACCTGCCAACCGACCTGACGAGGGCCACGGCCGCCGACCTGGCCGACGCCCTCGCGAGCAAGACCATCAGCTCCGTCGAGGTGACGCAGGCGCACCTCGACCGGATCGCCGCCGTCGACGGCCAGGTGCACTCCTACCTCCACGTCGACACCGACGGCGCCCTCGCCCAGGCGCGCGCGGTCGACGAGCGACGCCAGGCGGGCGAGAGCCTCGGCGCCCTCGCCGGCGTGCCGATCGCGGTCAAGGACGTCATGACGACGAAGGGCGTGCCCACGACGTGCGGCAGCCGGATCCTCGAGGGCTGGATCCCGCCGTACGACGCGACCGTGGTCACGAAGCTGCGCGACGCCGGTCTGCCGATCCTCGGCAAGACGAACATGGACGAGTTCGCGATGGGCTCCTCGACCGAGCACTCGGCGTACGGCCCGTCGCACAACCCGTGGGACCTCGACCGGATCCCCGGCGGCTCGGGCGGTGGCTCGAGCTCGGTGCTCGCCTCGTTCCAGGCGCCGCTCGCGACCGGCACCGACACCGGTGGCTCGATCCGCCAGCCCGCGGCGGTCACGGCCACCGTCGGCACGAAGCCGACGTACGGCGGCGTCTCGCGCTACGGCCTCGTCGCCCTCGCCAGCTCGCTGGACCAGGCCGGCCCCTGCGGTCGCACCGTGCTCGACACCGCGCTGCTCCACGCCGTGATGGGCGGCCACGACCCGATGGACTCGACGTCCATCGACGCACCCGTCCCGGCGGTCGTCGAGGCGGCCCGCGCCGCCGACGTGCGCGGCATGCGGATCGGTGTCGTCAAGGAGCTCGGCGGCGAGGGCTACCAGCCGGGAGTGCGCGCCCGCTTCGACGAGTCCGTCGCCCTGCTCGAGGAGCTCGGCGCCGAGGTCGTCGAGGTCAGCTGCCCAAACTTCGACTACGCCCTCGCGGCCTACTACCTCATCCTCCCGAGCGAGGCCTCGAGCAACCTCGCCAAGTTCGACGCGATGCGCTACGGCCTGCGCGTGCTGCCCGAAGGTGTCGACGCCCCGAGCGCCGAGCAGGTCATGGCGGCCACGCGTGACGCCGGCTTCGGCGACGAGGTCAAGCGCCGCATCATCCTCGGGACGTATGCGCTGAGCTCCGGCTACTACGACGCGTACTACGGCTCGGCGCAGAAGGTCCGCGCGCTCATCGCCCAGGACTTCGACGCGGCATACGACAAGGTCGACGTGCTCGTCAGCCCGACGGCGCCGACCACGGCGTTCAAGCTCGGCGACAAGCTCGAGGACCCGATGGCGATGTACCTCAACGACATCGCCACGATCCCGGCCAACCTCGCCGGCGTGCCCGGCATGTCGATCCCGTCCGGCCTCGCCGACGAGGACGGCCTGCCCGCCGGCATCCAGATCCTCGCGCCCGCGATGAAGGACGAGCGGCTCTACTCCGTGGGCGCGGCCCTCGAAGCCGCCCTCGTCGACCGCTGGGGCGGTCCGATCCTCGACCGCGCGCCCGCGCTGGGCGGCGCTGCTGCTGTGAAGGGAGCCTGAGATGACCACCGTCGCGACCGACGCCGTCATGGACTACGACGAGGCCATGGCGAAGTTCGACCCGGTCATGGGCCTCGAGGTCCACGTCGAGCTGCACACGGCGACCAAGATGTTCTGCGGCTGCCCGACCGAGTTCGGCGCGGAGCCGAACTCGCAGGTCTGCCCGGTGTGTCTGGGCCTGCCGGGCGCGCTGCCCGTCGTCAACGAGAAGGCCGTCGAGTCGGCCATCCGCATCGGCCTCGCGCTGAACTGCGAGATCGCCGAGTGGTGCCGCTTCGCCCGGAAGAACTACTTCTACCCGGACATGCCGAAGAACTTCCAGACGTCGCAGTACGACGAGCCCATCGCCTTCGAGGGACACCTCGACGTCGAGCTCGAGGACGGCACTGTGTACCGCGTCGAGATCGAGCGCGCGCACATGGAGGAGGACACCGGCAAGTCGCTGCACATCGGTGGCGCGACGGGCCGCATCCACGGGGCCGACCACTCGCTCGTCGACTACAACCGCGCCGGCATCCCGCTCATCGAGATCGTCACCAAGCCGATGGTCGGCGCGGGGGAGCGGGCGCCCGAGGTCGCCAAGGCCTACGTCTCGGCGCTGCGCGACCTGCTGCGCGCCCTCGACGTCAGCGACGTCAAGATGGAGCAGGGCTCGATGCGCTGCGACGCGAACGTCTCGCTGCGCCCGCGCGTCGGTGCCCCGCTGGACGAGGCCCAGCTCGCCGTGCCGCTCGGCACCCGCACCGAGACGAAGAACGTCAACTCGCTGCGCTCGGTCGAGCGGGCGGTGCGCTACGAGATCTCGCGCCACGCGGCGATCCTCGACGGCGGCGGCTCGATCCTGCAGGAGACGCGTCACTGGCACGAGGACACCGGCATCACGACGTCGGGCCGCGTCAAGTCCGACGCCGAGGACTACCGCTACTTCCCGGAGCCCGACCTCGTGCCCGTCGCGCCGACTCGCGAGACCGTCGAGGCACTGCGGGGCACCCTGCCCGAGAACCCCGCTGCGCGTCGCAAGCGGCTCCAGTCCGACTGGGGCTACAGCGATCTCGAGATGCGTGACGTCGTCAACGCCGGCGCGGTCGAGCTCATCGAGGAGACGGTGGCGGCCGGTGCCAGCGCCGCCGCCGCGAAGAAGTGGTGGCTCGGTGAGCCCTCGCGGCGGGCCAACGCAGAGGGCCAGGACATCGTCACGTATGCCGCCGGGCTGGGCCTGACGCCCGCGCACATCGCCGAGCTCGACGGGCTCGTCGCCGCCGGACGGCTCAACGACTCGATGGCCCGCCAGGTCCTCGACGGCGTGCTTGCCGGCGAGGGAACCCCGACGGCGGTTGCCGACGCCCGCGGGCTCGAGCTCGTCCAGGACGACGGTGCCCTCGAGGCTGCCGTCGACAAGGTCATCGAGGCCAACCCTGCCGTGGCGGACAAGATCCGCGACGGCAAGGTCCAGGCCGCGGGTGCGCTCATCGGCCAGGTGATGAAGGAGATGAAGGGTCAGGCCGACGCCGGCAAGGCCCGCGAGCTCATCCTCGCCAAGCTCCAGTAACCCCCGCCGCCGCCCTCAACCGTCGAAAGGCCACGTTCGGCCGCTTCCCAACCGTCGAAAGGCCACGTTCGGCCGCTTCGCCCATGTCGAGAGGCCACGTTCGGCCGCTTCCCAACCGTCGAAAGGCCACGTTCGGCCGCTTCGCCCATGTCGAGAGGCCACTTCTGGTCACAGGAAGTGACCTCTCGACGGGCGCAGGGCGGCCATTCGTGGCCTCTCGACGGTTGAGGTTTGAGGTTGAAGGGGGAAAGGGAGGGGTCAGCGCTTGCCGTTGCCGAGGAGGCCGCCGAGCAGGCCACCGAGGATGTCGCCGGCCCCACCGCTGTCGCCCGACGAGCCGGCACCCCCGCCGAGCACCTGGCCGAGGATGTCCTGCAGCGGGCCACTCCCGCCCGATGCCGCGCCCGTCGGGGTCGCGCTGCCCGGAGCCTGGACCGGTCCGCTGTCGGCGCCCGCACCGCCGGGGAAGAGCGGGCCGGCGTCGGCGGAGCCCGCCCCCGCACCGGCACCTGCCCCGTCGGTCGAACCCGGGCCACCGCCGAGCATGCCGCCGAGGCCGCCCTGACCCATCTTCTTCGCGAGCCAGGACATGACGATCGGCGCCAGGAGCGGCAGCAGCTTCTGCACGAGGCTCCCGGACGTGCCGCCCAGGCCACCGAGCCGGCCCACGACCTGGTCGGTGTTGCCACCGAAGATGTTGCCCACGATGGCACGACCATCCTGCTCGTCGACGTCGCCCAGGCTGTTGACGGGCCCCTGGTGGTCCGACAGTGCTGCCAGCAGCGAGTCGGCTCCCGCCGGGTCCGAGGCGTTGGCCTGGAGTCCACCCAGGAGCGCAGGCAGGGCGTGCTCCGCCGCCTGGCGGACCTCGTCGCTGCCAACCCCGAGCTGGCCCGCCAGCTGGTCGATCGGAACCTGGTCGAGGATCTCGTCGTACGAACCCATCTGGTGCCCCTCTGATCGTGGGCGGCGCTGGCGCCGTCCCTGCCCGTCAGGCTAGTCACGTCGTGCGTGGGCAGCAGCGCCAGGCGCGGTGCACGCCCACGGCCAGGGTCAGCCGGCCTTGGTCCCGACGGCGGAGAGGGGCAGCGAGAGCAGTCGGTCGGCGCGGTCGTTGTTGCTCGTCGTGATCCAGACCCTGTTGCCGACGAAGTGGATGTCGCGGATGCGGCCGTAGGCCCCTTGCAGGTGGCGGGTCGGCGTGCCCGCCGAGCCGTCGGGGTTGAGGGGCACGCGCCACACCGACTGACCGCGCAGCGCGGCCAGGTAGACGGCGTCGTCGGGGCCGACAGCGATGCCGCTCGGTGACATCACCGACGTCGGCCACTCGGCAACCGGGTCGACGTACTCCGGGTTGCCGGCTCGGCCCTCCACCTCGGGCCAGCCGTAGTTCTTGCCGGGCTCGATGAGGTTGAGCTCGTCATACGTGTCCTGACCGAACTCGCTGGCCCACAGGCGTTTCCGGCTGTCCCAGGCAAGGCCTTGGACGTTGCGGTGACCGTAGGACCAGATGGGCGACCCGCCGAAGGGGTTGCCCGGAGCAGGATCGCCGTCGGTGGTGATGCGCAGGATCTTGCCGCCGAGCGACCCGAGGTTCTGCGACAGGGAGGTGTCGCCGGCCTCGCCCGTACCGACGTACAGGTAGCCGTCGGGCCCGAAGGCGATGCGGCCGCCGTTGTGGTTCCGGCCGCGGGGTATGCCCGAGAGGATGACGACCGGTTCGCCGATGGTGCCGTCGCGCCATGGCATAGCCGCGATGCGGTTGTCGCTCTCGGTCGAGTAGTACGCATAGAGCACGGGGTCGGCGTCGAAGTCGCCCGGGACGGCGAGCCCGAGGAGGCCACCCTCTCCTTCCGTTCTGGTGATGGGGAGGCGTCCGGCGAGGGTGGCCTTGCCCCCGGTGCCGGGCTTGGGTACGTGCAGGATGCGGCCGGTGTTTCGTTCGCTGACCAGGGCGCTGCCATCGGGCAGCACCGCCACCGACCACGCGATGTCGACGCCACCGAGCAGGGTCACCGGCGGGGCCGAGTCGGCAACGGGCGGAGGGGCTGTCGTGGTGGCCCTCGCCGTGCCGGTGCCGGAGCCGGACGCCGTGGCCGGGCTCCGCGCCGCGGTGCCCTGTGTGGTCGGGCTACGTGTGGTCGGGCTACGTGTGGTCGGGCTCTGCGTGGTCGCGATCCCGGTACCCGGCGGGGGAGCGGCGGGCTCGCCCGCCGAGCACGCTGCCCCGACCATGGAGACGGCGACGCCCACCACGAGGGCGCGCCCGAATGACCGGGACGGGTGCGGCATACCTCATTGTGTCCCACGGGACGAGGCGACCGCTGTGGCTCAACCCTCGCGACGCGAGAGGGTGTCGACGAGCCCGGCCTGGACGTCGGGGTGGACGACGTCCGCGTCCACCACCCGCCGCGCGGCGGCGAGGTCGCCACCGAAGGCCCGGAAGAGCAGGAGGAGGTCGATGTCGTGGCCGGGTCGCTCGACCTCGATCGTTGCGCCGGTGTGCACGACGCCCGGAGTGACGACCGAGAGGTAGGCGCCGGTGCGCCCCGCCTCGGTGAACCGCCGCACCCACCGGGGCTCGCCCATGTGCGCTGCGAACGTCTGGCACGGGATGCGGGGGACCTCGACGCGCAGCACGACGTCCCCGATCCGCCAGAGCTCGCCGACGAGAGCATGGGTCGCCTCGACGCCCCTCGTCGTGATGTTCTCGCCGAATCCTCCTGAGGGGACGGGCCTCCCGATCTGCTGCTCCCAGAACTCCTGGTCCTCGCGCGCGTAGGCGTAGACAGCTTGCAGCTCACCGCCGTGGTGCCTGGGGTTGCCGATCTCGTCACCGACGACCCCGCTGCCGAGCCCTCCGCGCTTGGGTCCCGGGTCGCGCACCTCGAACATGTCGACGGGCTGCTTGTCGATGGCGGTCGGGCGCCCGCCTCCGCTCGGGACGGCGCTTCGACCCGAGCTGAGGGTCAGGACGTGGGGCTGGGGCATCACCGCGCGAGCCTAACCCGCACGGGCGCGGCCGGCTCCCGCGTTTTCGCGCAGTCTTCGTTAGCGTGATCGACATGGCTGCCGATCCGCTTGTCGTGTCCGTCCCCGACCCCGAGTTCGTCGACGCGCTCGCCGACCTCGAGGGCGTCGACGCCGTCGTCTGGGACATGGAGCAGCCGCACCCGCGCGGCAGCGAGATCCGCTTGGCCGTCGTGCCCTACATGACGCAGGTGAGCCTCGCCGGCGTCACGCCGGGGCTCGACGCGCTCGAGGTCGTCCAGCTGCAGAGCGCCGGCTACGAGCAGTACGTCGCCGAGCTGCCCGACGGAGTGAACCTGTGCAACGCGGCAGGAGTCCACGATGCGTCCACGGCCGAGCTGGCCCTCACGCTGACCTTGTCCTCCATCCGTGGCATACCCGACTTCGTTGTCTCGCAAGGGCGTTCGTACTGGGAGCCACTGCGGTTGCGCTCGGCGCTCGCCGACAGCCGCGTCCTCGTCGTGGGATACGGCCAGATCGGCCGTGCGGTCGCCCGCCGGTTCGCGCCCTTCGAGGTGGCCCTGACGGCGGTCGCCTCGCGGGCGAGGTCCGGCGATGAGCTCGTGCCGCACGTGCACGGCATCGACGACCTGCCCGACCTGCTGCCGGAGCACGACGTCGTCGTCGTGATCGTGCCGCTCACCGATGCGACGCGCGGACTCTTCGATGCCACGATGCTCGGTCGTATGCCGGAGGGCGCGCTGCTCGTCAACGTCGCCCGTGGGCCGGTGGTCGACACCGAGGCCCTCGTCGCCGAGTGTGCCTCCGGGCGCCTGCGGGCGGCACTGGACGTCACGGATCCCGAGCCCCTTCCGGAGGGTCACCCGCTGTGGACGACCCCGGGCGTCCTCATCACCCCGCACGTCGGAGGTGCGACCCGGGCGATGCGGCCCCGCGCCCTCGCGCTGGTGCGTCGGCAGGTGCAGGCCATGCTGTCCGGTGAGCCGGTCGACAACGTCGTCGCCGGGCCCTTGTCTGCATCCCACGCATAGTGGACACTGTCAACATGACCGAGACCATCGTCGCCATCGGCACGCGCAAGGGACTCTGGATCGCACGCAGCACCGATCGTCGGGAGTGGGTCCTCGAGGGTCCGCACTTCCTCATGAGCGAGGTCGCGTCCGTTGCCGTCGACACGCGCCAGGGTCGAGCGTCGGTGCTCGCGGGCGTCAAGTCGTGGCACTGGGGGCCGACGGTCCAGGCGAGCACCGACGGCGGGCGCACGTGGACCGAGAGCGCCGAGCGGGCACTGTCGTTCCCGAGTGACACGGACACGGCGCTCGAGCGCGTCTGGCAGCTGACGCCCGACCCCAATGACGCCGACGTCGTGTGGGCCGGCGTCGAGCCGCATGCCCTCTTCCGCAGCACCGACCGGGGTGAGCGCTACGAGCTCGTGCGTGGCTTGTGGGACCACCCGCACCGCCCGAACTGGGAGCCCGGGTTCGGCGGCGGAGCCGTCCACACCGTCCTCCCCGAGCCCGGGCATCCGGAGCGCCTCCTCGTCGCCATGAGCACCGGGGGCGTCTACCGCTCGCTCGACGGCGGCGAGACGTGGGCGCCGAGCAACCCGGGCATCAGAGCCGGTTTCATGCCCGACGACGAGTACCCGGAGTACGGCCAGTGCGTGCACAAGGTCGCTCGCGGTCAGGGTGACGGCGAGCTCTTCGCCCAGAACCACAACGGCGTCTACCGGTCCGGTGACAACGGACAGACGTGGGAGTCCATCGCCGAGGGCCTGCCGACCGACTTCGGGTTCACCGTCCTCGCCCACCCACGCCGGGCGGGCGTGGTGTGGGTCGTGCCGGTCGCAGACGCCGGCGAGCGCATCCCACCGGACGCCCAGCTGCAGGTGCAGCGTTCCGACGACGCAGGCGCGACGTGGCGCCAGCAGGCGAACGGCCTGCCCCGCCACAGCTACACGTGCGTCCTGCGCGACGCGGCATCCCTGGACGAGGCCGACCCGGTCGGGGTCTACCTCGGCACCCGCAACGGTGACGTCTTCGCGTCGGCCGACGAGGGTGAGTCGTTCCAGCGCATCGCCACCCAGCTGCCCGACGTCCTCGTCGTGCGCGCCGCCCAGCTCAACTGAACCGCAAGGGATTCCGTATGCCGCCAGCCCCTGTCCGCGTCATCCTGCCCGGTATGTTGCGCGACCTCGTGGGAGGCGTCGCGGAGATCGAGGTCGAGTCGCCCGCCGAGGCGCAGACCGTTGCCGCCCTGCTCGACCGCGCGTTCTCCGAGCACCGGATCCTCGACGGCAAGGTGCGTGACGAGCGCGGTCAGATCCGTCGCCATGTCAAGGTCTTCGTCAACGGCGAGGACGCCACGCGAGGGGAGGGCGTGCGGACCCCCGTGCCGGCTGGTGCACGGGTGCACATCATCAACGCGGTGTCCGGCGGCTGACGGTCTGCAGCGTCAGGAGTCGACCCCGAGCAGGATCGGCAGGACGGTCCGCTCGAGCTCGCCGACGGAGAGCGAGCTCGGCTCGACGAGGCGCTGGGTCATCGACCCCTGCGCGAGTGAGATCGCCGCGAGCACGAAGAGCTCGGTGGGGATCGGGAGCCTCAGCCCCTGGCGAGCGACGGCTTCGTCGACCACCGTCACGAGCTCGTCCCTGACGCGGCGCTGCTGGGCTGCCCAGGCCCGGCGGGCGTTCGCGTCGCGGATGGCGTGCAGGGTGAACTCCGTCGTCAGCACGAGCCAGCGTTCCTTGCTGCGGCTGTCGTCGGCCAGCGCCGCGAAGACGTCGCGCAGGACCTCCTCGGCGGTCGCGTGCTCGCGCTTGCTGGCCCGGCGGATGCGTTCGACGAGCTTCTCGGCATGGCGCTGCGACAGCTCGAGGACGAGGTCGTCCTTGGAGGAGAAGTTCGAGTAGAAGGCCCCGCGGGTGAAGCCGGCGCGCTCGCAGATGTCCTCGACCGTGGCGCCGTGGAACCCCCGCTCGGCGAAGACCTCGCTCGCCGCCTCCAGGACCCGCTCCCGGGTCGCCTGGCGTCGGGCGCTGATCCGGGGCTCGGCCGTCGTGGTCATGACGACAGGATACGTTGCCGAATTGAATACACACCTGTATTCGATGCATACTCGTATCGTGAATGAAGTTGAAGCAGACCGCCGGTTCGGACCGGACCTGCCCACCGTCGTCGTCGACGACGTCAGCGTCGCCGGCACCCACGAGCCCTTCGTTGAGCACGTCGCCTTCACCGCGCCCTCCCGCGAGGTCACCGTGGTCGCGACCGACCCCGGCATCCCCCAGATCGCCCTCGCGCTGGCCGTCGGCGGCCGTGTCGAGCTGCTCCGGGGCCGGATCAGCATCGGCGGGGTCTCGGACCTGGACGACCTGCAGCTGCTCACCAGGCTCGTCGACGTCGCCGACGTGACTGCGCCGGAGGACAGCATCGCCGTCAAGGCGGTCGTGCAGGAGGAGCTGGCGCTGGCCGAAAGGCCGGCGACGCGAGCGGCCGTGGCGGCCTTCCTCGCAGCGCACGACCTGTCCGACCGAGCGGGTCGGCCGTGGGAGCAGCTGCCGGCAGGGGTCCGCACGGGCCTGCTGCTGGAGCTCGGCGCCATGCACCCGCGGGTGCGCGTCCTGGTCCTCGCCGGTCCGGAACGCCATGGCGGCGACCATGCCGTGTGGTTCGAGACGTGCCGCCGCCTGGCGGCGTCCGGACTCGTCGTCATCGTCCTCACCACGGCCGCAGCCGCCGCGGCGCTGCCGGCGGCCGTCGAGTCCGCGACCGTGGTCGAGCTCTCCGAGAAGGAGCTCTCGGCATGAACCCGGTCCGTCTGGCAGTCGCCGAGCTGCGCCGCCTCACCGCCTCGCGGCTGGCGCGGCTGGCACTCGCTGCGCTCGTCCTCATCCCCACGCTCTACGGCGGTCTCTACCTCTACGCCAACCACGACCCGTACGGCGCCTTCCCGCAGGTGCCCGCCGCCGTCGTCAGCGACGACACCGGCACGACCCTGACCACGGGGGAGAAGCTGCAGGTGGGTGGCCAGGTGGCCGACCACCTCGTCCAGTCGAAGTCGTTCGACTGGCACCGTGTGTCGCACGCCGAGGCGATGAGCGGCGTCGACGACGGAACGTACGCCTTCGCCGTCATCCTGCCGCGGACGTTCTCGGCCGACCTCGCCTCGACCGCCGAGTTCACCCCGCGCCAGGCCACCGTGGTGCTGGAGACCAACGATGCGAACAACTACATGACCTCGATGATCGGTAACCAGGTCATCAAGCAGGTGACCGCGTCCGTGGCGAGTGAGGTCAGCCAGACGGCGGCGAGCAAGCTGCTGCTCGGGTTCAGCCAGGTGCACGACCAGCTCGTCAAGGCCGTGGACGGCTCCGAGCAGCTGCGGGCCGGTGCTGCGAAGGCCGGTTCAGGCGCCCACCAGCTCGCGACGGGCGCCACGAGTCTCGCCGGCGGCCTGCACGATCTCGCGTCCGGCGCCAAGCGACTCGACACCGGAATCGGCCAGGCAGCCTCCGGCGCCGACAACCTCGAGGCCGGCGCTGCACAGCTCGCGTCGGGGCTGGGCACGCTCCAGGCGCGCACGGCGACGCTGCCGTCCCAGACCGACCAGCTGGCCGACGGGGCCGAGCAGGTCGCGGCCGGGAACCGAGCCGTCGCCGGCTACGGCAGCCAGGCCGCGACGGCCTCCGCCGACCTCCGCAAGCGCATCACCGCCGACCGCGCCACGTTCCTCGCCGACCTGCGCGCCCAAGGCCTCACCGACGCCCAGCTCTCGGTCGTCGAGTCGCGCCTCGACGCCATCGACGGCTACGTCGGCACGGCGGACGCGACGATCCAGTCGGCCTCCCGTGACCTCACGCGTCTGTCGACCGGAGCCGACCAGGTGGCCACCGGCGCCAGGTCGCTCGCGAACGCCACCCCGGCCCTGACCGACGGCATCGCGCAGGCGCACTCCGGGGCGGTGCAGGTGCGCGACGGCGCAGCATCCCTTGCCGGCGGCCTCGACACCCTCAAGAAGGGGTCCGCCCAGCTCTCGAGCGGTGCGGCTCGAGCGGCATCGGGAGGCGACACCCTGGCCTCGGGCGCGACGTCGCTCACGTCGGGTGTCGACGCGCTGACCAAGGGCGCCACCGACCTGCACGCCGGGCTCGTCAAGGGTCGCGACTCCGTGCCCGACCCCAGTGACGCCCAGCGCAAGGCGATGGCGCAGACGATCGGCAACCCCGTCGGGGTGTCCAACGGGTCGCTGTCGTCGGCCGGCTCCTACGGCGCCGGCCTGGCTCCTCTCTTCATGAGCCTGGCGCTGTGGATCGGCGCCTACGTGCTCTTCCTCTTCGTCCGGCCGCTGTCGCCGCGAGCCCTCGCGACGAGCCAACGCTCGGTCCGAACGGCTCTCGGCGGTTGGCTCGCACCGACGCTGGTCGGGCTCGTCCAGGTCGCGGCACTCGTGCTCGTCGTCGGGCGCGGCGTCGACATCCGGATCGCCCATCCGGTGCTCGCGTTCCTCTTCCTCTGCTTCACCTCGATGACGTTCGTGGCGATCCTGCACGCGCTGGCGGCGCGCCTCGGTGCGGTCGGCAAGTTCCTCGGACTCGTCTTCATGGTCGTCCAGCTCGTCAGCGCGGGCGGCACGTTCCCGTGGCAGACGCTCCCCGCGCCGCTACAGGCCGTGCACCACGTCGTGCCGATGAGTCACGCCGTCGACGGCCTGCGACGGCTGCTCTACGGCGCCGATCTCGGACCGGTGACCGGCTCGGTCGGCGTCCTCGCCGCGTACCTGCTCGCCGCGCTCGCAGTGTCGACCGTCGCTGCACGCCGGTCGAGGATGTGGACGCCGAAGCGGATCAAGCCGGCCCTGGAGCTGTGACCCCGGGCTGACAAGGGGGCCCAGCGGGGAGCATGCTCGGAACCATGAGCAGCGCCGCGAGAGAGAAGACCCTCGTCCTGATGCGCCACGCCAAGGCCGAGGAGGGTCTGGGCAAGGCCGACCACGACCGCGAGCTCGCAGCCCGTGGCCGGCGGGACGCGAAAGCCGCTGGGAAATGGCTGCACGAGCAGGGGCTGGTGCCCGACCTCGTCATCTGCTCGACCGCGCAGCGCACGCGCCAGACGTGGGAGGAGGCCTGCCGCGGCGGCGCCCACAGCGAGTTCGTCGAGTACCGCCGCAGCGTCTACCTCGGAGGTTCGGAGCAGACCCTCGAGACGGTGCGCGAGGACGCCGGTGACACCGCGACCGTCCTCGTCGTGGGGCACAACCCGACCATGGCGCAGCTCACGAGCATGCTCACCGACGGGGAGGGATCGCTCGAGGCGCACGAGGCCCTGGGCCGGGGGTTCGTGACCGGCGGACTGGCGGTGCTGTCCTACGCGGGGGACTGGACCGACATCGACCTCGGCACATGCGCGCTGAGGCGCTTCCACGTCAGTCGCGGGGCGCGGGACTGAGCTCGCTCGTCAGGATCATGCTGTGAGATGCGGTGTCCACCCAGCGGACACGGTCCTATGCTGCAGGGCATGACGCAGACGCCTGACATCAAGCCCCGCAGCCGCGACGTCACCGACGGTCTCGAGAAGACCGCCGCGCGGGGGATGCTCCGGGCCGTGGGCCTCGGCGACGACGACTGGGTCAAGCCACAGATCGGCGTCGCGAGCTCGTGGAACGAGATCACGCCGTGCAACCTCTCGCTCGACCGGCTCGCCAAGGCCGTCAAGGACGGCGTCCACGCGGGCGGCGGCTACCCGCTCGAGTTCGGCACGATCTCCGTCTCGGACGGGATCTCGATGGGACACGAGGGGATGCACTTCAGCCTCGTCTCGCGCGAGATCATCGCCGACTCCGTCGAGACCGTCATGAACGCCGAGCGACTCGACGGCTCAGTGCTGCTCGCCGGTTGCGACAAGTCGCTGCCGGGCATGCTCATGGCCGCCGCGCGCCTCGACCTGGCCTCCGTCTTCCTGTATGCCGGCACGATCCTCCCGGGTGTCGCCAAGCTGTCCGACGGCACGGAGAAGGAGGTCACGATCATCGACGCCTTCGAGGCCGTCGGGGCGTGCAACGCCGGTCTCATGTCGCGCGAGGACGTCGACGCCATCGAGCGCGCCATCTGCCCGGGTGAGGGCGCCTGTGGCGGCTTCTACACCGCCAACACGATGGCCGCCGTCGCCGAGGCGATCGGCATGTCGATCCCGGGTTCGGCCGCGCCGCCCGCCACCGACCGCCGCCGCGACATGTACGCCCGCAAGTCGGGCGAGGCCGTCGTCGAGCTGCTCCGACGCGGCATCACGGCGCGCGACATCATGACCAAGCCTGCCTTCGAGAACGCGATCGCCGTCGTCATGGCCTTCGGCGGCTCGACCAACGCCGTGCTCCACCTGCTCGCCATCGCGCACGAGGCCGATGTCGACCTGACGATCGAGGACTTCCGTCGCATCGGCGCCAAGGTGCCGCACCTGGCCGACGTCAAGCCGTTCGGCAGCTTCGTCATGAAGGACATCGACCACATCGGCGGCATCCCCGTCGTCATGAAGACGCTGCTCGAGGCGGGACTGCTCGACGGGGACTGCCTCACCGTGACCGGCAAGACGATGGCCGAGAACCTCGACGAGATCAACCCGCCGCACATCGACGGCCGAGTCATCCGCGAGATGGCCCGGCCGATCCACAAGACGGGTGGCCTGACGATCCTCACCGGCTCACTCGCGCCCGAGGGTGCGGTCGTGAAGTCGGCCGGTTTCGACGAGTCCGTCTTCGAGGGCACCGCCCGCGTCTTCAACGGCGAGCGCGCCGCCATGGACGCCGTCGAGCAGGGCTCCCTGAAGAAGAACGACGTCGTCGTCATCCGGTACGAGGGGCCCAAGGGTGGCCCCGGCATGCGCGAGATGCTCGCCGTCACCGGCGCGATCAAGGGCGCCGGGCTCGGCAAGGACGTCCTGCTCCTCACCGACGGTCGCTTCTCCGGTGGCACGACCGGACTGTGCGTCGGTCACGTCGCGCCGGAGGCCGTCGACGAGGGGCCCATCGCCTTCGTCCGAGACGGTGACACGATCCGCCTCGACGTGGCGAGCGGCACGCTCGACGTGCTGGTCGACGACGAGGAGATGGAGCGCCGCCGCGCCGAGGGCATCACGCACCCGGAGCCGAAGTACACCCGGGGCGTCCTCGCGAAGTACCGCAAGCTCGTCGGCAGCGCGAGTGGCGGCGCCGTCTGCGGCTGACGCCGGTCAGGCTCAGCGCCCCGCGTCCCTGTAGGCGCGGGGCGTGAGACCCGTGGCCTCGCGGAAACGCCTGATGAGGTGCCGCTCGTCGGTGAACCCGGTGGTGGCGGCGATGTCGCGCACGCTGAGCCCGGTGTGCACGAGCATCTCGGTGGCGGCGGAGAGCCGCCGGGCCGCCCGGTGCGCGTACGGGCCGGTTCCGGTCTCGGCCCGGAACCGCCGCCGCCACGTCTCGTAGGGCAGCCCGACCTCGGCCGCCACCGAGGACAGCTCGAGGGTCTCGGCGAGGTCGCCCTCGAGAAGCTCGACCGAACGCGCGAGCCAACCGGCGTCGGCGACGGGACCGCGTCGCCGCTGGTGGTCGACGAGCTCTCGCGCCTGGAGCAGGGCTGCGAGCAGGTCGAGCGCCTCGGCGTCGCGCGCGTCGAGGGTGGCGGGTCGCGGCCGGTCGAACGCGGCGAAGCGGGCGGCCCACCGGCGCACCGGCAGGCCGTGCACGAGCGGGCGGTCGGGGGAGAGGGCGCCGGTGCGGCCGGCACAGTCGAAGACCGCGCCGTCGAACACGACGAAGTGCTCGTCCCAGCCGCCGGGGTCTGCGCCGTACCAGTGCGGGTGGCCCGGGTGGACGACGACGAGCGTGCCCGCGCCGATGGGCTCGTCATGACGGGCGTCGCGGTAGCGACCAGTGCCGGACGTGAGGAAGGTGAGACCCCATGTCGGGTGCCGTCGGGTCGTTCCCGGCGGCAGCCCGCTCCCTGCCGTGATGCGGGCCGCGATGAGGACCCGACCGAGGCGTCCGGCTGCCGGCCGCGGTCCGACCTCAGGCGTCGACGGGGTATCGCTCACGCCCACATCAAACCAGAACGTACCCCGGTGACCATGCGGTCCGGGGCACCCTCATGACGCGTCTGGTGGGCTGCACCCATCCGACGGCCACTCCGGTCGTGGATGATCCGCGAAGGACGGTCTGCATCATGCCCACTGAAACGCTTCCCGAGCTCACCACGGCATACCCCATCGACGCCGAGCAGGTGGCGGCCTACCGGGCCCAGGGCTTCCTCCGGCTCTCGGGAGTGGCGGACGCCGGCGACGCGGCGGCCTACCGTGGCCCCATTGCCGCGGCGGTCGAGCGGCTCAGCACCGAGACCCGGCCGCTCGCCGAGCGTGACAGCTACGGGATGGCGTTCCTGCAGGTGATGAACCTATGGCGCCACGACGAGAGCGTGGCCCGCTTCGTCATGGCGTCCCGATTCGCCGACGTGGCCGCGAGGCTGCTCGGCGTCCCGCGGGTGCGGCTCTACCACGACCAGGCGCTGTTCAAGGAGCCTGGCGGCGGCTACACCCCGTGGCACCAGGACGCGATGTACTGGCCGCTCGACGGCGCGCGGTGCCTCACGATGTGGATGCCACTCGTGGACATCACGCCGGCCCACGGTGGGCTCGCCTTCGCGACCGGCAGCCACGTCGACGGCCCGCTCAGCGACATCGGGATCTCCGACGCCTCCGAGGAGCACTTCGACCGGCTGGTCGCGGAGGGCGGCCTCGTCGTCGACGAGCCGGTCGCGATGCGTGCCGGTGACGCGTCGTTCCACTCGGGATGGACGGTGCACAAGGCGCTCGGCAACACCTCGGCGCAGATGCGCGAGGTCATGACGGTCATCTGGTTCGCCGACGGGCTCACCGTGCTCGAGCCGGCCAACTCCGCCCAGGCGAACGACCTCGCGACGTGGCTGCCCGGCCTCGCCCCGGGTGACGTCGCAGCGTCACCGGCCAACCCGGCCCTCGGCGCAGCCTCGGGCTGAGACCTCTAACCCTCGGTGGACTCGGCTCGCGCCTTGAGCCCGGCGGCCTCCAGGGCGAGGTAGCGGTCGGTGAGGGACCGGTAGCCGCGCCCGACGAGCGAGCCGACCCAGCCCGACTGGGTGATCGAGAGGGTGGCCCGGCAGGTGCCCGGCCCGGTCGCCTCGACGGTGTGCCGGCCGGTGGTCCGCCTTCCGGGAGAGCTGGCCTCCCATGTGAAGTCGCGCCCCTCGGTCAGGTCGGTCACGGTCCAGACCGTGGTCGGGATGCGCGGCTGGTCGATGCGCGCCCGTGCCCCCACCCGGAGCGCGCCGTCGAGCAGCGTGACCGCGCGCACCGATGCGGTCCACTCGGGCCACTGCTCCACGTCGCGCATGATCGACCATGCCCGCGCGACCGGGGCCTCGATGTCGATGCTCGCGTGCTGCTCCACGACGCCTCCTCAGGCCTGCGCGGCCACCGGCTCCGGCGTGACGTCCGCCGCCCAGTGGCGCCACACCGACGTGACCTGCATCCCGACCTTCTCATAGAGACCGAGCGCGCCGGTGCGGGAGTCGGTCGAGAGCTCCGACCGGTCCCCACCATGTGCGCGGGCCACCTCGAAGGCGTCCACGAGCAAGGCGCGGGCCAGCCCCTTACCGCGCTCGTCGCGTCGCACCGCAAGCTTGTCGACGTAGGCGCAGCCGCTCGAGACGACGACGAAGGCCATGCCGACGACCTGGTCATCGCGGTCGACCATGAGGCGCAGCTGCCACGGCTGGTAGCCGGGCCGCCGCGACACGTTCGCCGCCCACTCCTCGAAGGTCGCGCGCTCGCGGTCGGACCACTCGAGGAAGGCGTCCTCGTTGACGGTCCACGTCGCTCGCAGATCGCCCTCGTCGCGCGGCTCGCGGATGACGTATCCCTCGGGAACGGGTTGAGGGTCGATCGCCTGCCCGGCCGGCACCTGGAGGACCCACGAGGTCCAGAGCGTGCGGTAGCCGAGGGAGGCGAGCAGCCGCTCGGCAGGGGAGTCGCCGGGGACGGGCTGGCCCACGAGCGTGCCACCGTCCCGCGCGGCGACGGCCCGGGTCCAGTGCGACAGGGCCGTCCCGATGCCGCGTCCCCGGTAGTCGGGGTCGACGGCGGCGTCGGCCCAGCGGCCCTTGTAGACCTCGGCGTACGCGACGAGGCGCTCGCCGTGGAGGACGCCCACCGACTGCGACGCGAGGTCGAACGCGGGGCGCTGCCAGTCGCCGACGATGTCGGCCTCCTCGATGAGCACGTCGCCGACGTCGTGCTGCTCGCACCCGGCCACGAGTGCCGTGACGGCGGCCGCGTCGCTGCGCATCAGGGGGCGGGTGCTGAGACCATCGGTGTCGCCGGGCAGCACGAGCGAGACGGGCGGCGGGGTGCCGACAGTGGTCATGGCGGCCAGTGTCCCGAGCGGGCCGGCGCGCGGACAACCGACTTTCCACCCGAACGTCGCCAGTGACAGTACGTGAGACTCCGAGTTCACATGTTGAGACGCACGAGACGGCCGATTGACACTTCTGGGCCTGGGTAGCACGGTGGTCACGTGGCCAGACTCCTCGTACTTCCCTAGCGCGCCGACCAGCTCGAACGGTCAGCGCGCTCCCTTCCGTCCCACCGCGGGACCGAAGGGTTTTTTTGTGGGTGGAGCCGGCCCGAACCGGCAGGACAACGATGTGCTCGAGACAAGGAAGAGATCGTGAGCGACACGACGAAGCAGGCGCCCTCGCCCGCTGACGTGGCCTCCCTGGCCCGTCCCCGACCCACGGCAGAGCCGCAGCCCGCGGGGGCCGTCACGGCGGCCCTCGAGGTCACCGGGGCACAGGCGCTCGTACTCTCCCTCGAGGCCATCGGCTGCGACACGGTCTTCGGCATCCCGGGCGGCGCGATCCTCCCGGCGTACGACCCGATGCTCGACTCGAAGAAGGTGCGCCACATCCTCGTGCGCCACGAGCAGGGCGCCGGCCACGCGGCCGAGGGGTACGCCTCGGCGACCGGCAAGGTCGGCGTGTGCATGGCGACGTCGGGGCCGGGCGCGACGAACCTCGTGACGCCACTCGCCGACGCGCACATGGACTCCGTCCCGGTCGTCGCGATCACGGGACAGGTCGCCAGCGCGGCCATCGGCACCGACGCCTTCCAGGAGGCGGACATCCGCGGCATCACGATGCCGATCACCAAGCACAACTACCTCGTGACCGACCCGGCGAAGATCCCGCAGGCCATCGCCGAGGCGTTCCACGTCGCGAGCACCGGTCGCCCCGGCCCGGTCCTCGTCGACATCAGCAAGGACGCCCTTCAGGCGAGGACGACGTTCAGCTGGCCGCCGCAGATCGACCTGCCGGGCTACCGTCCGGTCCTGCGCCCGCACGGCAAGCAGATCCGCGAGGCCTCCCGGCTCATGGCCGCGGCCAGGCAGCCGATCCTCTACGTCGGCGGCGGGGTCGTCCGGGCCCACGCTAGCGAGGCGTTGCGCCGCCTCGTGGAGCTGACCGGCATCCCCGTCGTGACCACGCTCATGGCGCGGGGCACCGTGCCCGACAGCGAGCCGCTCAACCTCGGCATGCCCGGCATGCACGGCACCGTGGCCGCCGTCACCGGCCTGCAGAAGTCCGACCTCATCATCGCGCTCGGGGCCCGCTTCGACGACCGCGTCACGGGCCAGCTCTCGACGTTCGCCCCGCACGCCAAGGTGATCCATGCCGACATCGACCCCGCCGAGATCTCCAAGAACCGCATCGCCGACGTCCCGATCGTCGGTGACGTGGGCGAGGTCATCCAGGACCTCATCGAGCAGGTGAGGCTCGACCGGGCGGCCAGCGAGGCAGACGCCGGCGGCTGGGACTATGCCGCCTGGCGCGAGCGCGTCGCCGAGTGGAAGCAGACCTTCCCGCTGGGCTACACCGACAGCGAGGACGGAACGCTCTCGCCGCAGTACGTCATCGAGCGCATCGGCGCGCTGACCGGCCCCGAGGCCACCTACGTCGCGGGCGTCGGGCAGCACCAGATGTGGGCCGCCCAGTTCGTGCAGTACGAACGCCCCAACGCGTGGATCAACTCGGGGGGTCTTGGCACGATGGGCTTCTCGGTCCCGGCGGCCATGGGCGCCAAGGTCGCCGAGCCCGAGCGCACCGTCTGGGCCATCGACGGCGACGGCTGCTTCCAGATGACGAACCAGGAGCTCGCGACCTGCGTCATCAACAACATCCCGATCAAGGTCGCGATCATCAACAACAGCTCGCTCGGCATGGTGCGCCAGTGGCAGACGCTCTTCTACAACGAGCGCTACTCCAACACCAACCTGCAGCCGCTCGAGCAGCGCGTGCCCGACTTCGTCAAGCTCGCGGACGCCTACGGCTGCCTCGGGCTGCGCGCCGAGACGCCCGAGGAGGTCGACGCCGTCATCAGGCAGGCGCTCGAGACGAACGACCGCCCGGTCGTCATCGACTTCATCGTGCACCGGGACGCCATGGTGTGGCCCATGGTGCCGGCGGGCGTCAGCAACGACATGATCCAGGCCGCACGCCACGAGGCGCCGGTCTGGGAGCGGGAGGACTGAGCATGAGCAAGCACACCCTGTCGGTGCTCGTCGAGGACAAGCCCGGCGTCCTGACCCGCGTGGCGGCGCTCTTCTCGCGCCGGGGCTTCAACATCAACTCCCTCGCCGTCGGCCCGACCGAGCTGCCGGAGATCTCGCGCATCACGGTCGTCGTCGAGGTCGAGGGCACCGCCCTGGAGCAGGTGACGAAGCAGCTCAACAAGCTCATCGAGGTGCTCAAGGTCGTCGAGCTCGAGGCGCACGCGTCGGTCCAGCGCGAGATCCTGCTCGTCAAGGTCCGCGCCGACGCAGCGACCCGCAGCCAGGTCATCGACACGATCCAGCTCTTCAAGGCCAAGGTCGTCGACGTCACGACCGACGCGATCGTCATCGAGGCGACCGGCACCTCGGACAAGCTCCGCGCCCTCCTCGACGTGCTCGAGCCGTTCGGCATCAAGGAGCTCGTCCAGTCCGGCCTGGTCGCCGTCGGCCGCGGCTCGAGGTCCATCACCGACCGGAACCTCCGCAGCGCCTGAACGACCCCAGGCCTCACCGTCCCACCCAGACCACCGCACACCGCAACCGAAGGAGAAGGCCACCATGGCCGAGATGTTCTACGACGACGACGCCGACCTGTCGATCATCCAGGGCAAGAAGGTCGCCGTCATCGGCTACGGCAGCCAGGGCCACGCCCACGCGCTCAACCTGCGCGACTCCGGCGTCGACGTCCGCGTCGGCCTCGCCGACGGCAGCAAGAGCAGGGCCAAGGCCGAGGCCGAGGGCCTGACGGTGACGTCGGTCGCCGACGCCGTCAAGGAGGCCGACCTCGTCGTCATCCTCACGCCCGACCAGGTGCAGCGGACCGTCTACGCGAACGACATCCAGCCGAACCTCAAGGAGGGTGCCGCCCTGCTCTTCGGCCACGGCTTCAACATCCGTTTCGGCTACATCAAGCCCGAGCCCGACGCCGACGTCCTCATGGTCGCCCCCAAGGGGCCCGGCCACATCGTGCGCCGCGAGTTCGTCGACGGCCGTGGGGTGCCCGTGCTCCTCGCCGTCGAGCAGGACGCCTCGGGCACGGCGTGGGACCTGGCCAAGGCCTACGGCAAGGCGATCGGTGGCCTCCGTGCCGGCGGCATCAAGACGACCTTCACCGAGGAGACCGAGACGGACCTCTTCGGTGAGCAGGCCGTCCTCTGCGGTGGTGCGAGCCAGCTCGTCATGTACGGCTTCGAGACCCTCGTCGAGGCGGGCTACCAGCCCGAGGTCGCCTACTTCGAGTGCCTCCACGAGCTCAAGCTCATCGTCGACCTCATGATCGAGGGCGGCATCGCCAAGCAGCGCTGGTCGGTCTCCGACACGGCGGAGTACGGCGACTACGTCTCCGGACCGCGCGTCATCGACCCGCACGTCAAGGAGAACATGAAGGCCGTCCTCGGCGACATCCAGAACGGCACCTTCGCCAAGCGCTTCATCGACGACCAGGACGCCGGTGCGCCGGAGTTCAAGTCCTTGCGCGAGAAGGGTGCCCAGCACCCGATCGAGGCCACCGGCCGCGAGCTGCGGGGGCTCATGGCATGGGTCAAGCAGACCGACTCCGACTACGTCGAGGGCAGCGCCGCGCGCTGACTCGTCCCTGCGGTCCGACGGCCGGCGTCCCGTTCGTGGGGGCGCCGGCCGCTCGCACATGCCGGGGGGGTCCTTCAGCGCCCCGTCAGCCGTTCGGGCTGGGTGGCCAGCCAGTCGGCGAACGACAGGCCGCCCAGGTCGGCCGTGCCGGTAGCCGGGACGTTGCGGCTCTCGGAGATCGCCCGCATGAGGCGGCCGAGCGGCGGGACCCGGACGACGCGAGGCGCCGAGGCGCGGCGATGGGCGCGCACCAGCCTCGCCACCTCGCCGATCGGCAGCACGTCGGGGCCGGCGACGTCCGGCGCCCGGACGTATCCCGTCGGCCGGGGCCCTGCCGCGACATCGACGAGACGACGAGCCACGAAGTCGGTGTCGACCGGCTGGAAGGCCATGTCGCCGATCGTCACGGTGAACGGGCCGACACTCAACCTTCGGGCGAAGAACGCTGTGAGGGAGTGGAACTGGGTGGCTCGCAGGACGGTGGCCGGACCACCGGCCGCATCGATGCCCTGCTCGGCGCGCAGCTTGCGGCGGTAGTAGGTCATCGGCTGCTGGTCGATCCCGACGATCGAGATGTGCACGAGGTGGACGTCGTGGGCGGCTGCCGCGTCGGCCAGGCGGCGGGTGGCGTAGACCGTCACCGTGTCACCCCGGGACGGATCGTCGGCGCAGTGCACGACGGTGTCGGCACCGAGGAGGGCATCCTCGAGGCCATCGCCCGTCGCGAGGTCCACGCCGGTCCGGCGGCTGGCCGGCACCACGTCATGGCCACGAGCCGTGGCCTCGCGGACGACTCGCGACCCCAGGTCGCCCGCCCCTCCCGTCACGACGATGCGCATGGTCCAGAGTGTCCTGTGGTCCTGCTGGAGCGCAACGATCCCCCCGACCCTCGCGGATCCGGCCCGGTGGTCGCTCCGTGATTCTCGGAGGCCGAGCCCCTAGACTCGCCGACGGCACGCCGAGGTGCCTCCGACGGCCCGCGCCCGGCACGCGCGGCCTCGCCCCTCCGGAAGGGACCCCTTGTGAGCAGACCTGTCGTCCTCATCGCTGAAGAGCTGTCACCCGCCACGATCGAGGCACTGGGACCAGACTTCGAGGTCCGTTCGGTCGACGGGGCCGACCGCGACGAGCTCCTTCCGGCTCTCGCCGACGTCGACGCGATCCTCATCCGCTCGGCCACGAAGATGGACGCCGAGGCGATCGCCGCGGCGAAGCAGCTCAAGGTCATCGCCCGCGCCGGTGTCGGGCTCGACAACGTCGACGTCCAGTCGGCCACCCGCGCCGGCATCATGGTCGTCAACGCACCGACCTCGAACATCACCTCGGCCGCCGAGCTCGCCGTGGGCCTGCTCCTCGCCACCGCCCGCAACATCGCCCCGGCCAACCAGGCCCTCAAGGCGGGGGCGTGGAAGCGCAGCAAGTACTCCGGTGTCGAGCTGCTCGACAAGACCGTCGGCGTCGTCGGTCTCGGCCGCATCGGCGCGCTCGTCGCCGAGCGGCTCAAGGGGTTCGGCATGAGGATCCTCGCCTACGACCCCTACGCCTCGCCCGCCAAGGCCGGCCAGCTCGGTGCCCATCTCGTCGGGCTCGACGAGCTGCTCGCCCAGTCCGACTTCATCACGATCCACCTGCCGAAGACGCCCGAGACCATCGGCCTCATCGGCGAGGAGGCGCTGTCCAAGGTCAAGCCGTCGGTGCGGATCGTCAACGCCGCTCGTGGCGGCATCGTCGACGAGGCCGCCCTCGCGCGCGCCATCGCCGAGGGTCGTGTCGCCGGCGCCGGCATCGACGTCTTCGCGTCCGAGCCGACCACCGAGTCGCCGCTCTTCGAGCACGAGTCCGTCGTCGTGACCCCCCACCTGGGCGCGTCGACCGAAGAGGCCCAGGAGAAGGCCGGCATCGCCGTCGCCAGGTCGGTGCGCCTCGCCCTCGGGGGCGAGCTCGTCCCCGACGCCGTCAACGTCTCCAGCGGCTTCATCGCCGAGGAGGTCCGCCCCGGGATCCCGCTGGTGGAGAAGCTCGGCCGCATCTTCACGGCCGTCGCCGGCACCGTGCCGGCCCAGCTCGACGTCGACGTCCGCGGCGAGATCACGGCCCATGACGTCAGCGTGTGGAAGCTCGTCGCCCTCAAGGGGCTGTTCACGGACGTCGTCGAGGATCCCGTCACCTACGTCAACGCGCCGGTCCTGGCCGAGCAGCGGGGCTGCGTCGTGCGTCTCGTGACCGACCCGGACTCCGGGGACTTCCGCAACGTCACGACGCTGCGCGGCACGCTGGCCGACGGCACGGTCGTCTCGGTCTCGGGCACGCTCACCGGCCCGAAGAGGGTCGAGAAGCTCGTGGGGGTCAACGGCTACGACCTCGAGGTCCCGCTCTCCGAGCACATGCTCGTCTTCGAGTACTCCGACCGCCCCGGCGTCATCGGCGGTGTCGGCCGCATCCTCGGCGACGCGGGCATCAACATCGGCGGCATGCAGGTCTCGCGGCAGGACGACCGCGCCATCGGCGTGCTCAACGTCGACAGCGCCGTCCCCGCCGCACTGGCGGCCGAGCTCTCCGAGGTCGTCGAGGCCAAGACCTTCTCGGTCGTCGACCTGCACGACTGAGCCGTCGGCGCGGACGCGCCACGCGGCATACGCGATGGGTTCAGGTCTTTCGGCCCTGTCGCGACGCCGTCCCGACGGCGACGGTGGAGGGGGCTACCTCGGGCCCAACGGCGCCGGCAAGACGACGATGTCGCGGATCATCATGGGACTCACCAGGGCCACAGCGGGCCGCGTCGAGCTGGCCGGGCTCAATGCCTGGGCGCGCCGGGACGAGCTGCACCGGAGGGTCGGCTACGTCCCGGGAGACGTCTCGCTCTACCCGCGGCTCACCGGGGTGGACCACGTCGACTACGTCGGTCACCTCCACCGGCTCGGGCGGCCTGCCGGCGCCGGAACGCTGGCGGAGCGGCTCGACCTCGACGTGCGCAAGCCGGCTCGCCAGCTCTCCCGCGGCAACCGGCAGAAGCGGGCCCTCCTGCTCGCGCTCATGATCCGACCCGAGCTGCTCGTGCTCGACGAGCCGTCGAGCGGTCTCGATCCGCTCGTGCAACGGGAGTTCCACGCCCTCCTCTCGGAGCACGTGGCGCGGGGCGGCACGGTGCTGCTCCGCTCGCACGTCCTCAGCGAGGTCCAGCGGGTCGCGACCCGGATCGGGGTGCTGAGCGCCGGCCGGGTGGTGGCGGTCGAACAGCTGGACGCCCTGCGTGGTCGTCGACAAGGCGCTAGCCACGGTGATGGGAACCCTGGGGCTGTCGGCACTGCTCGGCCTCGCCCTCGTGGCCGAGGGAGCGCTGGTCGGCTTGGACCTCCCCGCCGGCAACGTCGCCGCCGCCATGCTCCACCTGGCCCTGCTCGGTCTCGTGTTCGGCGCGCTCGCCCTGGCCATCGGGGCCGGGACGGGTCGGCTCGGGCTGAGCCGGGCCGTCCCGGTCTTCGTTGCCGTGGTGGCCTACGTCGTCAACGGCCTCGGTGGGCTCGTCGACTGGCTGGCTCCGGTGCAGAAGCTGTCGCCCTTCTACCAGTACGGCGCCCACGACCCGCTGCGGAACGGTGTGTCGTGGCCGGCGGTCGGCGTCGCCGTCGGCACGGTGGTCCTGCTCGTGGCCGCGGCAGCTCTCGGCTTCGACCGCCGCGACGTCACCGCTTGGATGTCACCGCTTGATGTCACCGCTTGATGTCACCGCTTGACGTCAGGGGAGTCGTGCGGTTCGCCCGTCGTCCGGGTGGTCGTCACGGTCGTCGTCCGGTCTGCGGGTTCCGGAGCCACCTCGTCGGCCAGGTCGTCGGACAGCTGCTCCTCGTCGTCGACGGGCTCGAGGCTGGCGAGCTCGGGAACGAGCTCGTGGCGCTTGCTGAAGGTGTCGATGATGGCGAGCGCGACGGCGGCGATGGGGATGCCGATGAGCGCACCGATGGGGCCGAAGAGCGCGGCCCCCGCGATGACGGACCCGAGCGCCACCGCCGGGTGCACGTCCATGGTGCGTCGGCTGATGCGCGGGGTGAAGACGTAGTTCTCGAGCTGCTGGTAGACCGTCGCGAACACGGCGATCCACAGGGCGTTGATCGGCTTGTCGAGCAGCGCGAAGAGCGCCGGCAGGGCCACCCCGATGTAGGTGCCGATGGTCGGGATGAACTGGCCGACGATGCCGGCGAAGATGCCGAGCGGGAGCCAGAACGGCACGTCGATCAACCAGAAGAAGGCCACGTGGAAGACCGCTGACACCGAGGCAAGCACGAGCTTCGACACGACGTAGCCGCCGGTCTTCTCGACCGAGATCGTCCAGACGGTGATGAAGACCCGCTGGTAGCGCTGGGGGAGCCAGGAGCCGATCGTCTGACGCAGCCGCGGGCTGTCGGCGGAGAGGTAGTAGGCGAAGACCCCAATCGTCAGGGCGTCGAAGATGAAGGTGAAGAGCGATCCGAAGATGCCGACGATGCCGCCGCCGTACTTGCCCGCGAGCTCGCCGAGCTTGTCCGGGGTCAGGCTGAGAGCCGACTGGATCTGCGCGAGGTCGAAACTCGTGTGGAAGGTCGAGTTGACCCAGTTGATCGCCGAGGTCACCGCGCCGGGCAGCTGCGTCCCGAGCTGGGAGAGCTGCGAGATGAAGACCTGGCCGAAGAGCTCGCCGAGGCCCACGAAGAGCAGGAGCAGGCCGAGCATCGTCAGCCCGGTCGCGAGACCACGCTTCATGCCCCGGCCACTGAGCCAGAGGACGACCGGTTCCATGGCGATCGAGACGAGCCACGCGAGCAGGAGCAGGAAGAGGAAGCTGCTCATGGCCTGGAACGCCCATGTGGCCACGGACAGCAGGACGACGGCCGCGAGCACGGTGAACGTCACGCGACGGGCGTTGCCGGGCGTGATCGCGATCCAGCGGGCCTCGTCGTCGAACGGCACCCCGGGCACGGCGTGGCTGATGTGCCGCTGGTGCGGTGGAGAGCTGGGGTGATCCTGGTGGTGGTCGGCGCTCACGCGCCGAGCCTACGGCCAGCGGTCTCCCGAGCGGGGGATGCGGATCACGGAGGGCGGCGTCGTCCGGCCGAATGCCGGACACCGTGTCTCACGTTCTGGAAACCCCCTGTACCGCTGGGGAGCCCGGCGTACCGTGAAATGCATGACGCGGCAGGTCGTACTCATTCTCCGCCGCGGCGAGTCCAGGTAGTCAGCACTCTCGCCGCGGAGATCCCGCGCACCCCTCGTGCTGACCGGTTCGCCCACCAGGGCTGGAGCCACCTGAGACCACCATCCGCAATGAGACCGAAAGACGTGATCACCATGAGCGAAGACGCCAAGGCAGCCCGCCAGGCCCTGCAGGAGTCGATGGACCTGCGCGACCAGGGTCACACCGAGGACTGAGTCCCGAGCGACCGCTGACGAAGGCCCCGCCCACCCGGGCGGGGCCTTCGTCGTGCGTTCACGAAATGAGACGCTGAGTCCACATCACAAGACGGGTCCTAGGCTGGCGGCATGGCACAGACGCAGGTCAAGGACGCGTACTCGATCGCGGTCATCGGCGGCGACGGCATCGGACCCGAGGTGGTCGCAGAGGGCCTCAAGGTCCTCGAGGCGGTCACCGGTGACGGCGGCCCGACCTTCACGACGACCGACTACGACCTCGGCGCCCGGCGCTGGCACGCCACCGGCGAGACGCTCCCGGACACCGTCCTCGACGAGCTGCGCGGCCACGACGCGATCCTCCTCGGCGCCATCGGCGACCCGAGCGTCCCGAGCGGCGTGCTCGAGCGGGGAGTCCTGCTGCCCCTGCGCTTCGCCCTCGACCACTACGTCAACCTGCGCCCGGCCAAGCTCTTCCCCGGAGTGGCGAGCCCGCTCGACGTCGCCCGGGTGGCACCCGACGGCATCGACTTCGTCGTCGTCCGCGAGGGCACGGAGGGCCCCTACACCGGCAACGGCGGAGCCCTGCGCGTCGGCACGCCACAGGAGATCGCGACCGAGGTCAGCGTCAACACGCGCTACGGCGTCGAGCGCGTCGTCCGCGACGCCTTCGCCCGCGCCCAGGCCCGGCCTCGCAAGCACCTGACCCTCGTGCACAAGCACAACGTCCTCACGTATGCCGGTCACCTCTGGCGCCGCACCGTCGAGGAGGTCGGTGCCGAGTTCCCCGACGTCGAGACCGCCTACCAGCACGTCGACGCAGCGACGATCTTCATGGCCACCGACCCCGGCCGTTTCGACGTCATCGTCACCGACAACCTCTTCGGCGACATCCTCACCGACATCGCCGCGGCCATCGCCGGCGGCATCGGCCTCGCGGCGTCGGGCAACATCAACCCGGCCCGCACGACGCCGAGCATGTTCGAGCCCGTCCACGGGTCGGCTCCTGACATCGCCGGCAAGTCCAAGGCCGACCCGACCGCGGCGATCCTCTCGGTCGGCATGCTGCTCGCCCACCTCGGCCTCGACAAGGAGGCGGCGCGCGTCGACGACGCCGTGGCCGCAGACCTGGCCGAGCGCGGCGACGCCGTCCGCAGCACCACCGCCGTCGGTGACGCCGTGGCCTCCCGACTCTGACGACGCGCGCCTGCAGGCGAGCTCGCCGGGCACCCGGTCACGTATGCCGTGTGGCCGGGGGTGACGGCATACGCCCGCTCCCGCGAGCGCGGGTCCCCGGCTTCTCCGTCTCACGATGTGGGCGATAGCCTGACAACCGGATCACCGCTGATTTTGCCCCTGGAGGTTTTGTCATGACCCAGCTGTCCTTCGAGGTCACGCGCCGCGACGAGGTCACCTCGCCCGAGCGCATCGCCGAGATCCTCGAGAACCCCGGTTTCGGCAAGACCTTCACCGACCACATGGTCGTCGCGACGTGGACGGCCGACGGTGGCTGGGCCGACGCGCAGGTCAAGCCGTACGGCCCCTTCCAGCTCGACCCGGCGGCGGCGGTGCTCCACTACGCCCAGGAGATCTTCGAGGGCATGAAGGCCTACCGTCACACCGACGGCTCGATCTGGACCTTCCGCCCCGAGGCCAATGCGGCCCGCTTCGCCCGGTCGGCCCGTCGCCTCGCGCTGCCCGAGCTCCCCGAGGCCGACTTCATCGAGTCGCTGCGCCAGCTCGTCTCCGTCGACCAGGCCTGGGTGCCGGCGGGTGACGCGGGGGAGAAGAGCCTCTACCTGCGCCCCTTCATGTTCGCGTCCGAGGCCTTCCTCGGCGTGCGTCCGGCGCAGCGGGTCACCTACTCCGTCATCGCCTCCCCGGCCGGTGCCTACTTCTCCGGCGGGCTCAAGCCCGTCACGCTGTGGATCTCGACCGACTACGCGCGTGCGGGCGAGGGCGGCACCGGCGCCGCCAAGTGCGGTGGCAACTACGCCAGCTCGCTCGCGGGCCAGCTCGAGGGCATCGAGCACGGCTGCGACCAGGCCGTCTTCCTCGACTCCTCGACGCACACCTACATCGAGGAGCTCGGGGGCATGAACCTCTTCCTCGTCACCAAGGACGGGCGCATCATCACGCCCGAGCTCACCGGGACGATCCTCGAGGGGGTCACGCGCAGCTCCATCCTCGAGATCGCCAAGGAGCAGGGACTCGAGCCCGAGGAGCGCCGCATCCCGATCGAGGAGTGGAAGGAGGGCGCTGCGAACGGCGACATCGTCGAGATCTTCGCGTGCGGTACCGCCGCCGTCGTCACCCCGGTCGGCGAGCTGCGCTGGGCCGGCGGCTCGGTCGACCACCGCCGCGACGGTCACGAGGACCGCTACGCCGAGGCGATCCGCGCCCGGCTCCTCGACATCCAGTACGGCCGCGCCGAGGACTCGCGCGGCTGGCTCACCCGCCTCGTCTGACGGGCCGTCGTCGATGGGGCCCGTGACCGGATGGGCGCAGCCCGGGTCGGCAGTCGAAGACATCGCCCCGCCCCGGCTCGTCGCGTCCGACCTCGACGGCACCCTGCTGCGCACGGACGGCTCGCTGTCCGGGCGCACGGCCGCGGCCTGGTCCGCCGCGGCGCACGCGGGCATCGAGACGGTCCTCGTCACGGCCCGGCCGCCGCGCTGGCTGCACGATCTGGAGCGGGTCGTCGGGCCGCGCGGCACGGCGATCTGCGGCAACGGCGCGTTCGTCTACGAGGTGGCCACCCACCGGGTCCTCGAGACGCACTGCTTCGACAGTGGCGTCGTCGAGGACGTCGTCGCCGACCTGCGTCGCGCCGTGCCGTCGGTCACGTTCGCGGCCGAGCGGGCCAGTGGTCCCTTCGTGGCCGACGGCTACCCGGACCCGCACCGCGACCGGGGCGCCGAGCGGTCGGTGCGCGGGTCCTGGCGCGAGGTCGCTGCCGAGCCGGTCGGCAAGCTGCTCGCGCTCGCTCCTGACCTGCCCGTCGAGGAGTTCCTGTCCATCGTCGAGGAGGTCGTCGGCGACCGTGGCCACCTGCACTTCTCCGGCGCGCACGGCCTGGCGGAGATCAATGCGCCCGGGGTGACCAAGGCCGCCGGCCTGGAGCGGTGGGCCACCGGACTCGGCATCGACGCCGCGCACGTCTGGGCCTTCGGCGACATGCCCAACGACCTGCCGATGCTCGAGTGGGCCGGAGTCGGCTGGGCGGTGGCCAACGGTCACGAACGGGTGCGCCGCGCCGCGGACCGGCTGTGCCCGCCCAACGACGACGACGGGGTTGCGCACGTCCTCGAGGCGGTCCTCGCTCAAAAGGTTTGATCCAGAACCATTGACGACGTTCGTCGTGCGGGTACAGGATGCCTCACATCATGGTGGAGCAACGAACAATGGTTCGTTGCACGATGTTTGTGAGGTAGTGCATGAGCGTTCCTCCGTCCCCTGAAATCGCCACCGGCACATCCGGTGCCGCCACCGACGAGGCCATGCTGGCCGAGCTCGGCTACAAGCAGGAGCTCCATCGAGGGATGAGTGGCTTCTCCAACTTCGCCGTCTCGTTCTCGATCATCTCGGTCCTGGCCGGCTGCATCACCAGCTACGCGATCGCCATGAACGCCGGCGGCCCGATCGCCATCTCCATCGGCTGGCCCCTCGTCGGCGCGTTCGTCCTGCTCGTCGCCCTCGCGATGGCCGAGATCTGCTCCGTCTACCCGACCGCGGGTGGGCTCTACTTCTGGGCAGGGCGCCTGGCCCGGCGCAACAAGCGGGTGTGGGCCTGGTACGTCGGGTGGTTCAACTTCCTCGGCGAGGTGGCCGTGACCGCCGCGATCGACTTCGGCGCAGCGGTGACGTGGATGGCGCTGCTCAGCCTCGTGACCGGTCTCGAGGTCACCGCGGTGTCGACCTTCGTGGCCTTCCTCGTCATCATCGGGCTGCACGGGCTGCTCAACACCTTCGGCGTCAACCTCGTCAAGCTGCTCTCCAACGTCAGCGCCTGGTGGCACCTCGTGGGCGTGGCGATCATCGTCGCGGTCCTCGCGTTCGTGCCGGACCACCACCAGAGCCTCTCGTGGACGTTCTTCCACTTCGAGAACCGCACCGGCTGGGACGCGCCGTTCTACGCCTTCCTCATCGGCCTGCTCATGGCGCAGTACACCTACACGGGCTTCGACGCCTCGGCGCACGTCGCCGAAGAGACGATCAACGCCTCCACGGAGGCACCGAAGGGTCTCGTCCGCAGCGTGTGGGTCTCGATCCTCGCCGGCTGGGTGCTCCTCGTCGCGGTGACGGCCGCGATCCAGGACTACGACGCGGCCCTGGGCACCGACATCGGTCTGCCACCCGCCCAGATCTTCATCGACGCCGCAGGGCGCTCGCTCGGGATCTTCCTGCTCTTCATCGCCGCCGTCGCCCAGTTCTTCTGCGGCATGGCCTCGGTGACGGCCAACTCGCGGATGTCCTACGCCTTCTCGCGCGACAACGCACTGCCCGGCTCGCGGTGGTGGTCCCAGGTGAACCCGCGCACCGGGACGCCGACGAACTCCATCTGGCTGTGCGTCGTCTGCTCGATCGTGCTGACCGCTCCAGCCCTCTTCTCGACGACCGCGTACCTCGCCGTCACGTCCATCGCGGTCATCGGTCTCTACATCGCCTACGTCGTCCCGGTCTTCCTCAGGCGGACGAACCCCGAGTTCCGTCCCGGGACGTGGAACCTCGGTCGGTGGAGCGCCCCCATCGGATGGGTGGCGGTCACCTGGGTCGGCTTCATCGTCATCCTCTTCATGCTCCCGCCGGCCAGTCCGATCACCGTCAACACGTTCAACTACGCGCCGATCGCGGTGCTGGCCGTCCTCGTCTTCTCGACGGTGACCTGGTTCGCGGGTGGCCGGGTCCACTTCATGCGTGACGTCCCGAAGGGGCACGAGACGAAGCCGGCCACGGAGATCTTCGGCTGACATGGATGCGGTCGGGGGTGGGCGCGACCTCGCGCTCACGGCGTTGCCGGACGCCGTGCTGCGGCCGGCGTCCGGCAACGCGTTCGAGAACACCGTCGAGCAGCTCGCCAGGGCGATCCGCCTCGGGGTGCTGGCCGACGGCGAGCAGCTGCCGCCCGAGCGTGACCTCGCGGCGCGCCTCGGCGTCAGCCGCACCACGTTGCGCGAGGCCATCGCCGCGCTCCGCGACTCGGGCCTCGTCACGACGAGACGGGGGCGTGGCGGCGGCACGACGGTCACGTATGCCGCCGAGATACCTACGTCGTCGCGTGGCGTCACGGGCACGTTCGTCCGCAGCGGTGCGGCGATGCTCGACGCCCTGGCCTTCCGTCGCGTCGTCGAGCCGGGCGCGGCGTGGTTGGCAGCGAACCAGCCGCTGGCCGGCGACCAGCGGGCCTGGCTCACGGGGTGCCTGCGCGAGGTCGAGGACGCCTCCGACGCGGCGGCGCACCGGGTCGCGGACTCGCGGCTGCACCTCGCGATCGCGACGCTCTCGGGCTCGCCGATGCTCGTCGACGCCGTGACGCGTGCCCAGGCCGCCCTGCACGACATGCTCACGGCCATCCCGGTCCTGCGGCGCAACATCGAGCACTCCGACACCCAGCACGAGCAGGTCGTCGCCGCCATCCTCGGCGGCGACGCGGACCGGGCGCGGGCGGTGATGGAGGAGCACTGCGACGCGACCTCCGCGCTGCTGCGTGGCCTCATCGGATAGGAAGAGGACATGGCGAAACCACCACCCCTGACCGTCGACCAGCTGCGTGCGGAGATCGAGGCAGGCGACATCGACACCGTCGTCGTCGCGTTCACCGACATGCAGGGTCGCCTGCAGGGCAAGCGGCTGCACGGCCACTACTTCCTCGACCACGTCCTCGAGGACGGCACGGAGGGCTGCAACTACCTGCTCGCCGTCGACGTCGACATGAACACCGTCGACGGCTACGCGATCTCCTCGTGGGAGCGTGGCTACGGCGACATGTTCTTCGACCTCGACCTCGACACGCTGCGCCGCACCCCGGGCAGCCGGCACTCGGCCACCGTGCAGTGCGACCTCACCTGGCTCGACGGGAGCGGGGCGGTCAAGCAGTCGCCGCGGTCGGTGCTCAAGGCGCAGGTGGACCGGGCGGCCGGCCTCGGGATGGTTGCGCACTGCGGCACCGAGCTCGAGTTCATCGTCTTCCAGGAGTCGTACGAGCAGGCCTGGGACGCGGGCTACACGGACCTCACGCCGGCGAACCGCTACAACGTGGACTACTCCATCCTCGGGGGGGACCGCGTCGAGCCGCTGCTGCGCGAGATCCGCAACGAGATGTACGGCGCCGGCGCGGTCGTCGAGAGCGCCAAGGGCGAGTGCAACCTCGGGCAGCACGAGATCGGCTTCCTGTTCGACGAGGCGGTGCGCACGTGCGACAACCACGTCGTGTACCGCAACGCGGCCAAGGAGATCGCGGCCCACCAGTCCCTCACCTTCATGGCGAAGTTCGACCAGCGCGAGGGCAGCTCGTGCCACATCCACCTGTCGTTGCGCGGCCTCGACGGCGAACCCGTCTTCGTCGACGCCGACCGCGAGCACGGGCACAGCACGATGTTCGAGCACTTCCTCGCCGGCATCCTCGCCACCCAGCGAGAGCTGACATACTTCTACGCGCCGAACATCAACTCCTACAAGCGATTTGCGTCGGCGAGCTTCGCTCCGACGACGGTCGCATGGGGGCGGGACAACCGCACGTGCGCGCTCCGCGTCGTCGGTCACGGCGCCGGGCTCCGGGTCGAGAACCGCATCGGCGGTGGCGACCTCAACCCCTACCTCGCCGTGGCCGCCATGCTCGCCGGCGGCCTCCACGGCATCGAGAACGAGCTCCCGCTCGAGCCGGCCCTCGACGGCAACGCCTACACCTCCGACAAGCCCCACGTGCCCTCGACGCTCCAAGAGGCGCGGGACCTGCTCGCCGGCTCGGCCGTAGCTCGAGCGGCCTTCGGCAACGAGGTCGTCGACCACTACGTCAACGCGGCCGACGTCGAGATCACGGCCTTCAACGCCGCGGTCACCGACTGGGAGCGCAAGAGAGGATTCGAACGACTGTGACCCGCCCCCAAGCCGCCCCGCCCCACCCCGGTTCGATGTATCTCCGCGGCCCAGGGGCCGCGCAGATACATCGAACGAGGGAGAGGGGCGAGGCATGACCACCGCCAGCCAGACGCACGACGTCATCAACCCGGCGACCGAGGAGGTCGTCGCGACGGTGCCACTCGCCTCCCTCGAGCAGGCCGACGAGGCGATCGCCCGAGCGAGAGCGGCCGCCTCGGGGTGGGCCGCCGTCGCCCCCGCGGACCGCGCGCTGCTGCTGCGGCGCTTCTCCGACCTCGTCGGTGAGCACCAGGAGGAGCTCGCACTGCTCGAGGTCGCGAACGCCGGGCACACGATCGGCAACGCCCGGTGGGAGGCGGGCAACGTCCGCGACGTGCTCGCCTACTACTCGGGGGCGCCCGAGCGGAACTTCGGACGACAGATCCCGGTCGCCGGCGGCATCGACGTCACGTTCCGGGAGCCGCTGGGGGTCGTCGGCATCATCGTGCCGTGGAACTTCCCGATGCCGATCGCCGGATGGGGGTTCGGTCCCGCGCTCGCCGCCGGCAACACCGTGGTGCTCAAGCCCGCCGAGCTGACGCCGCTGACAGCGCTTCGGCTCGGTGACCTCGCCCTCGAGGCCGGCATCCCCGAGGGCGTTTTCACCGTGGTGCCGGGCCAGGGTGCCGTCGTGGGGGAACGGTTCGTCACGCACCCCGACGTGCGCAAGGTCTGCTTCACCGGCTCGACGGCCGTCGGACAGCGCATCATGCGGGGCGCGGCCGAACAGGTCAAGCGGATCACCCTCGAGCTCGGCGGCAAGAGCGCCAACATCGTCTTTGCCGACTCCGACCTCGAGCTCGCCGCCGCGCGGGCCCCCTACGGCGTCTTCGACAACGCCGGCCAGGACTGCTGCGCCCGCAGCCGGATCCTCGTGCAGCGCAGCGTGTTCGAGAAGTTCATGGAGCAGTTCGAGACGGCGGTGCGCGGCGTCGTCGTCACCGACCCGCGTGACGAGGCAGCCGAGATGGGTCCGCTCATCAGCGCCGGCCAGCGCCACACCGTGCGCTCCTTCGTCGAGGACGCCGCCGAGGACGTCGACGTCGCGTTCCGCGGGGAGGCCCCGGACGGCAGCGGCTACTGGTACCCCGCGACCGTGGTCCTGCCCCGTTCCACGAGCGACCGGGTCTGGCAGGAGGAGGTCTTCGGGCCCGTTGTCGCGGTCATGCCGTTCGACGACGAGGCCGACGCCCTCGCCAAGGCCAACGACACGGCATACGGCCTCTCGGGGTCGATCTGGACGCGCGACATCGGTCGCGGCCTGCGCGTCGCACGCGGCGTCGAGGCGGGCAACCTGTCGGTCAACTCGCACAGCAGCGTCCGCTACTCGACACCCTTCGGCGGGTTCAAGCAGAGCGGCATCGGACGCGAGCTCGGGCCCGACGCCCTCGAGTCCTTCACCGAGGTCAAGAACGTCTTCATCTCGACCGACTGACGATCACTGCTCACCGGACACGTAATTCACTGGGCTGGAAGGAAATCCCATGGCAGGCAGACTCGACGGCAAGGTCGCGGTCATCACGGGCGGATGCTCGGGCATCGGTCTCGCGACGGTGCGGCGGTTCGCCGAGGAGGGCGCGAAGGTCGTCATCGGCGACCTCGACGAGGCGAACGGCAGCCGCATCGCCGACGAGGTCGCGGGCACCTTCGTGCGCGTCGACGTCGTGAGCAAGGAGGACGTCGACACGCTCTTCCGCACGGCGAAGGAGACCTACGGCGCGGTCGACATCGCCTTCAACAACGCCGGGATCAGCCCACCGGAGGACGACTCCATCCTCGACACCGACCTCGATGCCTGGCGCAAGGTGCAGGAGGTCAACCTCACCTCGGTCTACCTGTGCTGCAAGGCAGCCCTGCCCTACATGCTCGAGCAGGGCAAGGGCTCGATCATCAACACGGCATCGTTCGTCGCCGTCATGGGCGCGGCCACGTCGCAGATCTCCTACAGCGCGAGCAAGGGCGGGGTCCTCTCGATGTCCCGCGAGCTCGGAGTCCAGTTCGCCCGTCAGGGTGTCCGCGTCAACGCGCTGTGCCCGGGACCGGTCAACACGCCGCTGCTCCAGGAGCTCTTCGCCAAGGACGAGGAGCGGGCCGCGCGCCGCCTCGTCCATGTCCCGATGGGACGTTTCGGGGAGCCCGAGGAGATGGCCAATGCCGTGCTCTTCCTCGCCTCCGACGAGTCGAGCTTCATCACGGCCTCGACGTTCCTCGTCGACGGCGGCATCTCGGGCGCCTACGTCACCCCGCTCTGAGGCTGGTAGGAGGAGGCTGGGTAGGACGCTGGGCAACGGCAGGAGGTCGGCATGGCTCGCCCCGTCATCGGGATCACCGCCTACATCGAGCGGGCGTCGTGGGGGAACTGGGTGGACGTGCCCGGGGCCCTCGTGCCGCACCGCTACGTCCGGCAGGTCGAGGATGCCGGCGGGATCGCGGTCGTGATCCCGCCGCGTCCGGACGCCGACGACGGGACCGCCCTCGAGATCGTCGACCGCCTGGACGGCGTCATCCTCGCGGGTGGGGTCGACGTGGCGCCCGAGCTCTACGCCGACGAGCGCCACGCCTCGGTGCAGGCGTCGAGGCCCGACCGGGACTCGACCGAGATCGCCATCGCGCGGGCGACAGCCGGGACCGACGTGCCGGTCCTCGGGATCTGCCGAGGCATGCAGGTCATGGCGGTCGCGGCAGGCGGTCTGCTCGAGCAGCACCTGCCCGACCGCGTCGGCCACCAGGAACACTCGCCCGCGCCGGCGACGTACGGCAGCCACCCGGTGCGTACCGTGGCCGGGACGCGCCTCGCCGGCATCCTCGGTGAGGAGGCCGACGTGCCGAGCTACCACCACCAGTCGGTGCTGACCCACCCCGGCTACGCGGCGTCGGCGTGGGCCGACGACGGCACGCTCGAGGCGATGGAGGACCCGGATGCCTTCTTCCGCCTCGCGGTCCAGTGGCACCCAGAGGTCGGCACCGACCCGCGCCTCTTCAGGGCGCTCGTCGAGGCGGCCGCGAGCCGGCGTCGGCGACCGTCGTGACGCCGGCTCAGGCTCCCTGTTGTGCCTTGGCGTATGCCGTGTGGGCACCGCGCCGTCGTCAGCATGGGCCGCGACGCCGGGTCCACGATCCGGACGTGGTGTTTCGCCGGGGTTTCGCGCGCCCTAGCGTGAGCGTGTGACGAAGCGACCCGTGCCCACCGGCACCCTCATTATCGAATAGCGCGACGAGCACCCCTCGTCGCGCAGACCTCCCAACCCTTGGGGGGTCTTTTTGTTTCCCGAACCACCCCGACGGAGACACCGCGAAGGCCACCACCCCGGCTGACGCGATCACGAGAAGAGACCGGGACGCCACCCACACCCGCGTCGGCCGACCTGCAACAGGTGGTCGGCCGAACCCCCGAGATCAAGGACAATGAAGGTCATGGAAGCGCTGCACGTCTACGACACCACCCTGCGCGACGGCGCCCAGCAGGAGGGACTCAACCTCTCGGTGTCGGACAAGCTCGCCATCGCCGGGCTGCTCGACGATCTCGGGGTCGACTTCATCGAGGGCGGGTGGCCCGGGGCCAACCCGAAGGACACCGAGTTCTTCGAGCGCGCCCGGACCGAGCTCGACCTGCGCCACGCGACCCTCGCCGCCTTCGGGGCCACCCGTCGGGCCGGCGGGGTCGCGTCGCAGGACCCCCTCGTCCAGGCGCTCGTGGACTCGCAGGCGTCCGTGGTGTGCCTCGTCGCGAAGTCGCACACCGGACACGTCGAGCGGGCGTTGCGCACCACGCTCGAGGAGAACCTCGCGATGGTCCGTGACACGGTCGGGCACCTCGTCGGCCACGGGCGCCGCGTCTTCGTCGACTGTGAGCACTTCTTCGACGGCTGGCGCCTCGACCGCGACTACGCCCTGTCCGTCGTCCGCACCGCCCACGAGGCCGGGGCCGAGGTCGTCGTGCTCTGCGACACCAACGGCGGCATGCTGCCGCACCAGGTCGAGGAGGTCGTCGCCGACGTCCTCGACTCGACGGGCGCCCGGGTGGGAGCGCACTGCCACAACGACACCGGCTGCGCGGCCGCCAACTCCGTCGCCGCTGTGCGGGCCGGGGCCACCCATGTGCAGGGCACCGTCAACGGCTACGGCGAGCGCACCGGCAATGCCGACCTCATCACGGTCGCGGCCAACCTGCAGTTCAAGCTGGGGCTGCACGCGATGGAGCCGGACGCCTTCCGCCGGGCCATGCACATCGCCCACGCCATCAGCGAGGTCACCAACGTCCCGGCCTACAGCCGCCAGCCGTACGTCGGCGCTAGCGCCTTCGCGCACAAGGCCGGGCTGCACGCGAGCGCCCTCAAGGTCGACCCCGACCTCTACCAGCACATGGACCCGGCCCTCGTCGGCAACGGCATGCGCACCCTGGTCTCCGACATGGCGGGCCGCGCGAGCATCGAGCTCAAGGCGCGCGAGGCCGGTCTCGACCTGTCCGACCGCCCCGACGTCGTCGCCTCCGTGCTCGCCGAGGTCAAGGCCCTCGAGCTGCGCGGCTGGACCTTCGACGCCGCCGACGCCACCGTCGAGCTGATGCTCCGCGAGGCGCTCGAGCCCGGCTGCACCGACTACTTCGAGGTCGAGTCGTGGCGGGTCATCACGGACTCGTCGGGAGAGGGCGACGCCACCTCGGAGGCCACGGTCAAGCTGCGCGCCGACGGCGCACGCCTCATCGCCACTGGTGAGGGCAACGGCCCGGTCAACGCCCTCGACCACGCGCTGCGTGAGGCCCTGACCCGGGCCTATCCCGAGATGGAGAAGATCGAGCTCATCGACTTCAAGGTGCGCATCCTCGACGCGTCGCACGGCACCGACGCCGTGACGCGCGTGCTCATCGAGACCTCGGACGGCGAGACGTCGTGGGACACCATCGGTGTCGCCGGCTCGATCCTCGCCGCGTCGTGGCGGGCCCTCACCGACGGCATCGTGCACGGCCTGCTCCGTCAGGGCGTCCCGAGGCGCTGAACGAGTCCTGGCAGCCACGCGGGAGCGCTCGTCCGGAACGTCGAGACAGGCAGGGTCGGCGCACCCCGTGGGATCGCGCCGAGGAGTCCCTCGGGCAGCGTCTCGAACTCGTCGCGGTTGGTCCGCTCGATGACGTCCGGGTCGTCCGGCCATGAACCGATGACGATGCCGAGTTGTCGGATCCCTCTGTGCGACAAGGCCTCTCGCGTCAGCATCGTGTGGTTCAGGGTGCCGAGCGTGCTCCGGGCGACGACGAGCACCCCACTGTCGGGAAGCGCGGAAGCGAGGTCGGCCAGGGTCTCACCGGCGTCCGTCAGCTCGACGAGCAGCCCTCCCGCACCTTCGACGACGACGAGGTCGTGGCATACGGCCAGCGCAGCGACGCGACCCACGTGGTCCTCCAGAGTGGGCAGCCCGGCACTCTCGAGACGCGCCGCCGGTCGCGGCGCCATGGGCGCCCTCAGGCGCACCCCCTCGACCGCCGCCGCACCCGTGAGCCGATCGACCTCGGCCATGTCGCCGGGCTCGCCCGGCGCCACGCCCGTCTGCGTGGGTTTGTATGCCGTCACGCGCAGCCCCGCGGCCAGGGCCGTCGCGACGACCGCCGCCGTGACGGCCGTCTTGCCCACGTCGGTGTCGGTGCCCGTGACCAGGACCACCGGGGGCAGCCGCGACTCACTCATCGTCGCCGTGGGGTGAGGCGGCGCCGAGGGGCGACGGAGGCACCGGTCCCTGCGGCCCCTCGACGGCCGCGACCGACGGGAGGCCACGGGCGGGGGAGGGAGCGTCCCCTGCCCGTGGCCCCTCGACGGTATCGGGACGGCGGGGCGCTCCGTGCAGGGCGGCAACGCGAGCGACGAGCCGCGCGGCCTGGGAGAGGTCCTCACCGTCGAGGTCGGCGCGCGCCGTGACCCGGAGCCGCGACACGCCGTCGGGCACGCTGGGCGGCCGGAAGCAGCCCACGAGGACCCCGTGGGCGCGCAGCTCGAGCGCTGCGGCGACGGCGCTGTCGGGCGACGGCATGGGGAGTGACTGCACCGCCCCGGCCGCCTGCTCGATCCCGCAGATCGCCGCGATGGTGCCGGCGTTGGCACGCACTGCCGCGGCGAGCGTCGCGTCGCCAGCGACGATGTCCGCGGCCATGCACGCGGCGGCGGCTGCGGCGGGCGCGAGGCCCGTGTCGAAGATGAAGCTCCGCGCGGTGTTGACGAGGTGGTCGCGCACCGCGGTCGACCCGAGCACGGCGCCGCCTTGCGAGCCAAGGGCTTTCGACAGCGTCACGGTGACGACGAGGTCGCGGGCACCAGCCAGGCCGAGCTCGTGGACGAGGCCGCGCCCGTGCCCGGCCACCCCGATGCCGTGCGCCTCGTCGACGACGAGGAGCGCGCCATGGCGGTGGCAGACCTCGACGAGGTCGCCCAGGGGAGCGGCATCGCCGAGGACGGAGTAGATCGACTCGACGGCGACGACCACCCTCCGGTCGGGCCGGGCGGCCAGCTCTCCGTCTAGGGCTGCGGGGTCGTTGTGGGCGAAGGTGGCATACGGTGCCCGCGCCATGCGGGCCGCGTCGTGCAGGGACGCATGGGCGTGGGCGTCGAGGAGGATCTCCGCCCCACGACCACTGAACGCGGTCAGCACGCCCAGGTTGGCGGCATACCCGGTCGAGAAGGCCAGGCCGCTCGGCTGCCCGGCCAGCCGGCAGAGGGCGGCCTCGAGGTCCCGGTGCACGGGCAGCGTCCCGGTGACGAGACGGCTGGCGGTCGCGGAGGCGCCGTAGCGGTCGAGGGCCTCGTGAGCCGCCCCCACGACACGCTCGTCCCGTGCGAGGCCGAGGTAGTCGTTCGAGGCGAGGTCGATGGGGTCGCGTGGTCCGTGGCGCGGACCACCAAGGCGCAGGACGGCGTCGAAGCGCTCCACGCCCTGAGCGGCCCGGAGGTCGGACCGCTCCGCCAGCCAGGCGTCCCAGTCGCTCATCCGTGCACCTCGGCCACCGCGCCGACGATCGCCTCGGCGACGAGCCGCACGTCCTCGGCGGTGCAGACGTAGGGAGGCATTGTGTAGACGAGGTTCCGGAACGGTCGCAGCCAGACGCCGCGCCGCAGGGCTGCGCGCGTGACCGGGACGACGTCGACCGGTGACGTGAGCTGCACGACTCCGACGGCACCCAGGGTGCGCACCTCGAGGACCTGGGGGAGGTCGGCTGCCGGAGCGAGGTGTTCGGCGAGCAGGCGACCGACCCTGGGGACGTGCTCCTTCCACGTGCTGTCGACGAGCTCCACGGCGGCGTTCGCGACTGCACAGGCGAGCGGGTTGGCCATGAAGGTAGGTCCGTGGAGGAGGGCCCGGAACTCCGATCGGGTGATGGCCTCGCCGACCTCGCGTGTCATGAGTACCGCTGCGAGAGAGAGGTATCCGCCCGTCAGGGCCTTCCCGACGCACATGACGTCTGGGGTGACGTCCGCCCACTCGGAGGCGAACATCCGGCCCGTGCGGGCGAAACCGGTCGCGATCTCGTCGACGACCAGAAGGAGTCCGTGCTCGTCGGCCACGTCGCGCAGGACCCGGAGGCAGTCGGGGTGGTAGACGTGCATGCCGCCCGCACCCTGGAGCACCGGCTCGACGACGACAGCGGCGAGCTCGTCGCTGTGTGTCGCCGCGAGGGCGCGCACCTCTGCGGCCCAGATCTCGAGGGCCGAGCGGTCCGTCTCCCAGCGCTCGTCGCCGGTCGAGGTGGTCACCTGGCGCGCCGCGGGCGGGCGTGGGGCGAAGAGCTGGCGGGCCAGGACGCCCGGGAAGGCCGAGTGCATCCCGTCCACGGGATCGCACACGCTCATCGCGGCGAACGTGTCACCGTGGTAGCCGCCTCGCACGGTGAGGAAGCGCTGTCGCCTCGGTCGTCCGCGCGCCGCCTGGTACTGGAGCGACAGCTTGAGGGCGACCTCGACCGACACCGAGCCGGAGTCGGCGAAGAAGACATGGGCCATCGGTCCCGGGGACATCGCCGTGAGGCGCTCGGCGAGCCGGACGGCGGGCTCGTGGGTCAAGCCGCCGAACATGACGTGGCTGAACCGGCCGAGCTGCTCGTGGGCCGCCGCGTCGAGGACGGGGTTGCCGTAGCCGTGGACCGCGCACCACCACGAGGCCATCGCGTCGACGGCCTCGAACCGCTCGCCCTCCGGCGACGTGAGGGTCAGGCGGACGCCAGAAGCACCCTCGACGGCATACGGCTCAGGGCCGTCGAGGGGTGCGTACGGGTGCCAGACGAGGCCGCGGTCGCGGGCGCCGAGCGGCGAACCCGTCGGGTCAGGCATTGGCGGGGAGGCCGGTTCCGGCCCCGCGTCGGCGCTTGGCGGGGTCGTGCGTGGAGACGGCCTCCGGCCTCGGACCGGTTGCCCGGTCGTCGGCGCCGAGGACGACGAAGCCGTTGTCCCGGATCAGCTCCAGGTCGGACTCCGCCGCCTGGCCCTCGGACGTGAGGTAGTCGCCGAGGAAGATCGAGTTCGCGACGTGGAGGGCGAGCCCCTGCAGTGATCGCAGATGCATCTCGCGGCCTCCGGCGATGCGGATCTCCTTGTCGGGACAGATGATTCGCGCCATGGTGAGGATGCGCAGGCAGCGCCCGGGCGTGAGGTCCCACGTCCCCTCGAGGGGGGTGCCGTCGAAGGGCATCAGGAAGTTCACGGGGATCGAGTCCGAGCCCAGGTCACGCAGGGCGAGCAGTGCCTCGACGAGCTGCTCGTCGGTCTCGCCCAGCCCGGCGATGAGGCCCGAGCACGGCGAGAGGCCGGCGTCCTTGGCCTTGGTGACGGTCTCGACCCGGTCCGCGTAGGTGTGGCTCGTGACGATCTCGTCGTGGTGGGACTCGGCGGTGTTGAGATTGTGGTTGTATGCGTCGACACCGGCCGCGCGCAGCCGCTCGGCCTGCCCGTCCTTGAGCAGTCCGAGGCACGCGCACACCTCGACGTCCGGGTGCTCCTGCTTGAGCGTGCCGACCATGCCGGCCACCCGTTCGACGTCGCGGTCGGTGGGCCCGCGGCCGCTCGAGACCATGCAGATGCGGGTGGCGCCCCCACGGAGCCCGGCAGCAGCCTGCTCGACGGCTTCGTCCGGCTTCAACCACGTGTACCTGAGGATGTCGGCCTGCGAGCCCAGCCGCTGGGAGCAGTAGTGGCAGTCCTCGGGGCACAGTCCCGACTTGAGGTTGACGAGGTAGTTGACCTTGACGGTGTTGCCGAAGTGCTTGCGGCGCAAACGGGCCGCTGCGGCGACGGCTGCGAGCAGCTCGTCGTCGGTGACGCGCAGGACGTCGAGGGCGTCGTCGGCGGTGGCCGGTGTCCCGGCGAGGACGGCATCGGCGAGGTCGTCGAAGCGGCGGGTCATGCGGGCTCCTTGCGCTCGGCGTTGAACGGTGTTCAACTTGAACGGTGTTCAGTATGCCGAGTCGATAGGCTCGGCTGTCAACGCGGGTCCACCGGGACCGTGCGCCGAAGTCGGGGGAGCGCGTGGCACTCAGCCGTGAGCAGGTCGTCACGACCGCCGTCGACCTCCTGCGCCGCTACGGTCTCGCAGACCTCTCGATGCGGCGGCTGGCCCGCGAGCTCGGGGTCGCGCCCGGGGCCCTCTACTGGCACGTGGCGAACAAGCAGGAGCTGCTGGTCGAGGTGGCTGACGTCCTGCTGGCCGAGATCCCCGTCCCGCCACCCGACCGGCCGCCGGCAGAGGCGCTCGTCGGCGTGGCGGTGGCCGTCCGTGACGCCCTCGTGCAGGTCCCCGACGGTGCCGACGTCGTCGGCCTCGCGTATGCCGTGGAGCCAGGTGCCGCGCGCCCGCTCCGAGACCTCGCCCGACTCGTCCACGACGCCGGGGCGCCGGCGTCCGAGCGGGACGAGGTGGCGGCGCTCATCGTGCACCACATCCTCGGGTCCGTTGCCGGACAGCAGGATCGGGCCCTCGCCGCATCTGTCGACCTCGACCTTCCTGCACCCGACGCCACGACGGAGTCCAAGGCGTTCGAGGTCGGTCTCTCGGTCATCGTCCGCGGGCTCGCGCGTTCCCGCTGACCATCCCGGACGTGCAAGTGCTGGGCGGTTCAGGCCCCGCCCAGCACCACCCCTGAGGGCGGAGGTTTGTCGGCGCGCGTGCCTGGACCTTCGCCGACACCTTCCAGAGTGACGGCCCCGCCGGGTTGATACAGGGGAATGGAGGTTTCTCCGGCCGCAACGCGCGGCAACGGGGTTGCCTCCACACGTGACCAGCTGGCGGAGTGTTGCGGAGAGACGGCCCGGTCGGCCTCCACAGAGGCGCAGGTGGCGGCTTGTCGTGGCCGGGGTCAGTCAGGTGCGGCGGTCAGGCACAGCGCCGCGTCGACCGCGTCGACGGCGTCGACGAGACGCGCACGCAGCGCCTGCCCGCGGGCGGAGAAGCCACGCTGCGCGGCGGCATACGCGGCCTTGCCCTCCGGGGTCTCGATGCAGACCGGCTCGTAGCCGAGCTCGCGCAGGTCGTACGGCGCCGCGCGCATGTCGAGCGTCCGAATGTCGCGCGCCAGCTCGAAGCAGTCCAGGACGAGGTCGCTCGAGACGGCAGGGACGAGCTTGTGCGCCCACTTGTAGAGGTCCATCCCGGCGTGGAGGCACCCCGGCTGCTCGAGCGCCGTCTGGCTCTCCCGGGTCGGTTTCAGGGCGTTGAGCGGTGCTGCCTCGGGCGTGAAGAAGCGGTGGGCGTCGAAGTGCGAGCAGGCGATCTGGTGGCTGTCGACGACCGCGTCGGTGCCCGAGGCGCCCAGGCGCAGCGGCCAGCCCGAGTGACGGACGTCGGACGGGTCGAGGCGATAGACCATGGCCCACTCGTGCAGCCCGAAGCAGCCGAACCGTGCCGGCCGTTCGGCTGTACGCACCAGCAGCTCGCGGACGAAGCGCAACGTGTCGCCGCGCGCGCTGCTGAAGGCCTGGACATCGACGCTGACGACGTCCCCGTCGACGGCGTAGAAGCGCCACCCGGGGTGTGGGGACCCGGCCGCTCCGGCGAGACCCGTTCCCACCCCCGGGTGCCAGCGCCGCAGCTGAGCCGGCTTGAAGGAGTAGTAGGTGAAGAGGAAGTCCTCGACCGGGTGCTTGCGGTGGTCGCGACGGCGGGCGAGGTGCGCCGCAGTGGCGGAGTCGACGCGCGCCTCGTGCGCCGCCGCCCGTTCCCGCCACTCCGGCTCGCCCAGGATCTCCACCCGACGAGGGTAGGCGAGGCGCCAGGTCGGCAGGCAATCGTGCGGCGCGCGACCCGCGAGGTCGCCCTCGGCCCGCTGGGCCACCCCACGGCATACGCTCGGTCCCGTGCTTCCCGCCGACTGGTACCTGACCGCCGACGAGCGGGGCAATCCCTCGACCCGGCTCGACCGACGCCATCCCGACGGACGGTCCTGGACCGAGGGCAACCTCGTGACGCCGCTCGTGCACGGGAAGGCCTACTTCGCGGCGCTCGGAGAGCGCGTCTCGCGGATGCGAGAGGGCGACCTGCTGCTCTTCGTCGACTGGCGCGGCGACCCCGACCAGCGCCTGACGGGCGAGCGCGGCAGCGAGGTCGCTGCGCTCTTCGCCGACGCAGCACGTCGCGGCGTCGACGTCCGCGGCCTGGTCTGGCGCTCCCACTGGGACCGCCTGGCGTTCTCGGCCGGCGAGAACCGTCACCTCGGCGAGGACATCAACGCGGCCGGCGGCGAGTGCGTGCTCGACATGCGGGTGCGGCTCGGCGGCTCGCACCACCAGAAGTTCGTGGTCCTGCGACACCCCGGCCGGCCCGAGCTCGACATCGCGTTCCTCGGCGGGATCGACCTGTGCCACAGCCGCCGCGACGACTCCAGCCACGCCGGCGACCCGCAACCACAGACCATGGCGAAGGTCTACGGCCCCCGGCCCCCGTGGCACGACGTCCAGCTCGCCCTCACCGGCCCGGTCGTGGGGGACGTCGAGACCGTCTTCCGCGAGCGGTGGGAGGACCCCCAGGCGCTCAGCCGCTCGCCCATCCGCTGGGCCGGCGACGCCATCCGCCGCGACCAGGCCCCTCGTCGCCCGCTGCCCCCGCAGCAGCCCGATCCGGCGCCGACGGGTCCGCACCCGGTCCAGCTGCTGCGCACCTACGGTCGCCGCCTCGGTGGCTATCCCTTCGCGCCGCGCGGCGAGAGGAGTGTCGCCCGTGCCTACACCAAGGCGGTCGCGAACGCGCGACGCCTGATCTACCTCGAGGACCAGTACCTCTGGTCCTCCGAGGTGAGCGCACTGCTCGTGGCGGCGCTGCGACGGTCACCTGACCTCCGTCTCGTCGCGGTCCTCCCGCACCAGCCGGACCAGGACGGGGCCGTGAGCTACGCCCCGAACCTCGTGAGCCGTGCCCGACTGCTCGACGAGCTGCACGCCGCCGCGCCCGGTCGGGTCGCCGTCTACGGGATCGAGAACCCGGACGGGACGCCCGTCTACGTCCACGCCAAGGTCTGCGTCGTCGACGACGAGTGGGTCACGGTGGGCTCGGACAACTTCAACCGGCGCTCGTGGACGCACGACTCCGAGGTGTCCGCCGCGGTCGTGCACCCGGACTTCGCCCGCAGCCTGCGGCACGAGCTCGCCCGGGAGCACCTCGACACCGAGGCCGACGTGCCCCTCGAGGACCACTTCGGGGCGTATGCCGCCAGTGCCGAAGCGCTCGCGGCGTGGCACCGGGCGCCCGGTGCCGTCCCACGGCCGCCCGGGCGCCTCCGGCCGCTGGACAGTCCCGAGCAGAGCCGGCTGACCCGGCTGTGGGCCGGCCCGCTCTACCGCCTCGTCTACGACCCGGACGGCCGACCGCTGGACCTGCGGCTGCGACGGACCTTCTGACAGGGAACCGCCGCCCGACCCGGGGTGGCTCTCGTCGTAGGGTGGGCGCGTGCGCATCGCGAGGTACACGACCGGGGACGACCCGGCATACGGCATCGTCCAGGGCGACCCCGGCAGCGAGGTGATCACGCCGCTGGCCGGCGACCCGCTCTACATCGGCCTCCAGCCGAGCGGGCAGCCGCCCGTCATGCTCGAGGACGCGCGCCTGCTCGCTCCGGTCATCCCGCGCTCCAAGATCGTCGCGATCGGCAAGAACTACGCCGACCACGCCAGGGAGATGGGCGGCGAGGCCCCGGCCGAGCCGATGATGTTCTTCAAGCCGAACACCGCCGTCGTCGGCCCGTTCGACCCCGTCGTCCTCCCGGCCGGCAGCGAGGAGATCTCCTACGAGGGAGAGCTCGCCGTCGTCATCAGGACGATCACCAAGGGTGTCAAGGCCGAGAACGCCGCCGAGTGCATCTACGGCTACACCATCGCCAACGACGTCACGGCGCGTGACTGGCAGCGCACCGACGGTCAGTGGGCGCGTGCCAAGGGCTTCGACACGAGCTGCCCGCTCGGCCCATGGGTGGAGACCGAGCTCGACGCCGCCGACCTCTCGATCCGCACGACGCTCGACGGCGACGTGAAGCAGGACGGCACGACGGCCGACATGATCCACGACATCGCCACCATCATCGAGTACGCCTCGGCGGCCTTCACGCTGCTGCCCGGTGACGTCATCCTCACGGGCACCCCGGCCGGCGTCGGGCTCGTCGAGGCCGGCCAGCAGGTCACCGTCGAGATCGCCGGCATCGGCTCGCTGACCAACACGTTTGTCAGGCGCTGACGGGGCCGCACCATTTAGGGTCGTGGCCATGAGCAACGACGACCTGAGCCCGAAGACCTCTCCGGAAACCGAGCAGCCCACGGCCGAGACCGGTTACGCCGGTCGCCACGCGCGTCCGGGGAAGCCTGACCAGGGTCCCGACGAGGACGCCACCTACGACGCACGGCACGACGACATCGACGGCCCTCCCGGAGCGGTCGGGGCCTGACCGGTCCGCAGACCCACCTCGTGCAGAGACGACGTCGCCCGACCTGATGGTGGTGACCCGCACGTCGGCACGGCCTACATGTCGCTCTTCAACCTCGCCTTCACGCGGCAGCAGGGCGGCCAGTTCGTCCTGCGCGTCGAGGACACCGACCGTGCGCGCTTCCGCGAGGACAGCGAGGCGCAGCTCTACGACACCCTCGCGTGGCTCGGGCTGCACTGGGACGAGGGCCCGGACCTCGGTGGGCCCTTCGCGCCGTACCGCCAGTCCGAGCGCCTCGACACCTACCGGCCCTACGTCGAGCGCCTCATCGAGGACGGCCACGCCTACCACTGCTGGTGCTCCACCGAGCGCCTCGCGCAGATGCGTGAGGTCCAGCAGAAGACGAAGCAGCCCACCGGCTACGACCGCCTCTGCGTCGGCAAGAGCCGCGAGGAGCGCGCCGCGCTGCCCGGCTTCAGCGAGACGCCCGTGGTGCGCATGCTCGTGCCCGATGACGTGCCGCTCGTCTTCGACGACGTCATCCGCGGCAAGGTGTCGGCCCCGCGGCCCGACGACCAGGTCATCCTCAAGGCCGACGGATTCCCCACGTACCACCTCGCCGTCGTCGTCGACGACCATCTGATGGGCATCACCCACGTCGTGCGCGGCGAGGAGTGGATCAGCTCGACGCCGAAGCACATCCTGCTCTACCGCTGGCTCGGGATCGACGCGCCGAAGTTCGCGCACATGCCGCTGCTGCGCAACACCGACAAGTCCAAGATCTCCAAGCGCAAGAACCCCGCCGCGCGTCTGACCTGGTTCCGCGAGCAGGGCTACCTGCCCGAGGCTCTCGTGAACTTCCTTGCGCTGCTTGCCTATCCGCCGCAGCAGGACGCCGAGGGCGCCGACGTCGAGGTCTTCACCTTCGACGACTTCAGCCGCACCTTCGACTGGGCCAAGGTCAACCCGATCGGCCCGATCTTCGACCTCAAGAAGCTCGACTGGCTCAACGGCGTCTACATCCGCTCGCTCGACGTGGGCGAGTTCGCGAGCCGGCTGCTGCCCTACCTCGTCGCCGAGGACGTCCTCGGCGAGACGCAGTCGCTCGGTGAGCTGGCCCGTCTCAAGGCGGTGGCTGAGCTCATCCAGACGCGGATGGCCCACCTGACCGAGGCGCCGGCGCTCGTGCGCCCGTTCTTCGTCGGCGACGACCAGCTCGTCATCGACGAGGACGCCCGCGCGCAGCTCAAGGACGACGCCCCCGCGGTGCTCGATGCGGCCCTGAAGGTGCTCGGCGACATCGACGACCACGGCGCCGGCGTCCTGGGCACCGGGAGCGCCTGGAACGCCGCGGGGATCGAGGAGGCACTGCGTGCCGCGATCGTCGACGGTCTCGGCATCAAGCCGCGATTCGCCTTCGGCCCGCTGCGCACCGCTGTCTCGGGCGCACGCATCTCGCCACCGCTCTTCGAGTCGATGGAGATCCTCGGCAAGACCTCGACCCTGAGTCGTCTCCGGTCGCTGCGCGACTCGCTCTGAGGCAGGCCGGGTGGAGGGCTGGTCCTGGCCGTTGCACGGCATCCGTCTGCGCACGGCCGACCTCGACCTGCAGGTCATGACCGAGGCCGACCTCCCGAGCCTCTGCGCCCTCCTGCCGGACGACCTCCCGATGAACCCGCACGCGACGACGTATGCCGGTCTCGACGACCGCGCGAACCGCCGGGCGGTCCTCGTGCAGGGCTACTGGCGCGCCCTGGGCCTGTGGTCGCCCGACGACTGGGCACTGCCCTTCGTCGTGCGTTCGGGAGGCGAGGTCGTGGGCGCCCAGTGGCTCGAGGGGCCGGACTGGCGCGCGGACCGCACCGCCGACTCCTCGTCGTGGCTCGTCGCCCCGGCACGGGGGAGAGGCCTGGGCAAGCAGATGCGGGCCGCCGTGCTGGCGCTGGCCTTCGGCCCGCTACGGGCCGACGCGGCGGTCAGCTCGGCCGTCGTCGACAACGGGCCGTCGCTCGGCGTCTCGCGGGCCCTCGGCTACCGCGACACGCACCGCTCGGTCCTCGAGCACTCGGGGGAGACGCTGCAGCACGTGCGTCTCGAGCGTGCCGCGTGGGAGCGGTCGGGCCAGGCCCACGACGTCGTCATCGCCGGGGTCTCACCGGCCCTTCCCCTCTTCGGCATCGACGGGGACGCATGAGCCCCGTGCCCCTGCCGGCTGCGCTGGCCGGCGCGCACGCGCTCCTGCTCGACGTCGACGACACGATCGTCGACACGCAGGAGGCGATGGTGGTGGCCGGCACCGAGGCTGCGGCCGCGATCTGGCCGCACCGGGCCGCGGAGCACCGAGTCATGGCTCAGCGCTACTACGACGACCCCGAGCGGTGGTTCCCGCGGTACGCCTCCGGTGACGTCGCCTTCGAGGCGATGCGTGCCGGACGGCTGACCGAGGTCGCCACGGCCTTCGGTCTCGAGATCCCGAGCGGGGCCCACCGCGCCTTCGAGGAGGCGTATGCGCCGGCCTTCCGCGGTGCCCAACGGCTCTTCCCCGACGTGCCCGACCTCCTGGCCGCAGCCGAGGGCGAGGGCTTGCCGGTCGCGCTGCTGACCAACTCGGCCCACGCGCCGACCCGGGTCAAGCTCGAGGCCCTCGACCTCGTCGAGAGGTTCGACGTCGTCGTGACGACCGACACGCTCGGGTTCGGCAAGCCCGACCCTCGCGTCTACCTCGAGGCGTGCCGACTCCTGGCTGCCGAGCCCGGGCGGGTGGTCTGCATCGGCGACAACGTCGAGTGGGACGTCCTCGGTGCGGAGGCGGCCGGACTGCGTGCCGTGTGGCTCGACCGTGCGGGCCGCGGGACGACCCATCCGGTCACGTCCGTGCGTGGACTGGACGAGGTCGCCGCGGTGCTCGACCGCCGATTTGGGCCACCGCGCACGGACCGGTAGTATTCCCATTCGGTTCACCCCGTACCGGCCGCGAGGCTGGCTTGGAGTGAAACCCCTTGGGGTATGGTGTAATTGGCAACACTACGGTTTCTGGTTCCGTCATTCTAGGTTCGAGTCCTGGTACCCCAGCTCTGGTCCACGGCAACGTGGGCCGATTCGGAGAAATCCACCCTTCACGGTAAGGTTTCTTCTCGTGCCGAGCTCGCTCGGCACCGCTCACGGCCCCGTTGTGTAGCGGCCTAGCACGCCGCCCTCTCAAGGCGGTAGCGCGGGTTCGAATCCCGTCGGGGCTACGTGATGCTCGAGAGAGCGACAGAAGACCCCGGTCCACACGGACCGGGGTCTTCTGCCATCTCCGGGGTGCTCCCTGTCGGCGCGGCCTATGCTGGCGCTCGTCATTGGCCACGCCGAGCAAGGAGCAGACGCCATGACCGCACGGACCGTCGCCTTCCCTCCGACGGTGGTGCAGCGGCGTCGCTCGTGGCGGCCGGCCCTCGGCGCCCCGCGCCACGTCCTCGACACGACGTTCTCGGGCGTCGGCCTCACCATGGCGGCCTGGTTCTTCGCGCTCTCCCTGCTGCCGTCGCTCCTGCCTCGCGCAGCGCTCGTGCAGGGGATCGTCTCGGGCGTCACCGTCATGATCGGCTACGGCATCGGAGCGGGCACCCAGGCCCTCTGGCGCTACCTCGGGATCCCCGGAGTGCCGGGTCGTGCCCGACGGGTCCTCGTGGCGATCTTCGTCGGGCTGGGCCTGTGGGCGGCAGTCTTCACCGGTTGGCGGCTGGTCGGCTGGCAGAACGAGATCCGGACGCTCTACGGCATGGAGCCTGCCTCACCCACCGTCTGGCCCGTCATCCTCGGTCTCACCGCGCTGCTGGCCGTGCTCATCCTCGTCGTCGCCCGAGGTGCGCGCCTGCTCTTCCGCACGGTCTTCCGGTGGCTCGGGCGTCGGCTGCCCCGCCGCGTCGCGGCCGTCGTCGGCTCGGCCGTGCTCCTCGCGGTCATCTGGTCACTGCTCACCGGCGTCCTCGTCAACGGCTTCTTCGCCGTCGCCAACAACATCTTCGCGCCGCGCGACACGCTCATCGCCGAGGACATGAACCGGCCTCAGGTGCCGCAGCGCTCGGGCAGCCCGCAGTCGTTGTCGAGCTGGGAGCTGCTCGGGCGGCAGGGCCGCTACTTCGTCGGTGGCGGCCCGTCGGTGGCCGAGCTCAACGCCGCGAACGGTGGCGGCGCCAAGGAGCCCATCCGCGTCTACGCCGGACTGCGTTCCGCCGACACGGTGCAGGGAAGGGCGAACCTCGTGCTGGCGGAGCTGAAGCGCACCGGCGCCTTCGACCGCAAGCTCCTCGTCGTCGCGACGACGACCGGCACCGGCTTCCTCGACCAGAACGGTACCGACCCGCTCGAGTTCCTCTGGAACGGCGACACCGCCATCGCGGGGGTGCAGTACTCCTACCTCCCGTCGTGGATCTCGCTGCTCGCCGACCAGGACGCCGTGCGTGAGACGTCACGCGTCGTCTTCGACACGGTGCACCAGTACTGGTCGACGCTGCCCGCGTCGAGCCGGCCCAAGCTCTACCTCTACGGGCTCTCCCTCGGCTCGCTCGGGGTCGAGAGCATCCTCAGCTCCGTCAACGTCATCAACGAGCCGATCGACGGCGCGCTCATGTCCGGACCGCCGTTCGTCAACGAGATGCACGCCCGGCTCACCGCGGGACGCCAGCCCGACAGCCCGGCATACCTCCCCGTCTACGAGCAGGGCCGCACGGCCCGCTTCACCGCCGAGCAGGACGGGCTGGAGCGCGGGGGCCAGGACTGGGGACCGACCCGACTCGTCTACCTGCAGCACGCCAGTGACCCCATCGTCTTCTTCTCGCCGAGTCTGGCGTTCTCCTCGCCCGAGTGGCTCAAGGACGGGGAGCGGGGTCCGGACGTGTCGGCCCGGATGGGGTGGTTTCCCCTCGTGACGATGTGGCAGGTCCTGCTCGACCTGCCGGGCGCCGGCAGCATCCCGATGGGCTACGGCCACCTCTACTCCGCCAAGGCCAACCTCGAGTCCTGGGTCGGGGTGACGGACCCGCCCGACTGGACGCCCGAGAAGACGGCCGCCCTGGCGTCCCTGCTCGCGAAGCGGCCCTACAAGGACACGTGATCCTCGTCCCTGCGGGACTGGAGCCCCGCCCGGACCAGGTCCCGCAGGGACGCGTCGGGCAGGTAGGCGGACGTCAGGGCCAGGCCGACCCGGGGCAGCGCCGCCTCGTCGGAGAAGACGAGGTGGACCGGTTCGTGCCGCGGACGGAACTTCCGCTTGAAGCTCTCGAGCGAGCGGAAGCCGTAGAGCGGCTCCAAGGCCTCGCCGAGCTGGTCGAGGAGGCGCTCGAGCGCGGCCCGCTCCGCCGTGCCGCCGCCCGAGTGGGCCAGCGGGGCACCCGAGAGGGAGACGAAGGCGGCCCCCTGCTCACGGAACGACAGGCAGGCGCTCGCGATGAGGAACTCGGTCACGGGCCCGAAACCGTCGGGGAGGCGACGCATGACGTCCAGGGTCCGGCCGGTGACGGTGCCGCCGGCCGAGTACACGGGCAACCACGACGTCACGCCGTGGACCGTCACGTCGGCGTCGAGGGCCAACCCGACCACCGTGTCGGGGTCGAGGGCCTCGTCGACGCCACCCAGCGTGAAGCCCATCTCCGGCAGGCCCTTGTCGGAGACCCACAGCTCCGAGATGGCACGGGCCTGCGAGATCAGCCCGCGCGGCATCTCGGCCAGGCGTCCCTCCCGATAGGTGATCCCGTCCTTCGCGGCACGGTTGAGGGCGGTGCGCACGCTCTGCCACGACTTGCCCTTGAACTCCAGACCGGGCAGGTCGATGATCGCCTCCTCGGCGACGAGCACGTCGCGCCGGCCGTGCCTCCGTCCCCAGTCCGCGACCTCCTGCGTGACCGAGAAGAAGCACACCTCGAGGCCGTGCGTCTCCTCCTCGTCGACGAACGCCTGGATCACGGCAGCGCGTGTGTCCGCGTCGGCCGCGACCGGGTCACCGAGAGCGATGGCGGTGCCTCGGTGCATCTGGAAGGCGACGTAGCCGAGCGGTGCACCGTCGGGGTCGCGGTGGATGAACCAGTGGTTGTCGGGCCACGTGCCCATCCACGACATCGTGGACCCGCCGTGGGTCTTGAGCAGGCCGATCGCGGTGCCACGGTCGCCGGCCCCGGTGGCGAGCTCGGCGCGGCGTCGGCGCCCCGAGCGCGCCTGGAAGGCCGAGCGTCCGAGCACGAGCACGGCGAGCTGCACCGCGGTGATCCCGAGGCTGACGACGAGCTCAGGCAGGGACGACACGGCGTTCCCGCCGGCGTTGAGCTGTTCGGGGGCGACGACCTCGACCACGATGAGCAGGGCCTGGGCCACGAAGGAGAGCGCGGCGATCCCTCCCGCGAGGAACCACACCCGTCGGGAGCCGCGTCGCAGGCCGTTGGCGAGCAGGAGCGAGATGCCCGCGCTGACGAGGACGCCCAGCGCGTCCGTGTCGTCGGTCGACGCCCCGAGCGGCCCGTCGGACGGCGTGAAGTAGAGCAGGATCTGCACCACCGCGCTGGTCACGTAGAACGCGGATGACACGACGCGCCACTCGTGCCGGCTGAAACGAGGAGGGGCCAGTGACGGCCTGCTGCCGAGCAGGAGCGGTCCGAGGGCCAGGCCGCCCATGACGGCGATCGCGTGCTCGAGGTCCCAGAGCAGCCCGACGTAGAGCAGCGCGATGACGGCATACAGGGCGAGGACGGCACGGACGCGCCCGCGCCAGGGTGGTCGGAGCGTGACGCTCGCGGCGGCCGCCGCACCCAGGACCCCCGCGCTGAAGCCGACGTCGAGCACGGCGGCCGTCCGGTCCGCCCAGGGCCAGCCGTCGTCCGACAGCACCAGAAGGACGAGCGAGGCGCCCAGCACTCCGAGAAGGTGGCAGGCGACGGCCGCGATCGCGACCCTCCGGCTGCTGAGGCGCAGCTCGGACCAGCCCAGGAGCAGGAGCGCTCCGCCGGCGATCGGGAGGTACTGCGCCGGCACGAGCCCGAAGAACGCCCCGCTCACCGGCGTCCACCAGCGCCCCTCCTGCAGGGCGGGGAGGCCGTAGGCGACGGTGCGGAGCAGCTCGCGGTCCTTCAGCGGCGACCACAGCGACTGCGTCGCGACGCCCAGGACGACCATGGCCGACACCACGGCGACGGTGAAGGGCACCTGCCGAACCAGACGGGACAACCGGGCGACCGGCGTCTCGTTCGCGGCTTCGTCGATGACCCCTGCCGCCATCCCTCCCGCCCCTACGCGTCGGTGGTCGACCACACCCCTGACCTGGATGCTAGTGGCCCGGCGTCCGCAGCGGCCCGGGTTGCGCGAAGGCCAGGCGTCAGGTCAGCTCACGCAGACCCGGCAGCACGTCGGCGGAGAACTGCTCGAGGAACCGTGCCTGGTCGTGGCCCGGCGCGTGGAAGACGACATGGTTGAAGCCCCAGTCGACGTACTGTCGCACCGCGTCGACCGCCGCGGCGGGGTCGCTCGTGACGATCCAGCGCTTGGCGATCTCCTCGTCGGACAGCTCGTCGGCGAGCCGCTCCATCTCGACCGGGTCGTCGACACCGTGCTTCTGCTCGGCCGTGAGCGACAGGGGGGCCCAGAAGCGCACGTTGTGCAGGGCCTGCTCGGGATCCCGGTCGTAGGACAGCTTGATCTCGATCATCCGGTCGAGGTCGTCGCGGGTGCGCCCCGACTTGGCCAGGCCCTCGTCGACGGCGGGTAGCAGCTTGTCCTCGTAGAGCTCGCGACCCTTCCCGGAGGTGCAGATGAACCCGTCACCCGACCGGCCGGCATACCTCGCCACAAGCGGTCCGCCCGCGGCGACGTAGACGGGGATGGGCTGCTCCGGGCGGTCGTAGACCGTCGCCGCATGGGTCCGGTAGTAGTCGCCGTCGAAGTCGACTCGCTCCTCGGTCCACAGCCTGCGCATCAGCGTCACTGCCTCGCGCAGTCGCGCGAACCGCTCCTTGAACTCGGGCCACGGTGAGCCGGCGGCGCCGACAGCGACCTCGTTGAGCGCCTCTCCGGTGCCGATGCCGAGCACGACGCGGCCCGGGTTGAGGGCGCCGAGCGTGCCGAATGCCTGGGCCACGACGGCCGGGTTGTAGCGGAAGGTCGGCGTCATGACCGACGTGCCGAGCTGGATGCGCTCGGTGCGCTCGCCGACGGCCGCGAGCCAGCTCATCGCGAACGGCGCGTGCCCCTGCTGGTGGCGCCAGGGTTGGAAGTGGTCGGAGATGAAGACCGAGTCGAGCCCGACCTGCTCGGCCTGCGCGGCATACGTGACGAGGTCGCGTGGGCCGAACTGCTCCGCGGACGCCTTCCAACCAACCTTGAGCACACTGACTCCTTCGGGCCGTGGGGGAGTGGTCCCGCCAGCCTACGGCCGGGCCCTCGGCAGTCCGTCACCAGTGGACGACGACCTTGTCGCCGATGCGCACCTCGTTGTACAGCTGGATCAGCAGCGGCTTGTCGCGCACGTTGATGCAGCCGTGCGACGCCCCCGCGTAGCCGAGCCGTGCGAAGTTCGAGGAGTAGTGGACCGCCTGCCCGCCGGAGAAGAACATGGAGTACGGCATGGGCGTGTGGTAGAGGTTCGAGATGACGTCGACCTGCTTGTGGTAGACGGGGAAGACGCCTTCGCGGGTGGGCAGCTCGTCGCTGCCGAAGCGGACGTCGAAGCCGTACTGCGGCACGCCGTCGACGACCCAGGTGAGCATCTTCGTCGTCTTGCTGACGCACATGACCCGACCCGTCATGCAGCGTTCGTCGAGGTCCCACGCGATGGTCTCGGGCTTGGGCTGCGCCGGCTTCGGCACGACGTTGGCGAGCTCGTCGCTCGTGGGCGCGTGCGTCATGGAGACGAGCTTGTCCCAGGTCTGCTCGTCGACGGTGCCGGTGGTCGCGAGACCGCGCTTGGCCTGGAAGCCGTGCACCGCGGTGGTGGTCGTCGACCCGTAGCGGTCGTCGACGTCGCCCTGGAACCAGGCGATCTGACGCAGCCGGGCCTGCAGGGAACGCACCTTGGGGCCCGTGTCACCGGGGCGCAGCACGATCACGGGCGCAGCCACGGGCTTCGGCGGAGCCGGGGGCTTGGTCGTGGCGATGGGGCCTGGCGTCGCGGGCGGCGTGGTGACCGGTGGTGTCGTGGGCGGTGGGGACGTCGGCACCTGGGTGGGGGCCTCGCTCGTCGTCATCGCGGGAGTGCCGGTGCCGGTTGAACTGGTCGCGCCGACGTGCGTGGGGGTGGCGCCGACGTTCTGGTCGGGGGTGCAGGCCGTCGTCGCGACGACCATCACGATGGCGCCGGCGAGGGCGAGGGCCCGGCGCACCCCGGCTGCGGTGCGGAACGGTGAGCTGGCTGCCTGCATCGTGACCCCTTGTCTGAAACGCGACGGTGCCGTGCGTCGTTGCACTGCACTGAGAGTGACGCGACGTCCCGGTCAATGGTTGTCCGGGCGGGGGTGCTGATACAGATCGTGACCGATCCGTTGTGTGGCGGCCGTCCAGCCGTGCGGTCAGGCGTTGTGTTGCTGCTGTTGCTGCTGCTGCATCGCGTGGTGGCGGCGCAGCACCTCCGTCAGCTTGTTGGCGCCGGCGACGACCGTGGCGGCGTGGAGGCGGCCGGGCTGGCGGGACAGGCGCTCGATCGGCCCCGAGATGGACACGGCCGCGACGACGCGCCCCGACGGTCCGCGCACGGGGGCAGACACCGACGCGACGCCAGCCTCACGCTCGGCGACGCTCTGGGCCCAGCCCCGTCGCCGGACCCCGGACAGTGCCGTGGCCGTGAACGCCGCGCCCTGCAGGCCCCGGTGCAGGCGGTCGGGCTCCTCCCAGGCCAGCAGCACCTGCGCGGCAGATCCCGCGAGCATCGACAGCGTCGCGCCGACGGGGATCGAGTCACGCAGGCCGACGGGCCGTTCCGCCGCGGCGACGCAGATGCGCTGGTCGCCCTGGCGGCGGAAGAGCTGGGCGCTCTCGTTCGTGTGGTCCCGCAGGGCGCCGAGGACCGGACCGGCTGCTGCGAGCAGGCGGTCCTCGCCGGCCGCGGAGGCCAGCTCGCCGAGGCGCGGGCCGAGCACGAAGCGTCCCTGCATGTCACGCGAGACGAGGCGGTGGTGCTCGAGGGCCACCGCCAGGCGGTGGGCCGTCGGTCGGGCGAGTCCGGTGGCGCCGACGAGCTGGGCGAGCGTGGCCGGGCCGGCCTCGAGGGCGCCGAGCACGGTAGCGGCCTTGTCGAGAACGCCGACTCCTGAAGAGTTGTCCATGCACTGATATTGACGTCTCAGGCACTGAGACGTCAATCCATGGCACGCACAAAGGGTTCAGTCTTGCCGAAGAGCGATGTCGCGACCGGATCCTCGATGGCGCGCGCGCTCGAGCACCGGAACGTCGCCGCGGAGGGAAGTCAGAGGAAGCCATGGCAGGGACACTGGCCGAGAAGGTCTGGGACGCACACGTCGTACGTCGCGCCGAGGGGGAGCCCGATCTCCTCTACATCGACCTCCATCTGCTCCACGAGGTGACGAGCCCGCAGGCGTTCGACGGGCTCCGTCTCGCCAGCCGCCCCGTCCGGCGCCCGGACCTGACGCTCGCGACCGAGGACCACAACGTCCCCACGACGCCCGGTCCCATCACCGACCCCGTGTCGAAGGTCCAGGTCGAGACCCTGCGCCGCAACTGCGAGGAGTTCGGCGTCCGTCTCTATCCGATGGGCGACGCCGACCAGGGCATCGTCCACGTCGTCGGCCCGCAGCTCGGCCTGACGCAGCCGGGCATGACCGTGGTCTGCGGCGACAGCCACACCTCCACCCACGGCGCCTTCGGGGCACTCGCCTTCGGCATCGGCACCTCCGAGGTGGAGCACGTGCTCGCCACGCAGACGCTGCCGCTCAAGCCCTTCCGCACGCTCGCCGTCAACGTGCGGGGCGCCGTCCCCGACGGTGTCACGGCCAAGGACATCGTCCTGGCCGTCATCGCCAAGATCGGCACCGGCGGGGGTCAGGGCTACGTCATCGAGTACCGAGGCGAGGCCATCGAGGCCCTGTCGATGGAAGCCCGGATGACCGTCTGCAACATGTCCATCGAGGCCGGGGCGCGCGCCGGGATGATCGCGCCCGACCAGACGACCTTCGACTACCTCCAGGGCCGTCCGCACGCGCCGACGGGCACCGACTGGGACGCTGCGGTCGCCGAGTGGACCGCGCTGCGCAGCGACGACGACGCCGTCTTCGACGCCGAGGTCGACCTCGAGGCAGCCGAGCTGACTCCCTTCGTCACGTGGGGCACCAACCCCGGACAGGGGCTGCCGCTCTCGGCCGCAGTGCCGGATCCCGAGGAGTTCGCCGACGAGAGCGACCGCCTCGCCGCCGCGAACGCCCTGGCCTACATGGGCCTCGAGCCCGGAACGCCGCTGCGGGACATCAAGGTCGACACCGTCTTCGTCGGCTCCTGCACCAACGGCCGCATCGAGGACCTGCGCGCTGCAGCCGCCGTCGTGCAGGGCCACCGCGTCGCGGACGGCGTGCGCATGCTCGTCGTGCCCGGGTCGGCGAAGGTACGCCTGCAGGCCGAGTCCGAGGGCCTCGACCAGGTCTTCACGGCAGCCGGCGCCGAATGGCGCCTTCCCGGCTGCTCGATGTGCCTCGGCATGAACCCAGACACGCTCGCCCCGGGTGAGCGCAGCGCATCGACGTCCAACCGCAACTTCGAGGGTCGCCAGGGCAAGGGCGGCCGAACCCACCTCGTCAGCCCGCTCGTCGCAGCCGCCACCGCCGTCCGCGGCACGCTGTCGAGCCCCGCCGACCTCGACGACCGACCCCAGTCGCCGGGCGAGCTGGCGTCCGCGACGACCGGAGAGGCCTGAGCCATGGAGAAGTTCGAGACCCACACGGGTGTCGGCGTCCCGCTGCGCCGCAGCAACGTCGACACCGACCAGATCATCCCCGCGGAGTACCTCAAGCGCGTGACGCGCACCGGCTTCGAGGACGGCCTCTTCGCCGCCTGGCGCAAGGACGAGTCCTTCGTCCTCAACAACCCGGTGTATGCCGACGGCTCGGTTCTCGTCGCCGGCCCTGACTTCGGCACGGGCTCGAGCCGAGAGCACGCCGTGTGGGCCCTGATGAACTGGGGTTTCCGGGTCGTCATCAGCTCGCGCTTCGCCGACATCTTCCGCGGCAACAGCGGCAAGCAGGGACTGCTCACCGCGATCGTGGCGCAGGACGACGTCGAGCTGATCTGGAAGTACCTCGAGAACAACCCCGGTGCCGAGATCACGGTCGACCTCGTCGCCCGGACGGTCCACGCCGGAGAGATCGTGGCGCCCTTCGAGATCGACGACTACACCCGCTGGCGGCTGCTCGAGGGCCTCGACGACATCGGCCTCACCCTGCGACACGAGGATCTTGTCGCTGATTTCGAGGCGCGCCGCCCGAACCACAAACCGGTGACCAGCCCCGCCTGACGAGCCTCCGGCGGGCCGGCGTCGCTGGCCAGAAGATGGAACGGATTCCTTTGCCTTGCAAAGGGATCCGTTCTCATATCCGGAGGAGTCGGTGGTGTTTCGAGGGTGCCGTGTTCGCCACGGGACCTGCCCGAAACTCGTCAAAGTCCTTGCGACACAACGAAAAACCCATCGGAGGGTGATGGACGTGCTCCCCGAGTCGGCCTAACGTCAGGAGGTAGCCGGACCGGTTCCGGACTCACATCGTCGGGTCGCCTGACACCGACAGTCCTCTGGAGGGGAAGACGTGAACAAGGCAGAACTGATCGACGCGCTCGAGGCGAAGCTCGGGAGCAAGAAGGTCGCATCCGACGCGCTGGAGGCGTTCCTCGACGTCGTCATCCGGGAGGTCGCGAGGGGTGGCAAGGTCGGGATCACCGGTTTCGGCACCTTCGAGCGCGCCGACCGCGCCGCGCGCACCGGCCGCAACCCGAAGACCGGGGCGACGGTGAAGATCAAGAAGACCCGCGTCCCCAAGTTCCGCTCGGGCACGAACTTCAAGGAGGTCGTCTCCGGCGCCAAGAAGCTCTCCAAGACCGAGTCGGCCGCATCGCGGGCCTCCGCCGGGTCCACGGCCGTCGCGGCGCCGGCCAAGAAGACGACGGCCAGGAAGACTGCCACCAAGGCCGCCCCGGCCAAGGCGGCAGCGAAGCGGACGGCGGCGACGTCCAAGGCCGCGACGTCGAAGGCCGCGACGTCGAAGGCCGCTGCGACGAAGGCCGCTCCGGCCAAGCGCGCGACCGCGACCAGGGCTGCAGCGTCCGGGGCGACGGCTCGCAAGACGACGACGAAGGCGGCCACGGCCTCACGCGCCGCCACCACGAAGGCTGCGCCGGCCAAGGCGACCGCCAAACGGACGACGGCGACGTCGAAGGCGGCGACGGCCTCGCGCGCCGCCACCACGAAGGCCGCTCCGGCCAAGCGCGCCACGACGACCAAGGCGGTTACGGCCGGCGCCGCCAAGACGGCAGCGACGACCAAGGCCGCCGCGTCCAGGACGGCCGCTGCGAAGAAGACGACGGCTCGCAAGACCACCGCGAAGAAGACCGCCTCCAGGTGACGACAGCCCGGCGCCCGAGCTCGGCCGCCGGTGAGTGCGACGTGGGCCCGGCCGTCTGACGGTCGGGCCCTCGTGCCTGTCAGCGGATGGCTTGCCCCGGACCGACCCCGACGATGTGAAGGGCGACCACGAGGTCGTCGACGACCTCGACCGTGAGCCGCTGGCCGAGACGCAGCAGGCGGAGGCCGCTCGACTCGAAGGCCGATGCCTCGAACGCCAGCTCGACGCCGTCGTCCCGCAGCACGCTGCCGGTGTGGGTCTCGGGATCGAAGCGGTGGACCGTGGCCTGCATGCTCCTGATCCAACCAGATGCTCGGTGCTGCAGGACGGCTCGTGTGGCCGGGCCGAGGCCCAGGCGTCGCGCGTCTGACAGGCTCCGGGCGTCGTCGACGTCGGTGCGCAGGCGCGGGAGCGGCAGCTCGAGGCGCACCGCACCGTCGGCCTCGTGGCGCGAGGCGCTGCCGGCGCCGAAGCGAGGGGTGAAGTCGCGGCCGCAGCGCAGCACCGTGCCCGTCCCGTCCGCGTCCGGCACGAATGACTCAGGGTGCTGCCCCGCGGCCTCGAGGGCCAGTCGCAGGGAGTCGCGGTCGAGCGCGGGGAGGTCTCCGAGCAGGGCGGCCACGGGCACGCCGGGCCCGGCTGCACGCATACCGGCGCAGATGGCGTCGTTGAGGCCCGTGCCCGGGTCGGGCACGACGTGCACCCCACGCGCCCGCCAGGCGGTGGACAGGCCCTCGTCGCTACTGACGAGGACCAGGCGACCGGGGGCGACCGCCTGCACGGCGGCCGAGAGCGTGTCGGTGGCGATCGCAGCACTGAGGTCGGGGCGGTCCGAGCCGACCGCTCGGGCCAGGCGGGACTTCCCGTGGCTCGTGTCCTTGACGGGGACCACGACGTGCCAGCGGGTGGGCCGGCCGGTCGGGGGGTACGGCGGGGACGTGGGGGAGGAGGTCGACATGCTGGCGATATCGTCCCACTCGCCGCGCTGCTGCTCGACACCGCGCCGCGAGGTGGACAAGATGAAGGCCAGCCACGTCGACCGGCGTGTGCACGACGAGAAGGACGTGACAACGTGACTGCCGGCGCACGCAAGAGGCGGCTGCCCTGGGCCTACCGGTCCGTGGCGTTCGTGCTCCGGCCCCTGTTGATGCGGGTGACGAAGCGCGACTGGCGCGGCCTCGAGAACATCCCGGCCGAAGGCGGGTTCGTCGTGTCGACCAACCACATCTCCTACGTCGACCCGATCGTCTTCGCCCACTTCATGTTCGACAGCGGCCGCGAAGCGTACTTCCTCGGCAAGGACAGCCTCTTCGCGATCCCGGTCGTCGGGTGGCTGCTGAAGAAGTGTGGCCAGATCCCGGTCTACCGGAACTCGGTCGCCGCCACCGACTCCTACCGCGCCGCGGTCGACGGCGTGCGCGCCGGCAAGGCGCTGGGCATCTTCCCCGAGGGCACCATCACGCGCGACCCCGACCTGTGGCCGATGCGTGGCAAGACCGGCGCCGCCCGGGTCGCGCTCGAGACGCGCTGCCCGCTGATCCCGGTGGCGCAGTGGGGTGCACAGGAGATCCTGTCCCCGTACGGCCACCGGCCCTCGCTCTTCCCGCGCAAGACGATGATGATGTATGCCGGTCCGCCCGTGGACCTGTCGGACCTCTACGGCCGACCCCTCGACGCGTTGGTCCTTCGCGAGGCGACCGACCGGCTCATGGACCGCATCACCGACCTGCTCGAGGTGCTCCGTGACGAGAAGCGCCCCACCGAGCGGTTCGACCCGCGCACCCACGGTGTCCCCGAGATCGGGAACCCCTTGAAGCACGATGAGATTGGGCGCCACCGGCGATCGAAGGACTCGGACGGGAAGCACTCGTGACGCGGGTCGCCGTCCTGGGCAGCGGCAACTGGGGCACCGCGTTCGCGATGATCCTGGCGGACGCCGGCTGTGACGTCACCATGTGGGCCCGCCGGCGGGAGGTCGCTGACGCCGTCAACGCCGGGCGCAACGACGCCTACCTGCCGGAGCTCGAGCTGCCGGCGAGGGTCCGCGCCACGGTGGACACCGGCGAGGCGCTCGAGCAGGCCGACGTCGTCGTGCTCGCCGTGCCCTCGCAGACCCTGCGGGACAACCTGACCCAGTGGGGCCACGCGATCCCCGCGGGCGTGCCGGTCGTCTCCCTGATGAAGGGGGTCGAGCTCGGCACGACGATGCGCATGAGTGAGGTCATCGCGGAGGCGGGGAACGTCGAGCAGGACCGCGTCGTGGTCGTGTCGGGGCCCAACCTCGCCACGGAGATCGCCCGTCGGCAGCCGGCGGCCGCCGTCGTCGCGTGCCGCGACATGGCCACGGCCGAACGGGTGGCCGCCGCGTGCGCGACGCCGTGGTTCCGGCCCTACACCGACACCGACGTCACAGGTGCCGAGGTCTGTGGTGCGACGAAGAACGTCGTGGCCCTCGCCTCCGGCATGGCCGAGGGCATGGGTTTCGGTGACAACACGAAGGCCACGATCATCACGCGCGGGCTGGCCGAGACGACGCGCCTCGGTCTGGCGCTCGGCGCCGACCCGCAGACGTTCATGGGGCTCGCCGGCGTCGGCGACCTCATCGCGACATGCATGTCCCCGCTCTCGCGCAACCACAGCTTCGGTGTGCGACTCGGGCGCGGCCTGACCGTCGCGGAGGCGACTGCCGAGCTGCGCACGACGACCGAGGGGGTCAAGTCGTGCGAGTCGATCCTCACCCTCGCCGAGCAGCACGACGTCGAGATGCCGATCTGCGAGCAGGTGGTCGCCGTCATCCGCGACGGACACCCGGCCAGCGAGGTGGGACCGCGCCTCATGTCCCGTGACCTCAAGGCCGAGAAGCGCTGAGCCGTAGTCCGGCCCGCCTTGCCGTCAGCTCGGACGCTGCCGGCCGGCACCCGCCGGATGCCGACGGACGACCGTTGCTGCACGGCATACGTCCTCGGCCGGTGTGTCGGCCGGCGTGTCGGGACGGTTCAGTGACCAACGGTCGTCGGCCGGCGCGGCACGCGCCCAAAGGGCGGGGTTCTCACGCCTCCTGGGCGTCGGGGGCGAGCACGCGGTCCACGACGGGCAGCGAACGCGCGCGGTGCACCAGCCAGGTCAGCGGCCGGCGGAGCAGCAGCCAACCGAGACCTGCGACCGCGGCACCGAGCAGCAGCCCGGCCACGACGTCGTGGGGGTAGTGCGCGCCGACGTAGACCCGGGTGGCGGCCATGAGCAGCGCTGCGACGACCGCGAGGGCTCCCAGCCGCTTCGACACGATGAAGAGCCCGACGGCGGCGGCTCCCGCCATCACCGCGTGGTCAGAGGGGCAGGACCAGTCCGTGGTCCGGTCGATGAGCACGAGCGCCGCCGGGTGCGCGGCATACGGCCTGACCTCGGCCACCGCGGCAGCGACGGGCACGTTCACGGCGACGGCGAGCAGGGTCCCGAGTCCTGCCCAGATCGCCGCGGCGAGCAGCCGGTCAGTGTCCCCGCGTCGCCGCCAGACACCCACGAGGATCAGCGCTGCGAACACGACGAGGCCGTACTTCGCGTAGGCCACGGCCGGCGCATGCAACCACGTCGAGGTGCGCGCGAAGTCGTTGACGCGCAGGAACAGGGCGGTGCTGAGGTCGAGCAGGTTGCTCACGGAACGGATCCTTCAGATGGGAGGCGACGACGACGCAGGGTCGCGGCGGCACGCCCACTCTCCCCGACGATTCTGAGGAGAATCTCAGAGACCGACTCAGGCGGCGTCCAGGGCCCGGGCGAGGTCGGCCCAGAGGTCGTCGACGTGCTCGATGCCGACGGAGAGGCGCAGCAGGTTGACCGGCACCTGCTCGGACTCCGAGGGGTGGCGACGGCGGCGTTCGACCTGGGACTCCACGCCCCCGAGGCTCGTCGAGTGCAGCCAGAGCCGAGTGGCGGCACACACCCGTTCCGCTGCCTCGGCGTCGCCCGCGACGTCGATCGACAGGATGGCGCCGGCCCCCGGGTACCGGACCCGCGCCACGGACGGGTGGGCCGCGAGCCGTCGGGCCAGCTCGGCGGCGGTGGCGCTGGCCCGCTCGAACCGCACCGAGAGCGTGCGCAGCCCGCGGAGGGCGAGGAAGACCTCCATCGGCCCCGCGATCGCCCCGTGCAGGGTGCGGTGGCGACGCAGGCGCTCGCCGATCTCACGGCCCCGGTCCGTGTCGGCCACGACGGTCGCACCGAGCACGACGTCGCTGTGTCCTGAGAGGTATTTCGTCACCGAGTGCACGACGACGTCGGCGCCGAGCGACAGCGGTCGGCACAGCAGCGGCGTCGAGAGCGTGTTGTCGACGACGCTCGTCACCCCGAGCTCACGCGCGCGGGCGAGCACGACGTCGAGCTCCGTGACGTCCATGAGCGGGTTCGTGGGCGACTCGAGCCACAGCATGTCGGCCGACTCGAGGGCGTCGCGGAACCCGGCCGTGTCGGTGGCGTGAACGCGTACGACGGTGCCGCCGGCCGCCTCGTGGGCGGCGAGCAGGTCGCCGGTCCCGTTGTACGTCGTGTCGGGCGCGACGACCGTGCCCCCGGCGGGGACGAGCGACAGCGCTGCCGAGATGGCTCCCATCCCAGAGGCGTGCACGAGCGCGCGACCGCCCTCGAGGCCTCCGAGGGCCTCCTCGAAGGCGTTCCACGTGGGGTTGCCGGACCGGGCGTAGTTGACGGACCCGTCGGCGGCATACGTGGAGGTGAGCTCCACGGGCACGTTCACGGACGCACCGGGGGAGCGCTCCGGGCGACCGGACGCCACGAGGAACGTCTCGACCTGCATCTGCTGCGAATCCTCATCCCTGACCACGCCGTCAGCGTACGAGGGGGTCCGGAAGGTCGGGATAGAGTCTCGTCTGATGACCACGGACCAGCCCCAGCCCGAACAGCCGAGCCGCCGCCCCCGCGTCGCCATCGTCTTCGGAGGACGTTCCTCGGAGCACGCCGTCTCCTGCGCCACCGCAGCCGGAGTGCTCCGGGCGATCGACCGGAGCAAGTACGACGTCGTGCCGATCGGCATCTCCCGCGACGGCCAGTGGGTCCTCGCCGCTGACGACCCGAGCCGCTTCGAGCTGACGGCGAGCCGCACACCCGAGGTCGAGCCGAGTGCCGCGCACGTCGTCCTGCCGCTGTCGACACGTGAGAACGCGCTCACCGTCCTCGAGGCAGGTCGGCCGCCCCAGGAGCTCGGGCAGGTCGACGTCGTCTTCCCGCTGCTGCACGGCCCCTTCGGTGAGGACGGCACGCTCCAGGGCTTCCTCGAGCTCTCGGACGTCCGCTACGTCGGCTCCGGGGTCTTCGCCTCGTCAGCGGGCATGGACAAGCACTACATGAAGGTGGTCTTCGCCGGGCACGGCCTCCCGGTCGGGCCGTATGCCGTCATCACCGACCGCGCGTGGCGCACCGACCGGGCGGCAGCCATGGACGCCTGCGCCGGCCTGCGCTACCCGCTCTTCGTCAAGCCGGCGCGGGCCGGCTCGTCCATGGGGATCACCCGTGTCGACGATCCTGCCGGGCTCGAGGCCGCGATCGAGGTCGCGCGCGAGCACGACCCGAAGGTCCTCGTCGAGGAGGGCATCGCCGGGCGCGAGATCGAGTGCGCGGTGCTCGAGGGCCACGGCACGTCCGGGCCGCGCACGTCCGAGGTGGGCGAGATCGCCATCCACGACAACCACGCCTTCTACGACTTCGAGGCGAAGTACCTCGCCGAGGCCGACGTCGACCTCAGCTGTCCGGCCGACGTGCCGGAGGAGGTCGCCAAGGAGGTGCGGCGCCTCGCCGCCGAGGCCTTCGAGTCGCTGGGCTGCGAGGGGCTCGCGCGCGTCGACTGCTTCTACACCGACGACGGCCGTGTCGTCATCAACGAGATCAACACGATGCCGGGCTTCACCCCGCACTCGATGTACCCCCGGATGTGGGCGGCCTCGGGTCTGGAGTACCCCGACCTCATCGACGAGCTCGTGTCGCTCGCCCTGGAGCGCCGCACCGGCCTGCGCTGACGGCCTCGTCGCCCGGCCACACGGCATACGCCCTCAGGAGCAGTGCCGGCCGTTCGCGGGCAGGGACCTCGCGACGGCCGTGAACGCCGGCAGGAGCAGGGGCACGGCTCCGTAGGACCCCGGCGCGAGCACCTCGATCGCGGGGTCGCGGCCGTAGGTCGTGGCAGCCGAGCCGTCGGTGAGCTGCCGCACGACCCAGTCGACCCCGTCGACGGTGACGCAGTCCTGCGTCGTCGGAGCGAGCGGGTCGAGTCCGCAGCGCGCGATGATGGCCGGATCGCCCCACGCCGCCACCGACCGGTCGTCGGGCTGCGTGGCGACGCGGGGGTGGCCGCTGACGTCGCCCGGCCAGGCAGCGGACGAGCACACCGGCGCCGACGCCTGCGGCGCGAGTGCCACCTCCGGTGCGCGCGTGCACGCGGACAGCACGACGGCGGCGCCGATCAGCGCCGCCGTCGTGAAGGACGTGCGTCCGGTCAGGGGGCCGGCCTCAGACGTGGACGACCGTGCAGGTCAGGGTCCGCGTGATGCCCGGGACGTCCTGGAGCTTCGCGATGACGAGACGACCGAGGTCGTCGACGTTGGAGGCCTCGACGCGGGCGATGACGTCGTAGGGACCCGTCACGTCCTCGGCGAGAGTCACGCCGGAGATCCCGGCGATCGCCTCCGCCACGGTCGCGGCCTTGCCGACTTCGGTCTGGATCAGGATGTAGGCCTGGACCACGTGTCACCTCACTGTGTGTCGATCGTTGGACGGTCGAGCACGGGCACGGTGCCACGGCACGACCGGTCGGAACGGCAGGCCTCAGTGTGACTGCGGCCGTGCCCTGACGCTACCTTGCCATGGGGCCTCACGTCCCCTGGAAACCGGGCCCCCGAGGGCCGTCCATCGAAAGGGTGTGTGATCCCGTGCCGAACGTCGACCGGCTCCAGCGAGGGCCGATGATGACGGGCGGCACACCGCTGCGCTCGCTGGACGAGGACGAGCTGCTCGCACGCATCCTGCCGGGATTCCCGGCGGGCGACGACCTCCTCGTACCGCCCGGCGACGACGCTGCCGTGCTGGTCGGCTCGGAGCGCATCATCGCCACGACCGACACCGTGGTCCTGGGCCGCGACTGGCTGGACGCGTGGTCGTCGGGGGCCGACATCGGTCACAAGGTCGTGGCGCAGAACCTCGCCGACGTCGCGGCGATGGGCGGACGTCCGACCGGTGTCCTCGTCACCCTCGTCGCCGACCCCGAGCTCTCCCTCGAGTGGGTGCTCGACCACGTGCGGGGTCTGGCCGAGGCGTGCCGGGCAGCCGGGGTGGCGGTGCTCGGCGGCGACCTGTCGTCGGCGCCCGCCGGGGTCGTCATGGTCTCGGTCACCGCCCTCGGCCGACTCGCGGGTGACCCGGTGCTCCGATCGGGCGCGCGGGCCGGTGACGTCCTCGCGGTGCACGGGTCGCTCGGTCTCGCCGACGCCGGCCTGCGGCTGCTGAAGGCCGAGGCGGTCGACCGGCTCCCGCTCGCGGTCGAGCGCCAGCGCCGTCCGGCACCGCCGCTCGCCGCCGGGCCAGAGGCGTCCGCCGCTGGTGCGACGGCCATGCTCGACGTCAGCGACGGGCTGCTGCGCGACGGTGGGCGCATCGCCCGGGCGAGCCACGTCGTCATCGACCTCGACCTGCAGGCGCTCGCGGGCGACGTCGACGCCCTGGCCGGAGCGGTCGGGGCCGAGGCGGCGCTCGACTGCGTGCTCGCCGGCGGCGAGGAGCACTCGCTGCTCGCGACCTTCCCGGCGGACGCGCTGCCGGACGGATGGCGGGTGGTCGGGGCCGTCCGGGCGCCCGGGGAGGACGAGCCTGCCGGCATCCTCGTGGACGGCCGCCACGTCAGCCACACCGGGTGGGACCACTTCCGCAACGGTTGACCCGCGGTCGGGGCCGCTGCGTCCCCGATCGCGTATGCCGCGTGCCCGGTCCGTCGGTCACCGCCGCCGGCAGGTGGGCGAGGAGCGCCCGACGAGCGGGAGGACGCGCCGCGCGAGAGGAAAGGCCGGCCCCCGTTGTGGGGACCGGCCTCTCAACGTTGGTGAGGGACGTTCAGCGAACGACCTTGCCCGCCTTGAGGCAGGAGGTGCAGACGTTGAGTCGCTTCGGCGTCACACCGTCCACCAGCGTCCGAACGCGCTGGATGTTGGGGTTCCAGCGGCGCTTGGTGCGGCGGTGCGAGTGCGAGATGTTGTGACCGAAGCTCGGTCCCTTGCCGCAGACGTCGCAGTTGGCAGCCACGGGTATCTCCTGAAGTTCGATGTTGACGAAATGCTGAGCTCCACCACCGGATCGGGTCGACGCACACGAGGGCGCGCGTCACCCCGAAGTGCACGGGGGGAACCGGTAAAGAGTAGCCGACGAGTCGCTCGGACGACAAAACGGCGGCGCAGGCGGGCGCACCGCACCTCATGCGAAGGCGCGGGCGGCCTCGACGAGCTGGACGGCATACGCGGGGCCGTGCGACGACGCGTGCACGGCGAGAGGGTGCAGCTGGTGGAGCCCGACGAGGTCGCGCCAGCCGGCGTCGAGCCCGGCGGCCTCCTCGTAGGCGGCTGCGACGCGGTCGAGGCCCGGGCACCCGAAGAGGGCCAGCATCGCGAGGTCGGTGAGTCCGTGCCCGCCGTGGGCGGCCGGGTCGATGAGGACGGCGCCGTCGGAGGTGAAGACGACGTTGCCCGACCACAGGTCGCCGTGGATGCGCGCAGGCGGTCGGTCGTCGTCGAAGTCCCCGGCCGTCAGACGGTCGCAGACCCGGTCGACGGTGCGGGCGCCGGCGTCGTCGAGGTGCCCGCGGTCGAGTGCCCGACGCACGAACGGGCGCACCCGCTGCTCCGCGTAGAACAGGCCCCACGACGGAGTCGGCTCGTTGGTCTGCGGCTGCCGGCCGATCCAGGCGTCACCGGTCCAGCCGGGCGGTGGGGACCCGAAAGCCGTGGCGCCCGCGCCGTGGGTGACGGCGAGGCCCCGCCCGAGTGCCTCTGCGGCCTCGGCGGTGGGGCGGACGGGTCGAAGGCGTGTCAGCTCGATGTGGTCGGTGCCCACGTCGCAGACCTCGACGACGTGTGCGCCCCCGTTGGGCTCCGCCTGCGCGAGCCACCGCAGGCCGGCAGCCTCGGCCTCGAAGAAGCCGGAGGGGGCGTCGGACCACGACTTGCGGTGGCGGGCGGGGGAGGGACTCGACACGGTGACCACGCTAGCTGCCTCCGTCCGGGCCGGAGCGGTGCATGCGACCGTCCGAGCGAGGCGCTAGCCTGCCGAGATCGGCGAGCCCGCTACCCGTCCGATGTCCAGACGCCAGGTCACGCACGACGAGCAGGAGGTCCGATGTCCGGCGCCACGCCGCCGCCCGACGGGCCCCTGACCTCGCTCGACCTCGTCGCCGTGCGCCGCTGGGCGGTTCTGACGCGTTCGCTGTTCGCCGCCCGACGGGTCGAGATCGACGCCATGAACGTCTTTCCCGTGCCCGACGGCGACACGGGCACGAACCTCTACCTCACCTTCGACGGGGCGGTCGAGCGCACCCTGGCCACCGCCGACGTCACCACCGCCGACGAGCTGCTGTCGGTCTTCGCCAAGCACCTGCTGTGGACCGCTCGGGGCAACTCCGGGGTCATCCTCAGCCAGCTGGCCCGCGGCCTGGCCGAGGGCTGTGCGGGTGCCGCCCGGATCGACGGCCGCATCCTGGCTGCTGGACTGCGCCACGCCGAGGTGCGCGCGCGGCAAGCGGTGACCGACCCCAAGGAGGGGACCATCCTCACCGTCGCCAGCGCGATGGCAGAGGCCGCCGAGCGTGCTGCCCACCAGATCGCCCAGCACGCCGGGGGCTCACCGACCTCGTATGCCGCCCACGACGTGAGTCGTGTCCCCCCGTCCGGTGGTGACTCGGCCGACCACGCTGCCGTGAGCGTGCACGACGTCGCGTTGGCGGCGGTCGAGGCCTCGCGGGAGGCGCTCGCACGCACCCCGGAGCAGCTTGCGGTGCTCGCGCGCGCCGGTGTCGTCGACGCCGGCGGCGCGGGACTCGTCGTGCTGCTCGAGTGTCTCGAGCGCGTCTGTGCCGGACAGCGTGCGCGCTCGGGGGCCGACGACTCGGACTGTCGCTTCCGGCGTCGTCCCGACCTGCCTGGTGCTGCCCACGACGTCCACCCGAGCGGGGGTTCCGACGAGGAGGGCATGCCCGAGTACGAGGTGATGTACTTCCTCGCCGACTCCGACGACGCGGCGGTGGACGTCCTGCGCAGCCGCCTCGTGCAGCTCGGTGACTCCGTGCTCGTGGTCGGTGGGGACGGCGAGTGGAACGTCCATGCGCACGTCGACGACGCCGGCGCGGCCGTCGAGGCCGGCATCGAGGCGGGGCGGCCGCATCGTGTGCGCATCACGCGCCTCACGGGAGCCCACGGCCTCGGCCGCAGGGTCGAACCGTCCGAGGGGCGCACCGCGTCGCCGCGCTCGGGTGCCGCGATCGTGGCCTGCGCGGCCGGCGTCGGCCTCGAAGGCCTCTTCGAGGATGCCGGTGCGGTCGTCGTGCGCTCCGGCCCCGGCCGGAGAGCCTCCACCGGCGGACTCATCAGCGCGATCCGCGAGCAGCACGCCCGGGGCGCGTCGGGCGTCGTCGTCCTGCCCAACGACGGCGACACGCTCCTCGCCGCGGCGGCAGCAGTGCGCGCGGTCGCCGACGACGGCATCGAGGCGCACCTCGTCCACGTGCGCACCGCCGTCCAGGGCATCGCCGCGCTCGCCGTCTTCGAGCCGGCCGCCGCCGCCTCGGCCAACGTCCTGGCGATGCAGGCAGCCGCGTCGGCCACCCGGCACGGCGCGGTCACCGTCGCCAACCGGGCGGCGCTCACGAGCGGTGGCCCGTGCCAGGCGGGCGACGTCCTCGGGGTCGTCGACGGCGACGTCGTCATCGTCGGTTCCGACCAGCTCGACGTGACCCGCGAGGTCGTCCGGCGGCTCCTCGCGAGCGGAGGCGAGCTCGTCACCGTGGTTGCCGGCATCGACGCGCCGGACGGCCTCATGCCTGCCGTCGCCGCTGAGGCCCGCCGCGACCAGCACGGCATCGAGGTGTCGCTCATCGACGGCGGACAGGCCGTCTATCCCGTGCTGCTGGGGGTGGAGTGAGGTTGCCCGTGCTCACCGAGGACTCGCCGCTGACCAAGCTCGTCAAGAAGAACGAGGCCGAGCAGCTCGCCCGCACCAAGGGCCTGCTGAGCGTGGCCGACCTCTTCGAGTTCGTGCCGAGGCGCTACGTCCGACCCGGCCAGCTGACCGACCTCTCGTCGCTGCACGTCGGCGAGGACGTCCTCGTCGTGGCCGAGGTCAAGAAGGCGACGACCCGGTCCATGCGCAACCGTCGGGGCAAGATGCTGACGGTCGTCATCGGCGACGACCTCGGCAACGAGCTCGACGTGACCTTCTTCAGTGCCTACGGCCACGAGGGCAAGCTCCAGCCGGGTGCGCGCGGCTTCTTCGTCGGGCAGATCGGCGCCTACGGTCGTCGCCTGCAGCTGACGCACCCGGAGTACGAGCTCTTCGACGACGAGGAGGCGGGGGAGGCCGCGGTCGAGTGGTACCGCACGCACCGCGTGCCGGTCTACTCCACGACGGGCAAGCTCAACTCGCTGCGGCTGCGCAAGCTCGTCCACACCGCGCTCGACACGGTCGACCGCATCCGTGAGCCCGTCCCCGACGACGTACGCGTGGCGCGCGGCCTCGTCGACCGTGCCGTCGCGCTCGAGCTCGTCCACCGCCCGGCCGTCGACGACCAGCCCGCCCGGGGCCTCGACCGGCTCAAGTTCGACGAGGCCTTCGTGCTCCAGACGATCCTCGCCCAGCGCCGCAAGGCCACTGAGTCCGAGCTCGCGACGCCACGGCCACCACGCCCGGGAGGCCTGCTCGCGGCCTTCGACGCCCGGCTGCCCTTCGACCTGACCGAGGGCCAGCGCGAGATCGGTGAGGTCCTCGCGTCCGAGCTCGCGTCCGAGCGACCGATGCACCGGCTGCTGCAGGGGGAGGTCGGCTCGGGCAAGACGGTCGTCGCCCTGCGGGCGATGCTGGCCGCCATCGACGCCGGCGGCCAGGCCGCGCTGCTCGCCCCGACCGAGGTGCTGGCGGCCCAGCACCACCGGTCGATCACGGCCATGCTCGGCGACCTCGCGCAGGGCGGGATGCTCGGCGGCTCCGAGTTCGGCACCACCGTGGCCCTGCTCACCGGCAGCCAGAACGCCGCGGCGCGCAAGCGCTCCCTCCTCGACGCCGCGTCGGGCGGGGCCGGCATCGTCGTGGGGACCCACGCCCTGATCCAGAAGCACGTCCAGTTCGCCGACCTCGCGCTCGTCGTCGTCGACGAGCAGCACCGGTTCGGTGTCGAGCAGCGGGACGCGCTGCGCGAGAAGGGCATCCGTCCTCCCCATGTGCTCGTCATGACCGCGACGCCGATCCCGCGCACCGTGGCCATGACCGTCTTCGGCGACATGGAGACCTCCACGCTGCGCGAGCTGCCCCGCGGACGTTCGCCCATCGCGACGCACGTCGTCGACGCCGACAAGCCCGGCTGGGTCGACCGCACGTGGCAGCGCGTGGCCGAGGAGGTCGCCAAGGGGCACCAGGCCTACGTCGTGTGTCCCCGCATCGGTGACGTCGACGACGAGCCGGGCTCGGCGCCGGCGCTCTCCCGGGACACGTCCGACGAGGACGCCGGCTGGGACGCGCACTGGGACGGCGACGACGAGGCGGGGCCGGACGGCGAGCCGGACGCGCCAGCGAAGGAGCTCACCGGCGTCTACGCGATGCTCAGCACCCTGCGCGCCACCCCGGCCCTCGAGGGTGTGCGCATCGGTGTGCTGCACGGCCGTCTCGACCCCGACGCCAAGGACGCCACGATGCGCGCCTTCTCCGCGGGCGAGATCGACGTGCTCGTTGCGACGACCGTCATCGAGGTCGGCGTCGACGTGCCGAACGCCTCGGTCATGGTCGTCGTCGACGCCGACCGTTTCGGCATCTCCCAGCTGCACCAGCTCCGCGGCCGCGTCGGTCGTGGTGCGGTGCCCGGCCTCTGCCTGCTCATGACCCAGGGCGCGGGGGAGCGGGCGGCCGAGCGCCTCGACCAGGTCGCTGCGACGACCGACGGGTTCGAGCTCGCCCGGGCCGATCTGCTGCTGCGCCGCGAGGGCGACGTTCTCGGCGCACGACAGAGCGGACGGGGCAACTCGGTCCGGCACCTGCGCCTCGGCCGCCTCGAGGACGAGCAGATCATCGCCGACGCCCGCGAGGACGCCTTCGCCCTCGTCGACCGTGATCCCGAGCTGCGTGAGCACCCGGCGCTCGCCGCAGCCGTGGCGATGCGGCTCGACGAGGACCAGGCCGTATGGCTCGAGCGAGGCTGAGATGACGCGCATCATCAGCGGCGTCGCCGGTGGACGGCGTCTGCAGACACCCCCGGGGTCATCGACCCGACCGACGTCGGACCGGGTGAGGGAGGCCCTCTTCAGCCGCCTCGAGCACCGCGGGCTGCTCGAGGGCGCCCAGGTCCTCGACCTCTACGCCGGCTCCGGCGCCCTCGGGCTCGAGGCGGCCAGCCGCGGGGCCGCGCTGGTGCTGCTCGTCGAGTCGGACCGGAAGGCCGCGAAGGTCATCCACAGCAACGTCGGTGTCGTGGGCCACCCCGGGGTCCGGGTCCTCGCCGACACCGTCGAGCGAGCGGTTGCCGCGGGTCCACCCGCCGGCGTCCGCATGGACCTCGTGCTGCTCGACCCGCCCTACGACGTGACCGAGGACGCCCTCGCCGCGGTGCTGGCGGCCCTGGTCGAGCGCCAGTGGCTCGCCCCGGACGCGTTCGTCGTCGTCGAGCGCTCCAGCCGGTCCCCGCAGCCCACCTGGCCGGACGGACTCGAGCTCTCGGGCGAGAAGCGCTACGGCGAGACCGCGGTGTGGTTCGCCGAGCCGACGCCGGGCGACGTCGTGGCGTGAGGCTCCCGCCACGGCGACGACCCGGACGGTAGGTTGGGCGCGTGACGAGCGAAGCGCGCCGCTGTGTGTGTCCCGGCTCCTACGACCCGATCACCAACGGTCACGTCGACGTGGTGACCCGCGCCAGCAGGCTGTTCGACGAGGTCGTGGTGGCGATCCTGCACAACCCGGGCAAACAGGGCACGTTCGGCATCGAGGAGCGCACCGCCCTCATCGAGCAGTCCGTCGGCCACCTGCCCAACGTGCGCATCGGCGCCTGGGCGGAGACGCTGGTCGTCGAGGTCTGTCGGGAGGTCGGTGCGGCGACGATGGTCAAGGGACTGCGCGGCGGCACCGACTTCTCGTACGAGTTGCCCATGGCGAACATGAACCGTCACCTCACCGGCGTCGAGACGCTCTTCCTCGCCGCCGACCCGACGCTGGCCCACGTCTCCAGCTCGCTCGTCAAGGAGGTCGTGCGCTACGGCGGCGACGTCACGGGGCTCGTCCCGGACCCGGTACTCGCGGCCCTGAGCGGGCGTCTCGTCTGATTTGGGCGCACGGCGCCCCTCTAGTAGCCTTGGAGGTCGGTCCACGTCCGTCTTGGCGCGGACCGAATCCTCTACTGTGCGCAGGAGCCATGGACCGTCCTGATCCCCGTTCTTCTCTGGTGCTCGACACCAGGGAGCTGGTTCGGCGACCCGGGACGATGCTCGAGCTCTCGCGCACGGTCACGTTGCCCGACGACCTCGGAACCGACATCATCTCGATCACGTCCGGCCAGCCGGTCGCGGTCGAGGTGCGGATGGAGTCCGTCGTCGAAGGTGTCCTCGTGACGGGTTCGGTCAGTGGCACGGCGACCGGCGCGTGCGTGCGGTGCCTGGATCCTCTCGAGCTCGCTGTCGAGGGGCGCTTCCAGGAGCTGTTCGCCTACGCCGACCGGGCGGCGCACCACCACGAGGTGGGAGCCGACTCGGACGAGGACGAGGTGCACGAGCTGGTCGGTGACCTCATCGACCTCGAGCCCGTGCTCCGGGACGCTGTCGTGCCGACGCTGCCGTTCCAACCGGTGTGCCGGCCTGACTGCCCGGGGTTGTGTTCCGAGTGTGGGATGCACCTCGCGGAGGACCCGGACCATCATCATGAAGTGATCGACCCGAGGTGGTCGTCCCTCAGTGGACTGCTGAGCGACGACCCGCAAGAGAAGAGGAACTGACGTGGCTGTCCCGAAGCGGAAGATGTCGCGCTCCAACACCCGTTCGCGTCGTGCGAACTGGAAGGCAACGCCGACGACGCTCACCACGTGCCCGCAGTGCGGTGCGGCGACCCAGCCGCACATCGCGTGCCCCTCGTGTGGCACGTACAAGGGCCGTCACTACGCCGTTGCCGAGCGCACCGAGCACCAGGCCTGATCACACCGTGAGCAGCCCCATGAGCGACCTTGGCGCTGGGGGTGTTCCGGCGGTGCCGCAGCGGCCCGTCGATGCTCTGATCGCCCACCTCCGTGAGGTGGTCGGCCGGGACATCGACGAGCCGCTGCTGCTGCGTTCCCTGACGCACCGCTCGTACGCCTACGAGAACGGTGGCCTGCCCAACAACGAGCGTCTCGAGTTCCTCGGTGACTCCGTGCTGGGTCTCGTCGTCACCGAGTCGCTCTACCGCGAGCACCCGGACCTGGCCGAGGGGCAGCTGGCCAAGCTGCGCGCGGCCGTCGTCAACATGCGCGCGCTCGCCGACGTCGCCCGGATGTTCGACCTCGGGCAGTACGTCATGCTCGGCAAGGGCGAGGAGGCGACCGGCGGCCGCGACAAGGCCTCGATCCTGGCCGACACCCTCGAGGCGCTCATCGGCACCGTGTTCCTCTCGACGGACATCGACTTCGCCGCGCGCTTCGTGCACCACCACTTCGACCCCCTCATCGAGGAGGCCGCCACGCTCGGGGCCGGACTCGACTGGAAGACGAGCCTGCAGGAGATGGCGGCCGGCTCGGCGCTCGGGTCCCCGGAGTACCGCGTCGGTGAGCAGGGGCCGGACCACGAGAAGGAGTTCCACGCCCGCGTCGTCGTCGGCGAAGAGGTCCTCGGCGAGGGTCACGGCCGGTCGAAGAAGGAGGCCGAGCAGAAGGCCGCCAAGGAGGCCTGGCACACGCTCGACGACCGCCGGGGCACGTCCGGACCCGCGGCCGACACCGCGGGCCCCAGCCCGACCTGACGCCTCGTGCCGGAGCTGCCCGAGGTCGAGGTCGTGCGCCGTGGTCTCGAGGACCACGTCGTGGGTCGCCACGTCACTCGCGCTCGGATCACGGGGGTGCGGGTGGCCCGTCGCCACGACGCCGGTCCCGACGACCTCTCCGCACGGCTTCACGACGTGACCGTCACCGCGGCCTCGCGCCGCGGGAAGTACCTCTGGCTCGCCCTCGACGGCGAGGACGCCCTCATCGTCCACCTGGGGATGAGCGGGCAGATGCTCGTCGAGCCGGCTGACGCGCCGCTGGAGAAGCACTGCCACGCCCGTTTCGACTTCGCCGACGACGGCCCGCAGCTGAGGTTCGTCGACCAGCGCACGTTCGGCGGTCTGGCCCTGTCACCGCTGCGGCCCGACGGCATCCCGGAGTCGGTTGCGCACATCGCGCCCGACCCCTTCGAGCCGGCCTACGACCAGGCCGCCGTCGTGCGCCGGATGAAGCAGCGCGACAGCGCCGTCAAGCGGGCCCTGCTCGACCAGACCCTCGTGTCGGGCATCGGCAACATCTACGCAGACGAGGCTCTCTGGCGCGCCCAGGTGCACGGCGAGCGCCTCTGCTCGTCCCTGACCAAGCCGGCGCTCGCCAGGATCCTCGACCACGCCCGGGACGTCATGGCGGAGGCGCTCGGCCACGGCGGCACGAGCTTCGACGCGCTCTACGTCAACGTCAACGGGGCGAGCGGCTACTTCGACCGCTCGCTTCACGCATACGGACGCGCGGGCACCCCATGCGACCGGTGCGGTGCCATCATGCGCCGCGAGCAGTTCATGAACCGCTCCTCGTTCTCCTGCCCCGTCTGCCAGCCGCGCCCGAGACGCCGCAGCCCGTCCTGACCGTCTGGGACGGGGGACGGGCTGCGAGGTCGCGAGGGCTGCGGGTGGGTCAGTGGCCGGTCGGCCGACGCTTCGGAGCCGGTCGTGAGGGGTCGTCGTCGACGGGCTCGACGTGCGCGGGGACGACGATCGGCTTGATCCTCGCCCACACGATGAAGAACGCACTGATGACGAGCAGGACGATGCCGGCGTAGAGGTTGGCGTTGACGTTGCCCGTGCGGTCGTAGGCCTTGTCCCCGAAGATCCCGAGCAGCGTCAGGATCACGCCGTAGAGGCCGAGCAGGGCGCCGATGAAGTTGCGGATGTCGAAGGCGCCGGCCGTGTGCTTCTGGCCGCGCTTCCCGCCGGCGGCAGAGGAGTCGAGATCGTGGGAGTCACTCATGTCGGAGCTCCTGTCAGAACAAGAAGTTGAGGATGATGACCATGCCGAGCGAGATGCCGGCGAGGGGCAGCGTGCGGCGGAACCACGGCAGCTTGCGCTCCTCCGGGTCCACGAGGTCCTCCCGTGGCGTCTCGGAGTAGACGAGGCCGCGCAGCGAGCCGGCCGGCTTGGGCTCGGTCACGAGGGACACGACGACACTCAGCGCGATGTCGACCACGAAGGCCGCGGAGGCTGCGACGAACGCGGCGCCCTGGCCCTTCAGTGGGATGACCCCGAGGCTGAGGGTCCCGAACGCGTCCTCGCTGAGGAAGGCGACGAGCACGGCCGAGAGCGTTCCGGCCGAGAGGCCGACCCAGCCGGCGGTTGCGGTCATCCGCTTCCAGAACATGCCGAGGATGAACGTCGCGAAGAGCGGGGCGTTGAAGAACCCGAAGAGCGTCTGGAGGTAGTCCATGATGTTGCTGAACGAGCTCGCCACGATCGCAGTGAAGATCGCGATGACCGTCGCACCCACCGTTGCGAGACGCCCGATGCGCAGGTAGTAGTCGTCGCTGTGGTCCTTGCGGATGTAGCGCTGCCACAGGTCGTAGCTGAAGACGGTGTTGAAGGCCGAGATGTTGGCGGCCATGCCGGCCATGAACGCCGCGAGCAGGCCGGCGATCGCGACGCCGAGCAGGCCGTTGGGCAGGATGTCGCGCATCAGCAGCAGCAGGGAGTCGTTGTACTTGACGCCCTCTCCGGAGGCGCCACCGGGCGGCGAGCCACCGGCCTTGAGCTGGCCGATCTCCTTGACGAGGACGGCCGCGATCATGCCCGGCACGATGACGATGAAGGGCACGAACATCTTGGGGAAGGACCCGATGATGGGCGTCTTGCGCGCCGCCGAGATCGAGTTGGACGCCATGGCGCGCTGGACCTCGACGAAGTTCGTCGTCCAGTAGCCGAAGGACAGCACGAAGCCCAGGCCGAACACGATGCCGACCACCGACCAGAACGGTGAGTCGAAGCCGGAGAGCGCCTGGCCCGGCCACGAGTGGAGCTGCTGTTCGGCGGAGGGGACCTTCGCGGCCACCGCGGCGGGTGTGGATGCGAACTCGGTGATCTTGTCCTTGAGGCCCTGCACGCCGCCCACGCGGTTCAGGCCGATGAGGGTCAGCGGCAGCAGCGCGGCGACGATGACGAAGAACTGGAGCACCTCGTTGTAGATCGCCGCGGAGAGGCCGCCGAGCGTGATGTAGGACAGCACGATGGCGGCCGCGACGAGCAGCGTCACCCACAGCGGCCAGCCGAGCAGCGCATGCACGATCGAGCCGAGCAGGTAGAGGTTGACGCCGGCGATGAGCAGCTGAGCGAAGGCGAAGCTGATCGCGTTGACGAGGTGGGCGCCCGTGCCGAAACGGCGGAACATGAACTCGGGGACCGAGCGCACCTTGGAGCCGTAGTAGAAGGGCATCATCACGACGCCGAGGAAGAGCATGGCGGGGATGGCCCCCACCCAGAAGTAGTGCACGGCCGAGATGCCGAGCTGGGCCCCGTTGGCCGACATGCCCATGATCTCGACGGCACCGAGGTTCGCCGAGATGAAGGCGAGGCCGGTGACCCAGGCCGGGAGCGACCGCCCGGAGAGGAAGAAGTCGATCGAGTCGGACACCGATCGCCGTGCCATGACCCCGATGCCGAGGACGAAGACGAAGTAGAGGGCGATGATGACGTAGTCGACGGGATTGGCGTTGATCAGGGTGCCTGCGGTGGGCAGACCCGCCAGAGCGTGCATGCGATCAGTCCCTTCGTTGGGCGACGACCCACGCTAGCGCAGGCTCCGGCGCCGGGCGCGTCAGGGCGAGCGGGTGTCTCGTCCCCTCGTGATGAGCCGCTTGAGCGGGACGGAGGAGTCCGCCGCGGAATCGGCCGGAATCGTCATACCCTTCTCGAGCGCCCTCTTCACGGCGAGGTAGTCCGTCGGGCTCCCCACCGACTCGATGGCGATGAGCAACCCGTCTCGGTAGCTGAGGAGCGAGAACCGCTCTGCCGCAGGATCGCCGCGAACGACGGTGTGGTCGGCGCCGTGGGGGAGGCCGGCGATCTGCAGCCGCAGGTCACCCTGGTCGCTCCAGAACCACGGCACGGACGCGTATGCCGCCGGGCGCCCCGTGAGCGTCGCTGCGGCAGCGCGTGCCTGGTCGGTGGCGTGCGCCACGCTCTCGAGCCGGGTCGGTCCGACCAGCCCCCGGGCGAAGGGGTTGGGTCCAACGGCGCAGTCGCCGGCCGCGACGGTGAGCCCGTCCGACGTGCGGGCGTGCTCGTCGACGACGATCCCGCGCGGGTCGACCGTCAGCCCGAGCTGGGCGGCGAGGTCGGTGCGCGGGTCGACGCCGACGCCGACGACCACGACGTCGGCATCCAGCACGGAGCCGTCGGCCAGCGCGACCCCCACCGCGTGCCCGTCCTCGCCGATGAGGCCGACAGCGCTGGCGCCCAGCAGGACCCGCGTGCCGCGGCGCTCGTGCGCGGCCCGGACCGTGTCGGACAGCAGCGGAGTGACCGAGCGGCCGAGAAGGCGGTCGCTCGCCTCGAGGACGGTCACGGCGGCGCCGAGGGCGCGGGCGCTCGCGGCGATCTCGAGCCCGATGAAGCCACCCCCCACGACGACGACCTCGCGTGCGACCCGGAGCCGCGGCGCCAGCCGGTCGGCGTCGGTCAGGGTGCGCACCGAGTGGACGCGCTCGAGGTCGGCGCCTTCGAGGGGAAGCGTGCGGTTGACCGCGCCCGTCGTCAGGGCGAGGCGGTCGAACTCGAGCGCGCGGCCGGAGCCGGTGACGGCGCGTCCGCCCCGGGCATCACGCTCGATCGTCGTCACGGCGTCGCCGGTGACGAGCTCGACGCCGAGGTCGGCGAACCAGGCGGCGTCATGAAAGACGAGTGTGGGGCGGTCATGCTCGCCGCGCAGGTAGCTCTTCGACAGCGGGGGGCGCTCGTAGGGCGCTTCGGGCTCGTCACCGACGAGGGCGATGGGCGCGGTGTCCCCGAGCTCGCGCAGGGCCGTGACGAGCGAGATGCCGGCTTGGCCGGCGCCGACGACGAGCGTCCCGGCGGTCTCGTCTGTGGCCATGGGTGCCACCCTAGGGTGGGCGCATGACGTGGTCACCAGCCAACCCCGAGTCCGTCTTCACCTACGGAGCTCCACAGCTGAAGTTCGGCGCCGGCGCCGCCGACGAGATCGGGCACGACCTCGGGGCGCTCGGCGTGCACCGGGTCCTCGTCGTCACCGACGCCGGTGTGCTGGCGACCGGATGGCCCGAACGGGTGGCCGAGGGCATCCGGGGGTTCGGCATCGAGGCTGTCGTCCACGACTCGGCGCACGTCGAGCCGACGGACGCCAGCCTGCAGGTCGCGGTCGACCGGGCCCGCGCCGACGGACCGTTCGACGGCTACGTGGCGGTCGGCGGCGGTTCGGCCATCGACACGGCGAAGGCGGTCGACCTGCTGCTCAGCGACGGCGGAGACCTCATGGACTACGTCAACGCGCCGGTGGGGGAGGGGCGGGCCCCCACGCAGCAGCTCGCGCCCCTCGTGGCGGTGCCGACGACGACGGGCACCGGCGCCGAGAGCACGACTATCTGCGTGCTCGACGTCCTCGCGCTCAAGGTCAAGACGGGCATCAGTCATGTCCGGCTCCGTCCCAGCCTGGCGGTCGTCGACCCGCGCCTGACGGCGACGCAACCCGCGGGCGTCACGGCAAGCGCCGGGATGGACATCCTGTGCCACGCCCTCGAGAGCTGGACGGCGCGCCCGTTCACCAGCTACGAGCGCAAGCAGCCGGGCGAGCGCGTGCCCTACTGCGGCAGCAACCCGATCTCCGACATGTGGTCCGAGCGCTCGATGTCGCTGCTGGCCAAGGCCTTCCGCACCGCCGTGCGAGACGGCGGCGACGAGGCCGCCCGCGGCGACATGGCCCTCGCGGCGACGTTCGCGGGGCTCGGGTTCGGCAACGCCGGCGTCCACGTGCCGCACGCCAACGCCTACCCCATCGCCGGTCGGGTTCGCGACTTCCACCCGGACGGCTACCCGCGGGACGAGCCGATGGTGCCGCACGGCATGGCCGTCGCGCTGACCGCACCCGAAGCATTCCGTTGGACGTTCGAGTCCGACCCGGAGCGCCATCTGGCCGCTGCCCGCCTGCTCGACCCCGGCCACGGAGATCGCTGGGACTCCGACTCGCGCGATGTGCTGCCCGGCGTCCTCGTCGACCTGATGCGCGACATCGGACTGCCCAACGGCCTGCGCGCCGTCGGCTACGGCGAGCACGACGTCGACGACCTCGTCGACGGGTCGCTCAAGCAGCAGCGGCTGCTCGCGACGAGTCCGCGCGAGGTCGGCCCCGACGACCTCGTCGGGATCATGACCCGCTCGCTGCAGCTCTGGGACTAGCGAAGGCAACCACGCGGGTTTTTCGGGGGAACACGGGGGCGCAGGCCGGTAGCGGCCGTGAGCTCCCGTGCGTCGGCATACAGTGCCGTCTGTGACGACCGAGCCGACCCACCTGCCCCTTCCCCTCGAGAGCGACTGGCTCGACTGGGTCGGTGCCCGCGGCGAGCAGCAGCTCGCGCTGGCCCGGTCCCTCGTCGAGGGCCTGCGCAGCGACCCGCCCAAGGAGCCGCTCGAGGTCCTGCGGGTCTGGAACGACGCCCAGACGGCACTGTCCAACGCCGCCTCGGTCGGCTCGCTCTTCTCCGAGGTCCACCCGGACGGTGCGGTGCGCGAGCGTGCCGAGTCGGTGGCGCAGCAGGTGCAGAAGCTCGACACCGACCTCGGCCTCGACACCGGGTTGTATGCCGTCCTCGCCGGCCTCGACGCGAGCGGTCTCGACGCCGACGCGACCCGGGTCCTCGAGCGCACCCTGCGCGACTTCCGCCGCTCGGGCGTCGACCAGGACGAGGCGACGCGCGACCGGCTGCGCGAGCTGAGCGAGCGGGCCATCCTGCTGAGCCAGGAGTTCAGCAAGAACATCCGCGAGAACGTCCGGAGCATCCGCGTCACCCCCGACCGCCTGGCCGGGCTGCCCCAGGACTGGGTCGACGCGCACCCCGTCGAGGACGAGGGGCTCGTCACGGTGACGACCGACTACCCCGACGTCGTGCCGTTCCGCACCTTCGCGCGGGACGCTCAGGCCCGCCGCGACCTCGTCACCGAGTTCCTCACCATCGCCTGGCCCGCCAACGACCGCGTGCTCCAGGAGATCTTCGCCGTCCGTCGCGAGCACGCCGCGCTGCTGGGCTACGCGTCGTGGGCCGACTACGACGCCGAGGTCAAGATGATCGGCAGCGGCAAGGCCATCGGCGAGTTCATCGACCGCATCGCCGAGCTGTCGACGGCGAGCGCCGAGCGCGACAAGGCCGTGCTGCTCGAACGGTTGCGGCAGGACCGCCCCGAGGCCACCGACATCGACGGCGCCGACACCTCCTACTACGCCGAGCTCGTCCGCAAGGAGCAGCTGGCCGTCGACGCCCAGCAGGTCCGCACGTACTTCCCGTTCGAGTCGGTCCGCCAGGGCCTGCTCGACGTGACGGGACGTCTCTTCGGGCTCGAGTGGTCACCGGTCCCGCGCGAGGACGCCCGCACGTGGCACGAGGAGGTCGCGACCTACGACGTGTCGTTCTCGGGCGAGCGCGTCGGCCGCATCCACCTCGACCTGCACCCGCGCGAGGGCAAGTACAAGCACGCGGCCCAGTTCGACCTCGTCCGTGGCGTCGCCGGCACGCAGCTGGCCGAGGGCGTGCTCGTGTGCAACTTCAACCGCGGCCTGCTGGAGCACGACGAGGTCGTCACGCTCTTCCACGAGTTCGGTCACCTCGTGCACCACGTCCTGGCCGGCCGGACCGAGTGGGTCCGGTTCTCGGGGGTCGCGACCGAGTGGGACTTCGTCGAGGCGCCGAGCCAGATGCTCGAGGAGTGGGCCTGGGACGCCGACGTCCTCGCCACCTTCGCCCGCAACGCGGACGGCGAGGTCATCCCGGCCGAGCTCGTCGAGGCGATGCGCCGGGCCGACGACTTCGGCAAGGGCTACGACGCCCGCACCCAGATGTTCTACGCCGCGCTGTCCTACGACTTCCACGTGCAGGAGAGCGACGACCTCACGGCCCGCCTGCGCGAGCTGATGGACCGCTACTCCGTCTTCCCGTACCTGCCGGGCACGCACATGCAGTGCCACTTCGGGCACCTCGACGGCTACAGCTCGGCCTACTACACCTACATGTGGTCGCTCGTCATCGCCAAGGACATGTTCTCGGCCTTCGACCGCGGTGACCTCTTCGACCCCGAGGTCGCCGGTGCCTACCGGGACAAGGTGCTCGTGCAGGGCGGCCGACGCGACGCCGCGGACCTCGTCGAGGACTTCCTCGGCCGGCCCTACACCTTCGACGCGTATGCCGCCTGGCTCGCCGAGTGACCCCGCGCGGGATGGAGGGGGTGCACGTCACGTCGCTGACGGCATACCCCGTCAAGTCGCTCGGCGGGGTGAGCCTCGACGCGGCGGTCGTGGAGGCGCAAGGGCTGCGGGGTGACCGTCGGTGGGCGGTCATCGACCCTGACGGCACCAAGGTCACCGCCCGCGAGGAGCACGCCCTGCTCGGGCTGCGGGCCGAGCCGCTCGACGGTGGGGGAGTGCGCCTGCTCGCCCCCGGCGCGGACCCGCTCGAGGTGGCACGGCCCTGCGACGCCGCACCCGTGCCGGTGAGGTTCTCCGGGCAGGACCGCGCCCGACCTGCCGGTCCCGGCGCCGACGGGTGGCTGACCGAACGGGTGGGGCGTCCGCTGCGCCTGGTGTGGCAGGACGACGCGACGCACCGCCCGATCCGACCTGACCTGGGCGGCGTCGAGGGCGACCGCAACTCGCTCTCGGACGCCGCGCCCGTCCACGTCACGTCGGAGTCGTCGCTGGCGCGCCTCAACGACTGGGTGCTCGAGACGGCCCTCGAGCGAGGTGAGGAGCCCCGGGATCCCCTGTCGCACCAGCGGTTCCGGCCCAACGTCGTCGTGGCCGGCGGCGCACCCTTCGCCGAGGACCAGTGGTCGTCGGTGCGCATCGGCAACGTGCCGTTCCGCACGACGATGGTGTGTGACCGCTGCGTCATGACGACGATCGACAGCGACGACCTGCGCTCCGGCAAGGAGCCGATCCGCACCCTGGCTCGGCACCGGAAGTGGGACGGCGCCACGTGGTTCGGCATCAGGCTCACGCCCGTGCTGCCCCTCGACCCCGGCGCGACCCTCCGCGTGGGCGACCCGGTGATCGCCGGCTGAGGTTACGACCGGGCGCCGGCGGCGCTCACGGGATCGGGAGCTCCTTGAGCACGACCGTCTTGCCGGTGTTCCTCGCGGAGAGGTCGGCCATCGCCTGACGCACCGTCTTGGAGAAGAGGTGGGCGCCCCTGATCGTGGGGTGGATGCGGTCGGACTGGACCTGGTCCGGGTGGGCGCGGATGGCATCCGCCCAGTCGGCGACGACGACGTTGGGGCGGCCTCGAGCGACGAGCTCGAGCGTGGCGTTGTCGGTGTCGACGCGTGCGAAGGGGGCCATGATGTTGACGAGGACGACCATGCGGTCGGGGCCGAGGGTGTCGAGCACCTTCTTGACGGCGTCCTCGTCGACCCCGGCGTTCGTGCCGAAGGCGAGGATGACCGCGCGCCGGTTGCCGACGCCGCGGTCCGCGACCTCCCTGAGCCCGTCGGACCACCGACGGTTGGACTTCGCGTCGATCCGGATGCCGGGGAAGTAGTAGCGCAGGGCCTGCAGGCTGCCGACCATGATCGAGTCGCCGTAGGCGTCGATCTCGCCTCCGCTCGGCATCGTGAACGAGGCGTTCGCGGCGGACGCGGTCCCCGACGGCGGGCCGCCCGTGGTCGTCGCCGGAAACGGTGTGCTCGTCGCCGCTGGTGCGGCGCCCGCCGATGCGGCCGGCGTCGGCGTCGCGTCTGCCGCCGCCTCGTTCTCGGCGAGCATCCTGGCGGTCTCACTCTGGTCGGGAGCCGTGACGACGATGACGGCGGTCACGACGGCCAGGACGGCGACGACCGCGCCGAGGCCTCGCTTGCCGCGGAGGGTCAGTCCCGACACGCCCCGGCGCAGGCTCGACGCCACCCCTCGGAAGCCGAGGGTCCGGAACGGGGTCTCGACGAAGCGGAAGGTCAGGTCGGCGAGCGCGAGCGTCACGAGCACGCACCACAGGCGGGTCAGCAGGTGCGAGGTCGTGCCCGGGGCGGACGGGTTGTCGAGGGCCACGAGGAGGATGACGGGCCAGTGCCAGAGGTAAATCGAGTAGGACCTGGCCCCGACCCACGACGCGGCGGGATGGCGCATGACCCGCCGGACCGGGGTCACACCGTTCGCCCGGGTCATGCCGTCGGGGCGCCGCTCGACCAGACCCATGACGAGGACGGCTGTCGCCAACGACGCCGCCACGATGCCGCCGCGGAAGGTCAGCGTCGACTGCTCGTCGAGGAAGGCCATCTCGGCGAGCAGGATCCCGAGAGCGAGGGGCACGGCATACGACCCGAACCGCCCCCAGCGCGACGGCGCCACCCACGACGCCAGGCGCGGACTCGCCCAGGCGAACGCGAGCGCCGCGCCGGCCATGAGCCCCATGACGTGCGTGTCGGTGCCGTAGTAGACGCGCGTCGCGTCGGTGCCGGGCGTGAAGAGCGCGGCCATGAGCAGCGAGGAGGCCGCGCCGACGGCGACCGCCACGGCCACCCGCATCCGGCTCGATACCGCCAGCAGCGCGAGGGTCAGGAGGGGCCAGAGCAGGTAGAACTGCTCCTCGACCGCCAGGGACCAGAAGTTCATGAAGAGCTGCGGTGCGGTCTGGTCGAAGTAGCTCGTGCCCGCCGTGATCTCGAGCCAGTTCGTCGAGAAGGTGAGGGCGCCGAGCATCTGGCGTCCCACGTCGACGAGGAGGTCCTGGCTGACACCGCGGGCGATGAGGACGCTCGTGACGACGCAGAGGACGAGCGCGGGAAGGAGACGACGCGCGCGACGGACCCAGAACTGCGACAAGGCGATCCGGCCGCTGCGGTGGTGCTCGCGCAGCAGCAGCGTCGTGATGAGGAAGCCCGAGACCACGAAGAAGACGTCGACCCCGACGAAACCGCCGGGCAGCCACGACGCGTTGAGGTGGTAGACGAGGACACCGACGATGGCGAGGGCCCGCAGCCCGTCGAGGCCCCCGATGCGCTCCCCGTGTCCCGCCGGGGTCTGCTCCGGGCGAGCACGCCCCGATCGCGGGATGGCCCCCGTGGCCGTCTGGGCGGTCCGGCTCGTGCCGGCCGCCCGTGAAATCGCCGACGTCGTCACGTCGCTCCTTCCGTGGGCCTCGGTGGGTGGAGCCGCCGCTGTGCCTGCCGCGAGCATAGTGACGGGTGGTGCTGACGCTGCGACGCCACGCGGCATACCGTGTCGGGGTGGACGAGGGAGCGAACGAGGCGGCGCGCCCGCCGGTCAGGGTCACGATGTTCGTGCGTGGCACCGTGCAGGGCGTCGGCTTCCGGTGGTGGACGCGCGCACGCGCGCTCGAGCTCGGTCTCGTCGGGCACGCCCGCAACACCACTGACGGACGCGTGGAGATCGTGGCCCAGGGAAGCCCGGAGGCCGTCGACGCCCTCGAGGCCCTGCTGCGCGAGAGCCCGTCGACGACCAGACGGCCCGGACACGTCGAGGGCGTCGTCGCGCAGCCCGGCGTTCCGAGGGACGGGATCGCCGGATTCGCGGAGCGCTGAGCCGCCTAGGCTGGCGGCGTGAGCGACGTGCCCGAGGTTCCCGCAGAGCTCGCCCGGCTGCGCAGCAGCATCGACAACATCGATGCAGCGCTCGTCCACCTGCTGGCGGAGCGCTTCAAGTGCACCCAGCAGGTCGGCCGGCTCAAGGCCGAGCAGCACCTGCCCGCCGCCGACCCGCAGCGCGAGGAGCGGCAGATCGCGCGGCTGCGGTCGCTCGCCGACAGCGCCGGCCTCGACCCGGTGTTCGCCGAGGCGTTCCTGAACTTCATCATCGCCGAGGTCATCCACCACCACGAGCGCATCGCGAACGGCAACGCGTAACCCCAACCCCACCGGGGACGCCTCAGTAGAGGGTCGCGTCCTGCCGCTCGTCGAGGGCCGCGTCGTAGGCCGCGACCTCGGCGTCGGTCGTGAAGCCCCCGGCCTCACGCGTCATCGTCCCCGCGGTGGGCAGCGTGCTCGGGTCGACGCGGGACTCGTTGGCCCACAGCCGACTCCGCTTGACCGCGCGGGCGCACTGGAAGTAGATGCGCTCGACCGTGACGACGAGCACGGAAGTCGGCCGGACACCCCTGACCTCGTGTCGTGCCAGCTCGTCGGGGTCCGTGGAGATGACCGCCGAGCCGCGCACGCGCAGCTCCTCACCGAGGCCCGGGACGAGGAACAGCAGGCCCACCCGCGGGTCGGCGATGACGTTGCGCAGCGTGTCGAGCCGGTGGTTGCCGCGCCGGTCCGGGATGACGAGGGTGCGCTCGTCGCGCACGACGACGAATCCGGGCAGGTCGCCGCGTGGTGACTGGTCGAGACCGCCGTCGCCGACCGTGGCGACGACGACGAACGGCGCCGCCGCGATGATCCGGGCGTGGCTCGGGGTGATCGTCGGGGACTCCTTGGCGAGGCTGTTCGGCGCCGGTGTGCCGGGGTAGACCTCGAGCAGCCCCTCGATCGAGGTGACCCGGTGCGCGTCGTCCGCAGGCTGGTGTCGGTGCTCGTCGGCGTCCACCCGTCCACGGTATGCCGTTCGCACCCGCCAGGCGCTCGCCTCCCCGGGGCAGCGACCGCTGGCTAGTACGCTGACCGGGATCGCTGGCCGGCTGGACAAAGGATTTCTCGGGTCGTGTACGTCAAGAGCCTCACCCTGAAGGGCTTCAAGTCCTTCGCCTCGGCGACCCACATGCGTCTCGAGCCCGGCATCACCTGCATCGTGGGCCCCAACGGGTCCGGCAAGAGCAACGTCGTGGACGCGCTCGCCTGGGTCATGGGCGAGCAGGGTGCCAAGTCGCTGCGCGGCGGGAAGATGGAGGACGTCATCTTTGCCGGCACGTCGGGCCGCGCCCCGCTCGGCCGGGCCGAGGTGGCCCTGACGATCGACAACACCGACGGCGCGCTCCCGATCGACTACACCGAGGTGACGATCGCCCGGACGATGTTCCGCAACGGCGGGTCCGAGTACGCCATCAACGGCACCCCGTGCCGGCTGCTCGACGTGCAGGAGCTGCTCTCCGACAGCGGCATCGGGCGCGAGATGCACGTCATCGTCGGCCAGGGCCAGCTCGACACCGTCCTGCGCGCGACCCCCGAGGAGCGCCGCGGTTTCATCGAGGAGGCCGCGGGCGTCCTCAAGCACCGCAAGCGCAAGGAGCGCGCGCTGCGCAAGCTCGACACCATGGAGGCCAACCTCACCCGCGTGAAGGACCTCACCGGCGAGATCCGCCGCCAGCTCGGCCCGCTCGGTCGCCAGGCCGAGACGGCTCGCAAGGCCGCCGTCATCCAGACCGACGCCCGCGACGCCCGGCTGCGCCTCCTCGCCGACGACCTCGTCCAGCTGACCTCGACGCTCGAGCAGGAGGTCGCCGACGAGTCGGCCCTCATCGAGCGCCGGTCGGAGGTCGAGGAGTCCATCGGCGACCTCGCGCACCGGCTGTCGACGCTCGAGGAGGCGGCCGAGGCCGCCCGCCCGGCCCTGACCCGGGCGCAGGACGAGTACGTCTCGCTCGGCCGCCTCGTCGAGCGGATGGCGTCGACGCGGTCGCTCGCCGCCGAGCGGGTGCGCCTGCTCAGCGAGGACGACGAGCCGGAGGCCCCCGGTCAGAGCAGGGACCCGGAGCAGCTGCGCGTCCAGGCCGCCGAGGTCCGCGAGCAGGAGGCGTTCCTCCTCGAGGAGATCGCCGAGGCCAAGGCCGCCCTCGAAGAGGCGGTCATGAACCGCACCGACGCCGAGCGCGGCCACGCCGAGGAGACCGCTCGACTGCAGCGCGAGGCCCGCGCCGCCGCCGACCGCCGCGAGGGCCTTGCCAAGCTCGGCGGCCAGGTCGGCGCCAAGGCCTCGCGCATCGAGGCCCGCGAGGCCGAGGTCGGGCGCCTGCGGAGCACCATCGAGGCCGCCCAGGCCCGCGCCGCCGAGGCGGAGCACGAGTTCTCCCGACTCGAGTCCAGCGTCGCCCAGGACGAAGAGGGCGAGGAGGGGCTCGACACCGCCTACGAGGAGGCCGCCGCGCGCCTCGAGGCCGCCGAGGCCGAGCTCGCCCGGTGGAAGGAGGCCGAGGCCACCGCGGAGCGCGCGCGCACCACGGCCGCCGCCCGGGTCGAGGCGCTCGGCCTCAGTCTGAGCCGCAAGGACGGCGCGGCAGCGCTGCTCGCCGCCGCCGACGAGGGCCACGAGATCCTCGGGTCGGTCGCCTCGCTCGTCACGGTCGAGCCCGGTCTGGAGAATGCCGTCGCCGCCGCTCTCGGATCCGCCGCCGAAGCGCTCGCCGTCGGCTCGCTCGATGCCGCTGCCGCGGCCCTCGACGCCCTCCGCGACGGCGACAACGGGCGGGCCAGCCTCCTCGTGGCCGAGTCTGCGACGCACGTCGACCGGGCGTCGTGGCCCAGCCTGTCGGGTGAGGCCCGCTGGGCCCGGGACGTCGTCGAGTGCCCGGAGTCCGTGCGTCCCGCTGTCGAGCAGGTGCTGGACCGCGTGGCTCTCGTGCCGGACGGCTCGGCTGCCCGGGAGGTCGTCCGCACCCATCCCGGCGTCACCGCCGTGACTCGCGGCGGCGACGTCTATGCCCCGGGCACGGTGCGAGGCGGCAGCACGACTGCTCCGAGCCTGCTCGAGCTGCAGGCCGCGCTCGACGACGCCCAGGACGCCATGGCCCGGGCCACCCGCGAGGGTGAGGAGGCCCGCTTCCGCGTCGTGGGCGCCGAGGCGACGTGCGCCGAGCTCACCGACGCGGTCGAGGCCGCGCTCGAGCGGCTCAACGAGAGCGACGCCCGGATGGCCGCGATCGCCGAGAAGCTCGGCTCGCTCGGGCAGACCCTGCGGGCCGCGCGGTCCGAGGTCGAGCGCACCGAGAAGGCCATCGCCGACGCCATGACGGCCCTCGAGGCCGACCAGACCGAGCACGCAGCCCTCCTCGAACGACTCGAGGCCGCGAGCGGCGAGGGCGACTTCGCCGACGAGCCGTCGACGGAGGAGCGCGACCGCCTCGAGGCCGTGGCCCGTGAGGCCCGCGCGGCCGAGACCGAGCTGCGTCTCGCGCTGCGCACCCGTGAGGAGCGCTCACGTGCCCTCAAGGACCGCGCCGATGCGCTCGAGCGCAGTGCTCGCCACGAGGAGGAGACCCGCCGGCGGCTCGCGGAGAAGCGAGCGCGTCGGCAGCGTGAGGCCGCGGTCGCCGACGCCGTGCGCACCGCGGCGACGTGGGCGCACACGCTGCTCGCCGAGTCGGCCGAGCAGGCGGGGCACGCCCGTGCGGCAGGCGAGGCCGAACGCACCGAGCGTGACGCCGAGCTCGCCGTCGTGCGGCGTGACATCTCAGTCCTGCAGGCCGAGCTGCGTGAGCTGACCGACTCCGTGCACCGCGACGAGGTGGCCCGCACCCAGCAGCGCCTGCGCATCGAGCAGCTCGAGACCAAGGCGGTCGAGGAGCTCGGCGTCGCGCCCGCCGACCTCGTCGAGGAGTACGGCCCGCACCAGCTCGTCCCGACGGTGCCCGACCCCGACGCGGATCCCGATGCGCCACAGCCCGATCCCGTCCCGTTCGTGCGTGAGGCCCAGGAGAAGCGGTTGCGCCAGGCCGAGCGCAAGCTGAACGCACTGGGGCGCATCAACCCCCTCGCCCTGGAGGAGTTCACCGCCCTCGAGGAGCGTCACAAGTTCCTCACGGAGCAGCTCGAGGACCTCAAGAACTCCAAGCGGGACCTGCTGGACATCGTCAGGGAGGTCGACGAGCGCGTCGAGCGCGTGTTCGCCGAGGCCTTCGAGGACACCGCGGTCCAGTTCGAGCGGGTCTTCCAGCGGCTCTTCCCCGGCGGTGAGGGACGGCTCGTCCTCACCGACCCGTCGAACATGCTGACCACGGGCCTCGAGGTCGAGGCCCGGCCGCCGGGCAAGAAGATCAAGCGGTTGTCGCTGCTCTCCGGTGGCGAGCGTTCGCTCGTCGCCGTCGCGCTGCTCGTCGCGATCTTCAAGGCTCGCCCCTCGCCGTTCTACATCATGGACGAGGTCGAGGCCGCGCTCGACGATGCCAACCTCGGCCGACTCATCACCCTCTTCGAGGAGCTGCGCGACAGCTCCCAGCTCATCGTCATCACCCACCAGAAGAAGACGATGGAGATCGCCGACGCCCTCTACGGCGTCAGCATGCGCGGCGACGGCGTCACGACGGTCGTGTCCCAGCGCCTGCGCGACGTCGCCGACCGCTCGGCCTGAGGCACCCGGCATACGCCCGGATCGTGCGTTTTCCGCGGTCGGGCGCCGGGTCCCGTGACCGGGGGTTCGGCGGGTCAGGAGTTTGCCAAATCGTCACCCAGCGATATTTGCGCCACAGGAGTCACATGCGTCACTCTTGTCACATGGTTTTCTTGGTCCTCTCGATGCTCGTCGTCACCGTGCTCGGTGTGGCGGTCGTCGGCGTCGTGGCGGTGCCCGCGCACCGTGGCGGCCGCGACCTGCTCACCGCCAAGGGGGAAGGGGTCGCACGCTCGGCACGCCGCCGCGCCGGCACCCTCGGTCGCCCGCGCGCCCGCACCCACTAGGCCGCGTCAGACCGCCTGCCCACCACACTCAGCCACCGGCACACGCCGGTGGCTGATCGGCGTTCGGACAGGCTGTCGCCGCCCCGGGGGACGACCTCGAGGGCGCACGGAGGGCCCCTGCGACCGTGGTTGGATGGCTGACGTGGACACAGTCTTGATCTACGTCATCATCGGCGTCGCCATCATCCTCGGGGCCGTCGGCTACGGCATCAGCCTCCTGCGCGGGCGCGGCCGCACCCTCGAGCGCCAGGCGCCGCCGGCACGCCCGGGCCTGCCCACCGAGGACCTCGACCGCCGACCACCCGCGGGCTCCCCAGGCTCGACGGACACCGTCGCGCCGCCCGAGACGCCCGGTGCGCCCGCCCGGGTCGAGGTCGAGGAGCCGGTCGCACCGACGGCTCCCGAGCCCACGCTCGAGCGGCCCGAGTCCGCCCGCGGCCGGCTGCAACGACTGCGGGCGCGTCTGGCCCGGTCCAACTCCTCGATCGGGCAGGGCCTGCTCGCCCTGCTCTCGCGCGGCAAGCTCGACGAGGAGGCGTGGGAGGAGGTCGAGGACACCCTCATCTCCTCCGACCTCGGCGTCGAGGCGACCATGGAGCTCGTCGACTCGCTGCGCACGCGCGTCAAGGTCGACGGAACCACCGACGAGGCCACCGTCCGCGGCTGGCTCCGCGAAGACCTGCTCGCGCTCGTCCAGCCCGACATGGACCGTCGCATCGCGAGCAGCCGTGTCGGCGAGCGGCCCGCCGTCATCCTCGTCGTGGGTGTCAACGGCACCGGCAAGACGACGACCGTCGGCAAGCTCGCCCGCGTCCTCGTGGCCGAGGACCGCGAGGTCCTCCTCGGGGCGGCCGACACCTTCCGCGCGGCGGCGGCGGATCAGCTCGAGACGTGGGGCGCCCGTGTCGGGGTCGCCACCGTGCGGTCCGAGAAGGACGGTGCCGACCCGGCCGCCGTTGCCTTCGACGCCGTCAAGGCCGGCATCGAGGAGGAGGTCGACGTCGTCATCATCGACACGGCCGGCCGCCTCCACAACAAGGTCGGCCTCATGGACGAGCTCGGCAAGGTCAAGCGCGTCATCGAGAAGCAGAGCGAGATCGACGAGGTCCTGCTCGTCCTCGACGCCACGACGGGCCAGAACGGCCTCCAGCAGGCCAAGGTCTTCTCCGAGGCCGTCGACGTCACGGGCATCGTCCTGACCAAGCTCGACGGCACCGCCAAGGGCGGCATCGTCGTCGCGGTGCAGCGACAGCTGGGCGTCCCGGTCAAGCTCGTCGGCCTCGGTGAGGGACCGGACGACCTGGCGCCGTTCGACCCCGAGGCCTTCGTCGACGCCATCGTCATGTAGCCAGCCCCCGACCCCTCGCGTATGCCGCCCGGCCCGGCCGGGCGGCATACGTGCGTCCCGGGATGGTTGGGCAGCATGGGGCTGTCCGTGGGGTGGGCGGGAGAGTCCACGATCCGGACGGCCACGGCGGGTGAAACCATCCGCTAACACCGCTCCGGCGTTGTTGACACGGCTGTAACAAACGGCGTGCTCGGACGACATCCGACCCGTCCATCGTTCTCGCCATGAGCGCACTTACCTTCGTGACGGCAGACAAGCCGTTCACCGACAGCGGGAACACCGCGTGGGTCCTCGCAGCAGCCGCCCTGGTGCTGTTCATGACCCCCGGTCTCGCCCTCTTCTACGGCGGCATGGTTCGCACCAAGAGCGTCCTCAACATGATGATGATGTCGTTCATCACCATGGGAACGGTCGGCACGGCGTGGATCCTCTGGGGCTACAGCGAGACGTTCGGCAACGACGTCGGCGGCGGCCTCATCGGCAATCCCTTCGAACACTTCGGGCTCAAGGGCGTGCTCGGTGCCATCTACGGCTACGTACCGGCTGCCGCGGGCACGCCGGCGGCAGGCGGCATCCCCGGCGGTGCCTTCGTCGCCTTCCAGGTCGTCTTCGCGATCATCGCCGTGGCTCTCGTCTCGGGTGCGATCGCCGACCGGGCCAAGTTCGTCACGTGGACCGTCTTCACGGTGATCTGGGCGACGCTCGTCTACTTCCCGGCAGCCCACTGGGTCTTCGCCTTCAACGGCTTCGCGGCCGAGACGGGTGGCTGGATCGCCAACAAGGCCGACGGACTCTTCCTCGGTGGCCTCGGCGCCTACGACTTCGCGGGCGGCACGGCCATCCACATCAACGCCGGTGTCGCGGGCCTCGCCCTGGCGATCCTGCTCCGCAAGCGGGTCGGGTGGCCCAAGGAGCCGATGCGTCCGCACAACCTGACCCTGGTCATGATCGGTGCCGGCATCCTGTGGTTCGGCTGGTTCGGCTTCAACGCAGGCTCGGCCCTCAGCGCAGGCACGCTGGCCTCGGGCGTCTGGGTCAACACCCTCGGTGCCACCTGCACGGCCATGCTCGGCTGGCTCATCACGGAGAAGATCCGCGACGGCCACGCCACCTCGCTCGGCGCGGCCTCCGGTGTCGTCGCCGGCCTCGTCGCCATCACCCCGGCGTGCGCCACCGTCTCGCCGTGGGGTGCCCTCGTCGTCGGTCTCGCGGCCGGTGTGGGCTGTGCCCTCGCCGTCGGCCTCAAGTTCCGCTTCGGCTTCGACGACAGCCTCGACGTGGTCGGCGTGCACCTCGTCGGCGGCCTCATCGGCACCCTGCTCATCGGCTTCCTCGCCGACGCGACCAACAGCCCGACCGGCACGGCCGGCCTCACGATGAACGACGGTCTCTTCTTCGGCGGAGGCTTCGGACAGCTCTGGGCCCAGACCCTGGGGGCCGTAGCGGTGCTGATCTACTCCTTCGTGGTGACCTTCGCCATCGGCTGGGTCCTGCACAAGACCATGGGCTTCACCATCTCCGAAGAGGAGGAGGTCAGCGGTATCGACCTGCTGGAGCACGCGGAGACCGCGTACGACCTCGGCTCGTTCACGGGTGGCAGCCGTAGCCTGCCCACCTCGGGCATCGTGGCCGAACGAACCCGACAGCCCGTCGCCGACGAGCCGTCCTCCAAGGAAGGGGCATCCGCGTGAAGCTCATCACCGCCATCATCAAGCCGCACCAGCTCGACGAGGTCAAGGAGGCCCTGGAGGCCTTCGGGGTGGCCGGCATGACCATCAGCGAGGCCAGCGGCTACGGACGCCAGCGCGGCCACAGCGAGGTCTACCGCGGCGCCGAGTACACCGTCGACTTCGTGCCGAAGGTGCGGCTCGAGGTCCTCGTCGACGACATCGACGCCCCGGACGTCCTCGACGTGATCCTCAAGGCCGCGCAGACCGGTCGCATCGGTGACGGCAAGATCTGGTCCGTCCCGGTCGAGGAGGTGGTGCGCGTCCGCACCGGCGAGCGGGGCGTCGACGCCCTCTGAGCGCCGACGGACCGCTCCACAGCACGACGAGCACCAGAGACACCCGCAACACCAAACCCAAGGGGACGGCGAGACCTGACATGACGGATGTGACCTCACGACGTCTGGACCTCGCCGGCACCCGGACCTTCGCGACGCCCGGCGCGGGCCAGACCCGCCGCCGGGCGCTCGCGGAGTTCGGGTTCGGATGGCTCCAGGAGCTGTGGCGCGAGGCGTGCTCCGGGCGCCGGCACGAAGGTGTCGCGCTCGCTGCCGTCGGCTCACTGGCCCGCAGCGACGGCGGACCGCTCAGCGACTACGACCTGGTGCTGATGCACCACCCCCGCGGCCTCTCCGGCAAGGAGGTCGGCGCCTTCGCCGACAAGCTCTGGTATCCCATCTGGGACGCCGGGGTGCGCCTCGACCACAGCGTCCGCACGGTCGCCGAATGCCGCGCCGTCGCCTCCGACGACCTGTCCGCGGCGGTCGGGCTGCTCGACCTGACCCACGTGGCCGGTGACGCCGACGTCGTCAACGCGGCCCGCTCCACGGTGGCGCACGACTGGCGGGCCAACGCCCGCACCCGTCTCGGCGAGATGCAGGAGTCCGTGGTCCAGCGACACGCCCGCCAGGGCGACCTCGCGCACCTCATCGAGCCCGACCTCAAGGAGGCCCACGGCGGCCTGCGGGACATGTCGGTGCTGCGGGCCCTCACGGCCGCGTGGCTCACCGACCGCCCGCACGGTGAGGTCGACGAGGCCTACGAACGCATCCTCGACGTCCGCGACGCCATCCACGTCGTCACCGGGCGCGGCCGGGACCGGTTGACGCGCGACGACCAGGACGCGTGCGCGGCGCTGCTCGGCTACACCGACGCCGACGACCTGCTCACCGACCTGTCGACGTCGGCACGCACCATCGCGTATGCCGTCGACGGCACCCTGCGCCGCGCCATGCAGTCCCAGCGCGCCCGCACGCTGCGCGTCGRTCCCCGCCGCCCGCAGCTGGCGCCGCTCGGCTACGGCCTCTACCGGCACGACGGGGAGGCGGTTCTCGGACCGTCGGCCGACCTGTCGTCCGACCCGATCACCCCGCTGCGGGCCGCTGTCGTGGCCGCGCGTGGCGGGATACCCCTGTCGCCGACGACACTGAAGAACCTCGCCGCCACCGCGCCCTCGCTGCCCGAGCCGTGGCCCGAGGTGGCCCGCAACCTCTTTGCGGACCTGCTCGCGTCGGGGCCCGGGCTCGTCACCGTGTGGGAGGGGCTCGACCTCGCCGGCGTCGTCGAGCGGTGGATCCCGGAGTGGCAGGCGGTGCGCAGCCGCCCGCAGCGCAACGCCGTGCACCGGCACACCGTCGACCGGCACCTCATCGAGACCGTCGTGGCGGCGAGCGGCATGGTCCGCGACGTCGCGCGGCCCGACCTGCTCATGCTCGCGGCGGTGCTCCACGACATCGGCAAGGTGCCCGGCTCGCAGGACCACTCCGTGACCGGGGCCGGGCTCGCCGACTCGGTGCTCCGGCGGATGGGTGTCACCGACGCCGACCGCGGGACCGTCGTGCGCCTGGTCCGGGAGCATCTCACCCTCGTCGAGCTGGCCACCCGTCGCGACCCCGAGGACCCGGCGACGATCATCGCGCTCTCGGACGCCGTCGACGGTTCGGCCACGACCCTCGACCTCCTGCGCGCCCTCACCGAGGCCGACGCGTCCGCCGCCGGGCCCAAGGCCTGGAGCGACTGGCGGGCCGGCCTCGTCCAGCGCCTCTACCAGGCCTGCCGTTCGGCACTCATCGCCCAAACCCCAGGAGAGGGGCCTCTCGTCGTGGAACCGATCGAGACCCTGGCGCTCGGGGGCGACGCCCTCGACCGCATCGCGTCCGGAGAGCCCTACGTCACCGTGTCATCCCTCGGTGGCGCCCACCGCATCGACATCATCGACCGCGACCGCGCCGGCCTCTTCGCCGACACGGCCGGCCTGCTCGCCGCGCACGGCTTCGTCGTGCGCTCGGCCATCGTCCGCACCATCGACGGCGTCGCCGTCAACGAGTGGTGGGTCGACTCGCCCTCCGGCGAGACCCCGCTTCCCGGGGTGATCGGCCGCGACCTCATGCGGGTCGCGAAGGGCGACCGCGCGCCGCTGGGCAAGCTGCAGCGACGCAAGTCCTCGGGGGTCCGAAGCCCCGGCTCGGGGTCGGTCGACTCGACGCGGGCCATGGTCATCAGCAGCGCGTCCGACACCGCGACGGTCATCGAGGTGCGCGCCACCGACCGCCCGGGACTGCTGCAGGACATCGGCATCACGCTCGCCCGGGCGTCGTTGTCGGTGCGCTCCGCCCACATCGCCACGTATGCCGGCCAGACCCTCGACACGTTCTACGTGACCGAGTTCGGTGGTGGGCAGCTGGCGCCCGCCCGGGCCGCGCAGGCGGTCGCGATGATCATCGACACCTGCGACGCCGACTGAGCAGCCGCCTCCTCCTCCTCCTCCTCCTCACCACTCCCAGGCGGTTCGAGGTATCTGCGCGGCCCCCGGACCGCGCAGATACGCCCGTGTGGAGGGCGGTGTAGCAGGTGAGGCGCACGAGGAGGCCGTCCGTACGCGCGTCGGCGAGCGCCTCGAACGTGCCGACGTGCCTGGCCGTCGCAGCATCAACCGTGACCGCCAGCTCCTCGTCGAGTTCGCGGACCAGCGTCTCCACGTCGCTCTCGCCCGGCTCGCGCTTGCCGCCGGGCAGGTAGAACCGCTCGCGGCCGGCGTTGCGGGCCACGAGCAGGCGCCGCTCGTCCAGGTGGATCCACGCGATCTTGTCGATGAGGTCAGCCATCCGACCAACGTAACCTCCGCGCGCCACCGCGGCTCACGGCATACCTCCTCGGACGTCGGGTCGGACCCACGCGCCGGAGCGGATAACCTTGCCCGGTGTTTGCATCCCTGTCTGACCGCCTGACCGCGACGTTCAAGAACCTCCGCGGCAAGGGCCGGCTCACGGAGTCCGACGTCAACGCGACGATCCGCGACATCCGCCTCGCCCTGCTCGACGCCGACGTCGCCCTGCCCGTCGTCAAGCGGTTCACCAGCTCGGTGCGCGAGCGGGCCCTCGGCGCCGAGGTCAGCCAGGCGCTCAACCCGGCCCAGCAGGTCGTCAAGATCGTGCAGGAGGAGCTCGTCGCCATCCTCGGCGGGCAGACGCGCACCATCCGCTTCGCCAAGCAGCCGCCGACGGTCATCATGCTGGCCGGCCTCCAGGGCTCGGGCAAGACGACCTTCGCCGGCAAGCTCGGCAAGTGGCTCAAGAGCCAGGGGCACACGCCGCTCCTCGTCGCGGCCGACCTCCAGCGCCCGAACGCCGTGACCCAGCTCGAGGTCGTCGGCGAGCGAGCCGGCATCCCCGTCTTCGCGCCCGAGCGGGGCAACATGGGCGGCCACGACGCCGTGCTCGACTCCGGCGAGGGCACCCGCTCGTTCGGTGACCCCGTCCACGTCTCCCGGATGGGTATCGAGCAGGCTCGCGCCAAGCAGTACGACGTCGTCATCGTCGACACCGCAGGCCGCCTCGCCGTCGACGCCAACCTCATGCAGCAGGCCTCCGACATCCGCACGGCCATCGCGCCCGACGAGGTCCTCTTCGTCCTCGACGCCATGATCGGCCAGGCTGCCGTCGAGACCGCCCAGGCGTTCCACGAGGGCGTCGCCTTCACCGGTGTCGTCCTGTCCAAGCTCGACGGCGACGCCCGTGGTGGTGCCGCCCTGTCGGTCGCCGAGCTCACCGGCGAGCCGATCATGTTCGCCTCGACGGGTGAGAAGGTCACCGACATCGAGGTGTTCCACCCCGACCGCATGGCCAGCCGCATCCTCGACATGGGTGACGTGCTGACCCTCATCGAGCAGGCCGAGAAGGCGTTCGACAAGCGCCAGGCCGACGAGATGGCGCGTAAGTTCCTCGCCGAGGAGGACTTCACCTTCGAGGACTTCCTCCAGCAGATGAACGCCATCAAGAAGATGGGCTCGCTCAAGTCGATGCTCAAGATGATGCCGGGCATGCAGGGGATGCGCGACCAGCTCGACGCCTTCGACGACCGCGAGTTCGACCGCGTCGAGGCGATGGTCCGCTCGATGACCCCGTTCGAGCGCACCCACCCCAAGCAGATCAACGGCTCGCGCCGCGCCCGCATCGCCAAGGGCTCGGGCGTCACCGTCACCGAGGTCAACCAGCTGCTCGAGCGCTTCGGCCAGGCCCAGAAGATGATGAAGTCGATGGCCCGCGGCGGCGGTGGCGGCCTCCCGGGCATGCCCGGCATCCCCGGTGCCGGCAAGCGCGGCAAGCAGGCCCCGCAGCGCAAGAAGAGCAAGAGCGGCAACCCCGCCAAGCGCGCCGCCGAGGAGCGGGCCGCCGCGGAGAAGGCCGCCTCGGGGCGTGCCGCCTCCGCCGCGAGCGCGTTCGGGGCTCCGGGCGCGGGCGATGCGGGCGGCCCCGACCGTGCGGCCGACGACGCCGACCCGATGGCCGGTTTCGACCCGTCGAGCCTGCCCAAGGGCTTCGAGAAGTTCCTCGGCGGCGGTCGCTGACCGAGCGCTTCCGGCAGGGGTCCGTCCCGCGCCCGTGTGCAGCGGGTGGGGTCCTGACCCCACACGCTGCACACGGCGACGCGTCGCTGGCTGGGCCCGCGCAGGTCGGAGGTTAGGGTCGGTGCCATGAGTGCACCGGTGCTCCACGTCCGCGGTCGGGTGCTCGTCGGTCCCGACGACGTCGTCGACGAGCTGTGGGTCGTCGACGGGCGGCTGTCGTTCACGCCCCCCTCCGGCGGTGCCGACGTGCAGACCCTCGAGGGATGGGTGCTCCCGGGTCTCGTGGACGCCCACTGCCACGTCGGGCTCGGCCCCCACGGCGCCGTCCCGCCCGAGGAGGCCGAGCAGCAGGCGATCACCGACCGCGACCGCGGCACGCTCCTCATCCGCGACGCAGGGCAGCCCGGCGACACGCACTGGGTCGACGAGCGCGAGGACCTGCCGAAGATCATCCGCGCCGGTCGGCACATTGCCCGCACCCGCCGCTACATCCGCAACTACGCCCACGAGGTCGAGGAGGACGAGCTCGCCCGCCACGTCCGCCTCGAGGCGCGCCGTGGCGACGGCTGGGTCAAGCTCGTGGGCGACTGGATCGACCGTGACGTCGGCGACCTGGCCCCGAGCTGGTCGCGCCAGGCCGTGGCCGACGCGATCGCCGCCGCGCACGAGGAGGGGGTGCGCGTCACGGCGCACTGCTTCGGTGAGCAGTCCCTGCGCGACCTCGCCGCGGCGGGCATCGACTGCATCGAGCACGCGACGGGACTGTGCGAGGACTCCATCGACACCTTCGCCGAGCAGGGCATCGCCATCGTCCCGACCCTCGTCAACATCGCCCAGTTCCCCGAGCTCGCCGAGCCGGCCAAGGAGAAGTTCCCGGACTACCACCGCCACATGCTCGACCTGCACGAGCGGCGCTACGCCACCGTCGCCGCGGCGCACGAGGCCGGCGTGCCGATCTACGTCGGCACCGACGCCGGCGGGAGCCTGCCGCACGGCCTCGTCGCCCAGGAGATGGTCGAGCTGACCAAGGCAGGGCTGACCAACACCGAGGTGGTCGCCGCAGCGACGTGGGGCGCGCGCGAGTGGCTCGGGCGTCCCGGCATCGTCGAGGGCGAGGACGCCGACCTCGTCGTCTACGCCGCCGACCCCCGCGCCGACGTCACCGTCGTCGCCGACCCGCTGGGTGTCGTCCTGCGAGGTCGCGTTGTCGTCTGAGCACGCCCGCGAGCCGGACGCCGACGAGCCACCGTTCACCGCGACGGGCGACCGCGTCGAGGTGCGGCCACCCACCCCGGCCGACATCCCGGCCTACACCGCCGCCGTCACCCTCTCGGCGCGGCGCCTCGCCGACTTCGCCATGCCCGACCCGCACAACCTGCCGGTCGTCATCGCCAACCAGTCGCCGACCTACCGCACCTTCATGGTGCACGCGCTCGACGCCGAGGGCTCGCACGGGCTCGTCGGGCGCGTCAACGTCGCCAACGTGGTCGGCGGGTCGTTCCGCAACGCCACCGTCGGCTACGACTCCTACGACCCGTATGCCGGCCGTGGCCTCTTCGCCGAGGGGCTGCGCCTCGTGCTCGACCTGCTCTTCGCCGACCCGCCCCGGGGGATGGGGCTGCACCGCGTCGAAGCCAACATCCAGCCGGCCAACCACCGATCCGCAGGGCTCGCCCGCTCGATCGGTTTCGTGCACGAGGGCTACTCCCGCCACTTCCTGCACCTGCCCGGCGTCGACGGACGCCGCGACTGGCGCGACCACGAGCGCTTCACGATGCTCTCCACCGACTGGCCGTCCGTGCCCTACCGCGCCCAGGGCCACCGCCGGGTCGCCTGTGTCGTGGACGGGCCCGGCGTCCCCGGCTACGGCGGGACCAGCCTCGCTGCCGCCGTCGCCGCGGAGCTCGGGGTGCCGCTCTTCTCGTCGACCGTCGTCCCGGACCCGGCCACTGTCTTCGAGCTGCTCCGGCTGTCGCCCGTCGGCGGGGTCCTCGAGTGCCGGCTGCACGGGCCGGAGCTGCGGACGGGCCTCGCCCGCGCGGGCTTCGAGCCCTCGCGGGTGCCTGTCATCGAGGGCGGCGCCGACGTCTCCCGGCGGGACGTCGTCCGCCACGCCCTGGCGGTGCGTGCCGCCCACGCGTGAGGGCGCGGGCGGCATACGCACGTCGTCGCCGGGCCCGTGTCCGGAGCACCCTCTCCGGTCTGGCAGAATGGAGGGCTGTACCCGTCCGGCCCCCTCTCGGCTGGACCGGACGCCTACACACCGAGCGTCGGCACCCCGGCTGAACCCAGTCGGTCTCGCCGCGCTCACTACTGGTTGAGGAGACCGCCACCATGGCAGTCAAGATCCGTCTGAAGCGCATGGGCAAGATCCGTGCACCGTACTACCGCGTCGTCGTCATGGACTCGCGCACCAAGCGTGACGGCCGTGCCATCGAGGAGATCGGCAAGTACCACCCCACCGAGCAGCCGTCGCTCATCGAGATCGACATCGAGCGCGCGCACTACTGGCTCGGCCAGGGTGCGCAGCCGACCGAGGCCGTCGCGGCGCTCATCAAGATCGTCGACGAGGGCAAGCTCCAGACCAAGGAGCCGAAGACCCCGAAGAAGGACCTCTACGAGGCCGCAGTCGCCGCTGCCGGTGGCAAGAACGACGCCGGCACCGACGGCCCGACGCCGCGCAAGAAGGCCGCGAAGAAGGCCGAGCCGAAGGCTGAAGAGGCCAAGGCTGACGAGGCCAAGGCCGACGAGAAGGCCACCGAGGCTCCGGCCGAGGCCGCTGCCGACGACACCGCGAAGGCCGAGGCCTGAGCATGCTCGAGGAGGCGCTCGAGCACCTCGTCAAGGGCATCGTCGACCACGACGAGGACGTCGTCGTGCGCCGCAAGGATCTGCGCCGCGGAGAGCTGCTCGAGGTCCGGGTCCACCCCGACGACCTCGGCCGCGTCATCGGCCGCTCCGGCCGCACGGCGAGCGCGCTGCGCACCGTCGTCGGCGCCCTCGCGGGCAACAACAACGTGCGCGTCGACATCGTCGACACCGACCGCGCACGCTGAGCGCCGACGACTCCACCCGAGTCACCGAGAGGGGCGCCCCGGATCTGCCGGGGCGCCCCTCTCGCGTTCTCGCACCGCTTGCGGCCAGTGGTCTCCTGCCGTCGCCAGAACTGAGAGGATTCGGCCCATGAACGTCGTGCTCGCCCGCATCGGCAAACCCCACGGTCTGCTGGGAGAGGTGACCGTCCAGCTGCACACCGACGACCCGGAGACGCGGTTCGCCGTCGGCACCGTCGTCGCGACCGAGGCCGAGCCGGGATCCGGCGTCCCGACGGCGCTGACCATCGCGTCGACGCGGGTGCACCGCGGCATCTGGCTGCTCACCTTCGAGGAGATCCCGGACCGTACCGGCGCTGAGAGCCTGCGTGGCACGCGCCTCGTGCTGCCCGAGTCCGACCCCCAGGCCGAGGACGAGGCCTACTACGAGGAGGACCTCGTCGGTCTCGAGGTGCGCGACACGAACGGCGAGACGGTCGGCACCGTGAGCGGGCTCGAGATCGGGCCGGCACAGGACCGCCTCGTCGTCACGCTCACTGACGGGGTCATGGCATACGTCCCGTTCGTCAAGCGCATCGTGCCCGTCGTCGCCGACGACCACGTCGTCGTCGACCCGCCGGCCGGTCTCTTCGACCTCTACCGCGAGGGCGCCGAGTGACCTTGCCCGAGCAGCCGCCGACACCTCGCGCTCGTCCGGCCATGCGTGTCGACGTCGTCTCCATCTTCCCGGACTACCTCGCCCCCCTCGACCTCTCGCTCATCGGCAAGGCGCGCGAGGACGGGCTGCTCGACGTCCGCATCCACGACCTGCGCGGCTTCACCCACGACCGCCACCGCACCGTCGACGACACCCCGTACGGCGGGGGAGCGGGCATGGTCATGAAGCCGCAGCCGTGGTCCGAGGCGCTCGACCACGTTCTGGCACAGGACAACCCAGAGGGCCTGAAGCCGCGGCTCGTCGTCCCCGGCCCCGGCGGCCAGCCGTTCACGCAGGCGCTCGCGCGCGAGCTCGCGCAGGAGCCGTGGCTGGCCTTCGCCTGCGGCCGCTACGAGGGCATCGACGAGCGCGTCTACGACCACGCGCGTGAGGACCTCGGTCTCGAGGTCTCGGTCGTCAGCCTCGGCGACTACGTCCTCAACGGCGGCGAGGTGGCCGTGCTCGCCATGGTCGAGGCGGTCGGCCGGCTCGTCCCCGGCGTCATCGGCAACGCCGAGTCCCTCGTGGAGGAGTCGCACGAGGACGGTCTGCTCGAGTACCCCGTCTACACCAAGCCCAGCTCGTGGAACGGCCGCGAGGTCCCGCCGGTGCTCCTGTCCGGCAACCACGGCGCGATCGCGGCCTGGCGCCACGAGCAGCGGCTCGCGCGCACCGCCGCACGCCGGCCCGACCTGCTCCACGCCTCCCACGGAGCCGTGGGGGACCAGGACGTCGACATCCGCGCCGCGACGCCGGGGGACGTGCCCGAGCTCGCCGTCCTCATGCGCGCCTGCTGGGTGCAGGAGGCGGTCGTCAACGACACGCTCGACATCCCCGCGCTCCGCGAGAGCCTCGACGACGTCCGCGCCAGCCTCGACACGACGCAGACGTGGGTGGCCCGCAGCGGCGGCCGCCTCGTCGGCGCGGTGCGGACGTCCCGGCCGTCGGCCCCCGGTGACGACTGGTTCATCGGGCGTCTCTGCGTCGTCCCGGACCTCCAGGGTCGCGGACTCGGCCGCCGTCTGCTCGAGCACGCCGAGTCGACGGCGCCGGACGGCATACGCACGTTCACGCTCCACACGGGCGCCCACAGCGCCGAGAACCTGCGGATGTACAAGAAGGCGGGCTACCGCCTCGTCGACTCGGAAGCTCCCATCCCCGGGGCGGTCACCCTCGTCAAGCGTCGGCGCGGCTGACCGGCGCGCCCGTCACGACACGAGGGCGAGCCCGAGGTCGTCCGGCAGCAGCAGGCGCCGGCGGATCAGCGCGGCCTGCACCCCGGCGGTGATCGACTGCGTCGCCATGATCGCGAAGAGGACGAGCACCTGGGCGGTCGCGGCCTGGACCGCGCTGCCCCCGCCGAGCATGACGCCGATGAAGGCCCCCGGGAGCGTGACGATGCCGGACGTGCGCACCTGGTCGAGGCTCGGGACGATCCCCTCGGGCACCCGTCTCGCGATGATCTCGTCGATGGCCTGGCTCGAGGTGAGCCCGAGCGACAGTGACGCCTCGTACTGCCCGTGCTCCTCGCGCAGGGCCGCGAACGTGCGCCGCCCGACGAGCGTGTGCACGGTCATGGTGTTTCCGATGACGATGCCCGCGACGGGGATGACCGCGATCCCGGTCAGCGGCACCGACCCCGTGGCCAGCACGATGGCCACCACCGGCACGATGCCGCAGGCCATCGCGGCGGCGGCCCAGGGCCAGGTGCGGGGAGCGCCCACCCGCTTGGACGTCGTGGCGACGGCGGTGGCGAACATCGCGCCCACCGCGAGGAACGACCACCACAACGAGCCGACCACGGCGGTGATGACGAGCGCAACGAGCGACAGCTGCACGACCGCCCGGGCGCCGGCGACCGCTGACTGCCGCTCGAGGCCGATGCCGCTGACCCGGTTGGCGACCACGGTCACGGCGAGGAGGATGACGAGGCAGAGGTAGACGGGCCAGCCGGGGGAGACGCTCACGGGCCCACGCTAGGGCACCCGCGCCCCCGAGCCGCGACCGCCGATTTCTGGTATGCCGGGTGCTCTGGCAGACTTGCTCCTTGCGTCCGGCACACGACGGCCCCTGCCACAGGGGGAGTCGGGTCACCACCCAGCACCACCCAGCACCACCCAGCACCACCGAGCAGCACCGGTGACTCGACGCGGCCCGACGGACGCGTCCAGACCTTTGTGACGAGGTGGCCTGTGGCACCCAGGAAAGCGAAGCATCATGCACACGTTTGACGAGATCAACGCCGCATCGCTGCGCTCGGACGTTCCCGAGTTCCGCGCCGGCGACACCCTCAAGGTCCACGTCAAGGTCATCGAGGGCACGCGCTCGCGTGTCCAGGTGTTCCAGGGCGTCGTCATCCGTCGCCACGGTGGCGGCATCGGCGAGACCTTCACCGTCCGCAAGATCTCCTTCGGTGTCGGCGTCGAGCGCACCTTCCCGGTGCACACCCCGGTCATCGACAAGATCGAGGTCGTCACCCGCGGTGACGTCCGTCGCGCGAAGCTCTACTACCTCCGTGGTCTGCGCGGCAAGGCCGCCAAGATCCGCGAGAAGCGCGACAGCATCCCCGCCAAGACCGGCGCGAAGAGCTGACGACCTGCTGACGCGGTCGTCCTTCTAGGCACGAGAGGCGCGGTGGACCCCGAGCGGGCCGTCCGGAAGACATCCGGGACGCCCCCCGAAACGGGGTCGGCCGCGCCTTCCTCGCGTCCGGGGGGACCCGCGGCGCCGACGTCGCACGCCGGGCGGTCACGGGCGTATGCCGCCGCGCGCCGGCGCCGGTGGCTGCTCGGGCCCGCGCTGCTGGTGCTCGCGGTCGTGCTGCTCCGCGCCTTCCTCGTGACGCCGTTCGGCATCCCCAGCGCGTCGATGCAGGACACGCTGCTCGTCGGCGACCGCATCCTCGTCAGCCGCACGACCTCCCCGGCGGACCTGCACCGCGGCGACATCGTCGTCTTCGACGCGTCCCGGGCCTTCCACGTCCCAGCCCCCGAGCGGGGGGTCCTCCAGACGCTTGTGGCCGCCGTCCAGAGCCTGGCCGGTCAGGGGCAGCCGACGGACTACGTCAAGCGGGTCATCGGCCTGCCCGGCGACCACGTGCGGTGCTGCGCGCCCGACGGACGCCTGGAGATCAACGGGGTCGCCGTCACCGAGCCGTACATCGCGGCGGGCCAGAAACCGAGCGAGCTGACCTTCGACGTGACGGTGCCCGCGGACCGCTTCTGGGTCATGGGAGACAACCGGGGCTCCTCCGCCGACTCACGCGCCCACCTCGGCGACCCGGGTGGCGGCATGGTGCCGGGTGACGACGTGGTCGGCAAGGTTTGGGTGCGATACTGGCCGCTCGATCGGCTCGGACCGGTCGACGCAGCACCAATTGCCCCCGTCCCACGAAATGGTGAGTGATGTCGCAGTACACCGGACGCCCCGAAGACCCGACCCGAGGGCGCACTGCTGACGACACCGACGACCTCGACGACGACTTCGACGACGACTACGACGAGCCTCGCAGCTTCGGGGCGACGATCCTCGCCGGCCTCAAGGAGCTCGTCATCGTCGTCGTCCTCGCGATGGCGCTCTCCTTCGTGGTCAAGACGTGGCTCTTCCAGGCGTTCTACATCCCGTCCGGCTCGATGGAGAACACCCTCGTCAAGGACGACCGCGTCATCGTCAGCAAGCTGACGCCGGGCCCCTTCGACCTCAAGCGTGGCGACGTCGTCGTCTTCGAGGACCCGGGGGTGCCGAGCCCCTGGCTCGGCGGACTCAGCGAGACGCACAGCACCGTCGGTGGGCCGTTCCACGACGCGCTCGTCTTCGTGGGGCTGCTCCCCGAGGACTCGGAGAACCACCTCATCAAGCGCGTCATCGGCTTGCCCGGCGACCACGTCCAGGCCAACGGTGACACCGGCAAGATCAAGGTCAACGGCGTCGAGATCACCGAGCCCTACGTCAAGCCGGGCGACTTCCCCAGCGAGGGCAAGAAGTTCGACATCACCGTTCCCGCCGGTCGCATCTGGGTCATGGGCGACCACCGCAGCGACTCGTCCGACAGCCGCTGGCACGACGACGGGACCGGGGCCACGGGCTCGGTGCCCATGGACAAGGTCGTCGGCCGCGCCCTCTTCGTCGTCTGGCCGATCGACCACGTGACGTGGCTCGGCGTGCCGGAGCGCACCTTCTCGCAGGTCCCCACGGCCACCACCCCGTCGACGAAGCCCGCGCCGAAGTCCACGGTCAACCCGAGCCAGGGCGCCACGCCGAGCGTGTCGGCGACGAAGGCCGCGGCCAGCTGATCGGCGCACCCCGCACCATGGCACGTCCTGCACCCTCCAAGAAACCGTCGCTCCGGGTCGAGCGCGCCCTGCAGCGTTCCGGACACCGTCTGCTCGCCGGCATGGACGAGGTCGGCCGGGGCGCGCTCGCGGGGCCCGTCAGTGTCGGTGTCGTCGTCATCGACGAGACTGTGCGCTCGGCACCGATCGGGGTCAAGGACTCCAAGCTGCTCACCGAGCGGGCCCGCACGGTGCTCGTGCCGCGCATCGAACGGTGGGCCGTCGCCCACGCGGTCGGCCACGCGGGCCCCCACGAGATCGACGAGATCGGCATCATGGCGGCGCTGCGCCTCGCCGGCCTGCGCGCCCTCGGCGGACTCGGTGTCGTGCCCGACCTCGTCATCCTCGACGGCAACCACGACTGGCTCACGGCACCGATCGAGGTGGGGCTCTTCGCGTTCGCCGACGCCTCGGGCCCGACGACCCCGCCGGTCACCACCATGATCAAGGCCGACCTCAAGTGCTCCTCGGTCGCCGCCGCGAGCGTGCTGGCCAAGGTGGAGCGGGACCAGATGATGGTGGCCCTCTCGAGCGACCACCCGGCATACGGCTGGTCGCTCAACAAGGGCTACTCCGCACCCGAGCACATGGACGCCCTGGCGCGCCACGGGCCGTGCGAGCTGCACCGACGCTCGTGGCGCCTGCCCGGCGTGTACTCGACGGAGCCTGTCGAGGTGTTGAATGAGGGCACGGAGACGTTCGCTCCGGAGCCCGCCACGGCAGATCAGACAGGGACGGCGATCAGGTGAGTTCGGAAGATCTCGAGAAGTACGAGACCGAGATGGAGCTCCAGCTCTACAAGGAGTACCGCGACGTCGTCGGCCTCTTCACCCACGTCGTCGAGACGGAGCGACGCTTCTACCTCGCGAACTCGGTCGACGTGAAGGTGCGCAGCGACGGCGGCGAGGTCTTCTTCGACGTGACGATGGCCGACGCGTGGGTCTGGGACATCTACCGCCCGGCGCGCTTCGTCAAGAACGTCCGCGTCGTGACGTTCAAGGACGTCAACGTCGAGGAGCTGCCCAAGCCCGACATCAAGCTCCCCGAGAGCGGCGACTTCTCCTGACGCGGTGACGCGCACGGCGACTCGCGCCACGAGGCTCGGGTCGGCTGACGTCCCTTTGTCCACACCCCCTCGCCGACGACGTATGCCGTCCACAGCCCGGCGCTGACGGGTGTCCTCCCCGGGCGGTCGCCGGGAGGGTGGTCGGCATGGACCTCTCCAGCCGCGCCCTCGGCGACTACGGCGAACGCCTCGCCTGCCGCTACCTGCTCGCGCAGGGACTGACGATCCTCGACCGCAACTGGCGGTGCGTGCGGGGCGAGATCGACGTCGTTGCGGTCGACGGCCGTGAGCTCGTCGTCTGCGAGGTCAAGACCCGCACGACGGAGGCCTACGGCGCACCCTTCGAGGCGGTGACGCGGAGCAAGCAGCGCCGGCTGCGGCGGCTGGCCGGGCTCTGGCGCGACGACCACGCCGACCTCGCGCGCGGTCTCGCCCTGCGGATCGACGTCATCTCCATCCTGCGCCCGCCCTCCGGTCGGGCACACCTCGAGCACCTACGGGCGGTGTGCTGATGGGACTCGGGCGCACGAGGTCGGTCGGGCTGCGCGGGGTGCACGGGTTCGTCGTCGACGTCGAGGCGCACGTGACCCCAGGGTTGCCGGGCTTCGCGATCAGCGGCCTGGGCGACTCGGCCGTCAAGCAGTCCTCCGACCGCATCAAGGCCGCAGCCGCGCTCATCGAGAAGATGCCGGTGAGCCAGCGCCGCGTCACCGTCAACCTGTCCCCGGCGGGGGAGCGCAAGGTCGGCACCGGCTTCGACCTCGGCATCTTCATCGCCGTCGCCGCCGCCATGGATCTCGTGCCGGTCGGCGTCGTGCGCGACGTCGTCCACATCGGCGAGGTCGGTCTCGACGGCACCGTGCGTCCGGTGCCAGGGGTGCTGCCGCTCGTGCGAGCGGCGTCCCTCGTGGGGGTGCGACATGTCGTGGTACCGGTCGCCAACGCGGGGGAGGCCCGCCTCGTGTCCGGCGTGCGGGTGCACCCGGTGGCCGACGTCACGGAGCTCGTCCGGCGCTACGCCGCCCTCGGGAAGGGACGTGGCGTGGCGGAGGTGCCGGTGCCCCTGGTCGCCCCACCGCCACCGGAGCCGGTGCGCGACCTGAGCGAGGTCGTCGGCCAGTCGGACGCCAAGCTCGCGCTCGAGATCTCGGCTGCCGGAGGTCACCACCTGCTGCTCGCGGGTCCGCCGGGCGCCGGCAAGACGATGCTGGCCGAGCGGCTGCCCGGACTGCTGCCGGCGCTCGGTGAGGCCGAGTCGATGGAGGTCACGGCGATCCACTCGGTGCTCGGAGCGCTCGGGCCCGGGCAGGATGCGCGGCTCATCACCCGGCCTCCCTTCGTCGCTCCTCACCACGGCGCGTCGCAGGCCGCGGTCATCGGCGGCGGCAGCGGGCGCATCCGCCCCGGTGCGATCACCCAGGCCCATCACGGGGTCCTCTTCCTCGACGAGACGCCGGAGTTCGACAAGGGCGTTCTCCAGGCGCTGCGCACGCCGCTCGAGAGCGGGTCGGTCTCGATCGCCCGGGCTCAGGAGACGGTCACCTTCCCGGCTCGCTTCCAGCTCGTCATGGCGGCCAACCCGTGCCCGTGCGGCCACGGGTGGGGCAAGGGCCTCGACTGCACGTGCACCCCGCTCATGCGTCGCGCCTACTTCGGCAAGCTGAGCGGCCCGTTGCTCGACCGCGTCGACCTGCAGGTCCACGTGCAGCCTCYGGGGCTCTCGCTGGCGGGCGCGGCGCCGGGGGAGCCCACAGCCTCGGTGGCCGCGCGGGTGGCCGCCGCCCGCACCGCGCAGGGGGAGCGGTGGCGCGAGGCGCTGGAGCGGCGGGGAGGGGTGAACGCGGACGTGCCCGGTTCGGTGCTGCGGGCTCGCCCGTGGCGGCTGCCGAGCAGCGCCACGACCACGCTCGACCGTGCGCTCGAGAGTGGGGCCCTCAGCCTGCGCGGCTACGACCGCACGTTGCGGTGCGCGTGGACCATCGCCGACGTCCTGGGGCTCCAACGTCCCGGACGAGACCAGGTCGACCTGGCCATGTCGCTGCGACACCGGGCCGGGGTGGCCGCATGAGCACCCGACGACGGCCCGGGCCCGTGGCCGACGGTGGTCCCACGAACGTCCTGCAGGGGGTGGACGGTGGACGCTGACCGGTTCGCGCGGGCATCGCTGTCGCGACTCGCGGAGCCGTGCGACAAGGAGGTGCCCGGTCTGGTCGAGCAGCTGGGTGCCGTCGAGACCGTCGAGCGCATCCGCGCCGGGCGCGGCACCATGGCACGCTTCGCCGCGAGGCTCGCGGTGCTCGACACCGACCGCGACCTCGACATCGCGGCGAAGGTCGGGGCCCGGGTCGTCGTCCCCGGCGACGACGAGTGGCCCGAACGGCTCGGACAGGTGGCCGTCCCGCCCTACTGCCTCTGGGTGCGCGGTCCGCTCGACCTCGCCGAGACCGTCGAACGATCCGTGGCGGTCGTCGGCTCACGCTCCGCCACGGCGTACGGCGAGCAGGTGGCCGCCGACATCGCCGCCGGACTGTGCCAGCGGGGGTGGGCCGTCGTGTCGGGGGCGGCCTTCGGCATCGACGGCAGTGCCCATCGAGGCGCCCTGGCCGTCGACGGTGCCACGGTCGCGGTGCTGGCGGGCGGGGTGGAGCGGCCCTATCCCTCGGGGCACGCCACCCTCATCTCACGGATCGCGCGTGACGGGCTCGTGGTGTCGGAGGTGGCTCCCGGCTCGGCCCCGATGAAGTCGAGGTTCCTGGCGCGCAACCGCCTCATCGCCGGGATGACCCGCGGCACGGTCGTCGTCGAGGCCGACCTGCGATCCGGCTCACGCAACACCGTCAAACACGCGATCGAGGCCGGACGACCGGTCGGGGCCGTTCCCGGCCCGGTCACGTCGATGACCTCGTCCGGCTGCCACCAGGAGATCCGTGACGCGCGGGCGGTCCTCGTCACGAGTGCCGAAGAGGTCGTCGATCTCGTGGGCGACCTCGGCGACGACGCGTGCGAGCCGGGCCGAGGCCCCGTGCTCCCCGAGGACGACCTACCGCCGCTCGACGCGTCAGTCCTCGAGGTCGTGCCGTTCCGCTCCGGGCTCACCCTGGACGTGATCGTCCGTCAGGTGGCGCAGGCGCCGCTCCTGGTCCGGGCGGCGCTGGGACGCCTCGAGCGGCTCGGCCTCGTCACCGAGTCCGCGGGCACGTGGCGCAAACGGCCCCGACGCCATCAGCTCCCACTCGGCTGAAGGGACATCCGGGGGAGGGGGCTTGCCAAGCGTGGGGCGCTTTGCGATGGTGCGGGAGTGACGGATGTGGCGCAGGCCGGACGACCGACCGATCGGGCGGTGCCCGAGCGGTATGCCGAGCTGCTCCATGCGTACTCCCGCCACCTCGGCGCCGAGCGTGGCAGATCGGACCACACCCGCCGTGCCTACCTCGGGGACGTCCGCCACCTGCTGACCTTCGCGGTGGACCGCGGCATCGGCGAGATCGCCGACCTGCGCATCGGTGACCTCCGGGCGTGGCTGGGCGTCCAGGCCGACGCCGGTGCGGCCCGGGCGACGATCGCTCGCCGGGCGGCCTCGGCCCGGACCTTCCTGCGCTGGGCCGAGCACACCGGGCGCATCCCGACCGATCCGTCCCTCCGCCTGGTGGCACCGAAGCGACTCGCCAGCCTCCCGGGGGTGCTGCGCCAGGGGGAGGCGACCGAGATGCTCGACCTCGCCGCCACCCGCGCCGACGACGAGGACCCGATCCATGTCCGCGACCGCGCGATGCTCGAGCTGCTCTATGCCAGTGGCATCCGCGTGGGCGAGCTCGCGGCGCTGGACATCGACGACGTGGACCTGGCGCAGGGCGTGGTGCGCGTGATGGGCAAGGGGGCCAAGGAGCGGATCGTGCCCTTCGGTGCGCCGGCGGCGCGCGCCATCGAGGCCTGGCTCGCTGTCCGGCCGCGACTCGTCGGCGAGCACTCCGGCCCGGCGCTCTTCCTCGGACGGCGTGGTCGCCGCGTGGACGCGCGGCAGGTGCGGTCCGTCGTGCACGAGCTGCTCTCGCACCTCCCCGACGCTCCTGACCTCGGTCCGCACGGCCTGCGGCACAGTGCGGCCACCCACCTGCTCGAGGGAGGTGCGGACCTTCGCATGGTCCAGGAGATCCTCGGCCACGCCAGTCTCGCGACGACCCAGATCTACACGCACGTGTCCGTCGACCGCCTGCGCCGCAGCTACGAGCAGGCGCATCCCCGAGCCTGAGCGCCGACCCGCCGCGGTCTCACGGGAGCGGGAGGAGGATGACCCGCGATCGACCCACGAAGGTCAGCGGGTCGAGGTAGGTCTCGCCCCGCAGCACGCCCCAGTGCAAGCAGGTTCGGGGAGCGCAGTGGCCGGGTGTCGACGTCACCTGTCCGATGGCGTCTCCTCGTGTGACGAACGTGCCGACGGGCCGGGCTGCGGCGACGGGTTCGAAAGTGCTTCTCAGACCCCCGTCGTGCAGGACGACGACCACGGCTCGCCCCGCGATGACCCCCGTCCACGAGACCCGTCCGTCGGTCGGTGCCAGGACAAGCTGCCCGACCGACGCGGCCAGATCCACTCCGCGGTGGCCGGACGTCCACGCCCGGGCGGGCGGGTCGAACCGGCGCGCGACCTCGGGCTCCGGGTCGAGGGGCCATGACCACCGGCCAGCCGGTGGCGCGGGGGCGACCCGACGGTCACTGGCAGGGCCAGGACCCGCGGACGTGGACGCGACGGCGCTCGCACTCGTCAGGGAGACGGTGGCAAGGACGGCGCCCAGCAGTGCTGACCCGATCGACATGCCGCCATGCTGGTCGAGCCTGATGGTGCTGCGCGTCAGGGCGGGTCACCTGTGGACGGGCGCGCGTCTGCCTGCGGGGGTGTGGACGACGACCGTCACGTGGTGGTGGTGTTGCGGCGTGGCCCCGAGTGGGGCCGGGCGGCCACTCGGGTGGCGGTGGGGTTCACCCGGCGGAGACGTGGGGCGGCCTGCCTGCAGCGGCGAGGCGGTGGCTGGCCTCGAGCAGGACCTCGTCCCTCTTGCAGAAGGCGAACCGGACCAACGTGGGTGCCGCAGCCTCGTCGTCGTGGAAGACCGAGACCGGTACCCCCACCACGCCGGCGATGTCCGGCAGCCGCCGCGCGAACTCGAGCCCGTCGACGGCCCCGAGGGGTGCGGCGTCGGCGATGACGAAGTACGTGCCCGACGGGCGGGCCACCTGCAGGCCCGACGCCTCGAGGGCCGTGCACAGCAGGTCGCGCTTGGCCTGCAGCGAGGCGCGGATCCCGGCATACACCTCGTCGCCGAGCCCGAGAGCCAGCGCGACGGCCGGCTGGAAGGGCCCCGACGCGACGTAGGTGAGGAACTGCTTGACGGTGCGCGCGGCTGTGACCGGCTCGGCCGGACCCGAGAGCCAACCGACCTTCCAGCCCGTGGCCGAGAACGTCTTGCCCGCCGAGCTGATCGTGATGGTGCGGTCGAACATGCCCGGCAGCGTCGCCATCGGCACGTGCCGGGCGTCGTCGAAGACGAGGTGCTCGTAGACCTCGTCGGTGACGACCCACGCGTCGTGCTCCCGCGCCAGGTCGGCGACAAGCTCCAGCTCGGCCCGCGTGAAGACCTTCCCCGTCGGGTTGTGCGGCGTGTTGAGCAGGACGAGGCGCGTGCGCGGCGAGAAGGCCGCCCGCAGCGACGCCTCGTCGACCGCGAAGTCGGGGAACCTCAGGACCGACGTGCGGCGGGTCGCGCCGGCGAGGGCGATCGTGGCGGCATACGAGTCGTAGTAGGGCTCGAAGGTCACCACCTCGTCGCCGGGCTCGCACAGCGCGAGGACCACCGCCGCGATCGCCTCGGTGGCCCCCGCGGTGACGAGGACCTGTGACCCGGGGTCGAGGGTGAGGCCGTAGAAGCGCTGCTGGTGCGCGGCCACCGCTTCGAGCAGCTCGGGCACGCCGGGGCCGGGTGGGTACTGGTTGCGACCCGAGTCGATGGCGGCCTTCGCCGCCTCGAGCATCTCGCGGGGCCCGTCGGTGTCAGGGAATCCCTGGCCGAGGTTGATGGCGCCGGTCCGGGTCGCGAGCGCCGACATCTCGGCGAAGATCGTGGTTCCGAACGGCTGCATGCGCGAGATCAACGGCGAGCTCATGGCCCGAGCGTAGCCACGGCCGCGACATCCGCAGCGTGGCCCGCCTCGTCGCTCAGGACGAGGGGGCGCCACCCAGTCCGCAGCCGGTGACCCGGTAGAGCGTGTAGTCGCCGTCGGTCCGAACCGGCTCGACGCCGTCGACCTTCGCGAGGTTCTTCAGCCCCGAGGAGCGCTCGGGCACGTCGAGCCAGTAGACGTGGGGCGAGTCGATCGCCCACCGGACGTCGTGCCGAGCCATCGCAGCGCACACGTCAGGCCGGTGTGCCATGTCGTCGAACCCCGTCCCGATGACGATCCCGTCGCCCGCGGCGGGGATCGGGATGGTGCGGTAGAGCGTGTTCGTGCCGAAGAGCGCCCACATGAGCGGGGAGCCGTTCTCCGGTCGACCGACCACTCCCTGACCGGCCGGGACGAGGGCGGCGAGCCGGCGCAGCGAGTCCTGCGCCTCGAAGGAGAGGATCACCTTGTCGGGGTCGGCCGGTCGGAAGAAGCCGGCGAGCACGGTGTTGCGGGTGCCGCCGTTGACTCCGAGCGTGAGCAGCGGGATGACGAGCACCGCCAGGAGGGCGGTCACGACGGGCCGAGCGCCCACCAGCGGTACCTTGCGCAGCAGCGCGCGCACCGCGGGCGCGGACGCCGCGACGAGGACGACGCCGGGCACGGCCGCGAGGGAGGCCAGGCGCACCTTGTCGTTGTACCAGTAGCCCGTGACGAGCGAGGTCCACGAGCTCGTCGAGGAGGCCGCGAGGGCGTAGAGCGCGACGCAGGCCACCCACATCGCGACCACGGGCAGGGCGGCGCGTGCGCGCAGCACGATCCAGCCGATGCCGAGGGCGATGAGCACGACGAGGCCCCACAGCACCTGCGAGATCTGGAGCTGGCCCCCGACGACCTCGACGAGCGCCGTCCAGACGGAGACCCGGTCCTTCCACTCGTAGGACTGGGTCGAGGCCAGCAGGCTCGACACGGACGGGGCGGCGACGAGGGCGGCGGCGCCGACGACGACGACGATCGCCAGGTCCCTCGCGACGGTCCACCAGGACACGTGTCGCAGCAGGCCCGCCCGCACGCGGGCCGTGACGAACCAGACGAGGGCGAAGAGGACGAGCGCGACGAGGGCGTTGGGCTGGATGAGGGCCAGGCCGAGCATCGCCACCGCGAAGCCGAGCCACTGCGCGACGCGCCCGGAGCGGGCGGCCTGGAGCATGAGGGCGAGCGCTCCCGGGGTCAGGGCCGTCGCCATGAGGTTGGGCCACAGCACGCCCCAGCCGAGCAGGAGCGTCGGGAAGGAGATGAAGGCCGCGGAGGCGAACCCCCCGGCATACGTGACGAGGCGCGAGGTGCCGAGCGCGTGGCGCACGAGCGCCACGCAGCCGATCGGCCACACGACGGCGGCGAGCACGACGGTCGCGACATTGGTCCCCGGTAGCACGTCGGCCCAGCCGGGCAGCAGGCTCGTCGCGACCCAGGAGTGGAAGCCGGTGGGATAGAGCGTCGGGTTGCCGATGGAGAAGTCGCCGCTGGCGAGGAAGGTCTTGATGCGGCTGAGGTGGAAGACGACGTCTGGCGAGTCGACGAGCTCGTCCGGGCGGCCGATCGCGGGCAGGATCGTCGCCAGCGCCAGCACGATCCCGATGGCGACCGCGATGACCGCGTCGGGACGTGGTCGACCGAGCAGACGACGTGCCGGGCGCAGCTCGGCGTCGTGGTGGCCGAACACTCGCATCCCGAGCCACGCGGCGGCGACCGTCCCCGCCGTCACGACGACGAGCGGGAGCAGTCCCCAGCGCACGCCGAGCCGTGCGGCGAGCGTCGCGTAGCCGGCCACGAGCCCCGTCGACACGGCAGGGGAGACGGCGAGCGCCTCGAGGCCGCGCGTGCCGAAGGCGCGCACGACGAGCCAGCCCGGCAGGAAGAGCACGAGCAGGAGGACCCCGAAGGTCGGGACCGTCTCCACCCACTGCGCCATGCGGGTCATTGTGTCGGGTCACGACGATTTCTCCACCACCCGGGTCAGGACGTACGATGGCCTGCGGTCCCGTGTGCTCGTCACACGGACCGCAAATTCGCGCGTCTTCTGCCGGTCCGTCGGACCGGGTCACACCACGGCAGTCCCCACCGCATGCGGCGGGGCGGGGTGGGTCAGGCGCCAGGAGTGAGGTCGTATGCCGCCCGTCGGCTCACGTGCTCCACGTGAGCTCCCGAGCGTCCACGCCCCACGCACAACTGACAACACGACACAAGGGAGAACACGGCATGGCCGTCGTCACCATGCGCCAGCTCCTCGAGAGCGGCGTCCACTTCGGGCACCAGACCCGTCGCTGGAACCCCAAGATGAAGCGCTTCATCATGACCGAGCGCAATGGCATCTACATCATCGACCTGCAGCAGTCGCTGACGTACATCAACAACGCGTACGAGTTCGTCAAGGAGACCGTCGCCCACGGCGGCAGCATCCTCTTCGTCGGCACGAAGAAGCAGGCCCAGGAGCCCATCGCCGAGCAGGCGACGCGCGTCGGCATGCCCTACGTCAACCACCGCTGGCTCGGTGGCATGCTCACCAACTTCCAGACGATCTCCAAGCGCCTGACGCGCCTCAAGGAGCTCGAGGAGCTGAACTTCGACGACGTGGCCGGTTCGGGCTACACGAAGAAGGAGCTGCTCATCCTCAAGCGCGAGATGATCAAGCTCGAGCGCACCCTGGGCGGCATCCGCACGATGGCCAAGGTCCCCTCGGCCGTGTGGATCGTCGACACGAAGAAGGAGCACCTCGCCGTCGACGAGGCCCGCAAGCTCGGCCTGCCGGTCATCGCGATCCTCGACACGAACTGCGACCCCGACGAGGTCGACTACAAGATCCCCGGTAACGACGACGCGATCCGTTCCGTCACGCTGCTGACGCGGGTCATCGCCGACGCCGTCGCCGAGGGTCTCGTCCAGCGCTCGTCCGGCAAGTCCGGTGGCGACGCGCAGGCCGAGGAGCCCCTGGCCGAGTGGGAGCGCGAGCTCTACGCCGACGCCGCGGCCGCCACGACGCAGGCGCCGGCCGGTGCCGCCGAGATCGACGCCGCCGAGGCCGCTGCCGAGGCGCCGGTCGAGACCCCCGTCGAGACGCCGGCCCCCGAGGTTGCCGCCGAGATCGCGGTCGATGCCCCCGCTGAGGCCCCGGCCGCTGACGCGACGGCCGGTGCTGAGAAGGCCTGACGGTCTCTCGCACCAGCCCGACCCAGCTGACACACGAGTCAATCTCCACTGACGAAAAGAGCGATACAGAGCATGGCGAACTACACCGCCGCTGACATCAAGGCGCTGCGCGAGCAGACGGGCGCCGGCATGATGGACGTCAAGAAGGCGCTCGACGAGGCCGACGGCGACCGCGCCAAGGCCGTCGAGATCCTTCGCGTCAAGGGCCTCAAGGGCGTCACGAAGCGTGAGGGCCGCTCGGCCTCCAACGGTCTCGTGGCGGCCTCGGCCACCGACGGCGTCGGCACCCTCGTCGAGGTCAACTGCGAGACCGACTTCGTCGCCAAGGGCGAGAAGTTCATCGCCCTCGCCGACCAGGTCCTCACGCAGGCCGTCGCCGCCGGCGCGACCGACGCGGACTCGCTCCTTGCGAGCACGCTCGAGGACGGCAAGTCCGTCAAGGAGCTGCTCGACGAGGCCAACGCCACCATCGGCGAGAAGATCGAGGTCCGTCGCGTGGCGCGCCTCGAGGGCGACAAGGTCGTGTCCTACCTCCACAAGACGAGCCCCGACCTGCCTGCGCAGATCGGTGTCCTCGTCGCGCTCGAGGGTGGCGACGAGGCCGTGGGCCGCGACGTCGCGATGCACATCGCGGCGTTCAGCCCGACCGTGCTGACGCGTGACGAGGTCCCGGCCGAGACGGTCGAGAACGAGCGTCGCGTCGCCGAGGCCACGGCCAAGGAGGAGGGCAAGCCGGAGGCCGCCCTTCCCCGCATCATCGAGGGTCGCGTCAACGGCTTCTTCAAGGAGAACGTCCTGCTCGAGCAGGCCTTCGCCAAGGACGCCAAGAAGACCGTCGGCAAGGTGCTCGAGGAGGGCGGCGCCACGGCGACGTCCTTCGCGCGCTTCCGCGTCGGCCAGTGAGGTCCTGACCTCCCTCGTGTCACCGCACCACGCGTAGCGCAGAACCCGCGCATCACGACGACGTATGCCGGTCGCCCCCCTCGGGGCGGCCGGCATCGTTGCGTCCCGGGGCCCTCGCCGGCCCGTCGCGGGACGCGTCCCCCAGGAGGAGCACCATGAGCGCCCACACCGACATCCATGCCGGCACCCACACCGGCGCCGCGGCCGCGGACAACGGCCCGCTGACCGTCTCGATCACCCGGCGGGTGGCGGCGGAGGACGAGGTGCTCATGCAGGCATGGGTGCATGCCGGCACGTCGATGGCGGAGCGGTTCGAGGGCTTCCTCGGTGCCGGCTGGGTGCGCTCCGGCAGCGAGGACTGGCACATGCTCTACCGCTTCGACTCGCGTGGGCACCTCGACGCCTGGGAGCGCTCGCCCGAGCGGATCCGCTGGCTGCGCTCGGCAGCCGACCTGGTCGAGCACCGTCGCACGGAGTACCGCACCGGCATCGAGGGCTGGTTCGACGAGCCGACGTCTTCGTCGGTGTACGAGCAGGCCCCGCCCGTGCAGCCGGCGCCACCCCGCTGGAAGCAGGCCAGCGTGATCTGGATCGCCTTCTTCCCGACGAGCCTCACCCTGACCTACCTGCTGTCGCCGTTCAGCGCGGGCTGGCCGGTGGTGGTCCGCGTCCTCGTGACGACCCTTCTCGCGACGCCGTGGATGACGTACGTCCTGCTGCCTTTCGTGACGAGGCTCTTCGGTCGGTGGCTCAAGGCCGCCTGACGCCCAGATGGGCCGGATGCCCCTGTGAGGCAAGCCTTTGTCTCACAGGTCACAGCTGAGGTGTCTCGTCGCTCACAGCGCCCCAGATACCCATGGGGGTACCGTCGAAGCATGACCACCACCATGAGGTCCCTCGTGGTGCTGGGAGCGGGCACGGCCGGCACCATGGTCGCGAACAAGCTGAGGCACCGCCTCCCCACCAGCGAGTGGCGCATCACCGTCGTCGACAAGGACGACATCCACGACTACCAGCCCGGCTACCTCTTCCTGCCCTTCGGACTCATCGAGCCCGAACAGGTCAGACGCAGCCGCCATGCCCTCATCACCGACGGCGTCGAGCTCGTCCTCGGTGACGTCGACCTTGTCGACCCCCGGGCCCGTGAGGTCTCTCTCGTCGACGGGCGGACCCTGGGCTACGACGAGCTCGTCATCGCGTCCGGTACCACGCCCCGGCCCGACCAGACGCCTGGCATGCTCGGACCGGAATGGCACCGCAGCGTCGGCGAGTTCTACACCTACGAGGGCGCGATGGCGCTCCGCGAGTCGCTCGACGCCTTCTCCGGTGGCCGTCTCGTCGTCCACGTCACGGAGATGCCGATCAAGTGCCCCGTGGCGCCACTGGAGTTCACGTTCCTCGCCGACGACCACCTGCGCCGCCGGGGGCTGCGTGACCGCACCGAGATCGTCTTCGTCACGCCGCTGGACGGCGCCTTCACCAAGCCCGTGGCCAGCCGCGAGCTCGGCCACCTGCTCGCCGACAAGGGCATCACGGTCGAGACCGACTTCATGGTCGAGCACGTCGACCAGGAGCGGCGCGTCCTCGTCTCCTACGACGAGCGCGAGGTCGCCTACGACCAGCTCGTCACGATCCCGCTCAACATGGGCGCCGACTTCGTCGCTCGTTCGGGTCTCGGCGACGAGCTGAACTACGTCCCGGTGGACAAGCACACGATGCTCTCGACCGAGCACCCGTCCATCTTCGTCCTCGGTGACGCGAGCAACATCCCGACCTCGAAGGCCGGTTCCGTGGCGCACTTCTCGGTCGAGGTGTTCGTGGACAACTTCCTCGAGTACGCCCGTGGCGAGCAGATGACCCACTCCTTCGACGGGCACGCCAACTGCTTCGTCGAGTCCGGTGGTGGCAAGGCGATGCTGCTCGACTTCAACTACGACACCGAGCCCCTGACCGGCACGTTCCCGCTGCCGCACCTCGGCCCGATGACCCTGCTCAAGGAGTCGCGCGCGAACCACCTCGGCAAGCTCGCGTTCCGCCACATCTACTGGAACCTCCTGCTCCCCGGACGACCTCTCGGCCTGCCCGCGCAGATGTCGATGGCGGGGAAGGTCCCCGCCGCCTGAGCTCAGACAAGGAGCGCCACCATGCCCACCACGACGATCGCCGGCCATGCCGTCGAGGTCAACGACGAGGGCTTCCTCACGCGTCCGGACCAGTGGTCCGACGACCTCGGGGCCGAGCTGGCCCGGCTCATCGGGATCGAGCTGACCGACGGCCACTGGAAGCTCGTCCACTTCCTGCGCGACGACTTCGCGCACCAGGGGGAGACCGCCACCCTTCGCCGCGTCAGCACGCAGACCGGCACCCCCATCAAGGCCCTCTTCGACCTCTTCCCGGGCAAGCCCGCCAAGAAGATGGCCTACGTCGCGGGCCTGCCCAAGCCGAAGGGATGTGTGTGATGACCACCGAGACCGCACCGACCGCCACCACGGCCCCGTTCGTGCCGACCTTCGACGCGCCCGATTCGCAGGGCCGCAAGCTCGCGATCATCTGCAGCAAGGGCAACCTCGACATGGCCTACCCGGGCCTCATCCTCGCCAATGCGGCGCTCGGTGAAGGGGTCGAGACGCACCTGTTCTTCACCTTCTGGGGCTTCGACATGATCAACAAGAAGACCTCGGGCGAGCTGAAGTTCACGATGCTCGGCAACACCGCCACACACATGCCCCAGGGCCTGGGCGGCATCCCCGGGATGACGCACCTCGCGACCTCGCAGATGAAGAAGGCCATCGCCGACCTCGACGTCCCCGAGGTGCCGGAGTTCCTCGACCAGATCGTCGCCTCGGGTGGCCACCTGTGGGCGTGCCGGATGTCTGCGGACATGCAGCACCTGACGGAGACGGACCTCCGTGACGACGTCGAGGGCATCATCTCGGCCTCGGACTTCATCGAGCTGACCGAGGGGGCGCAGCTGCTCTTCATCTGAGCCGCTGTCCGGCCCGCTCCACCTTCACACGATCTCCACACGTCGCACCCGCGCCGCCCGCGTGGCCGCTCCTAGGCTCGGGGCATGAACCAGGGGTATGCCGCATCGCCACCCGACGTCGCCGCGCCGACGCTGCTTGTCGTCGAGGATGACCCGACGATCAATCAGGCTGTCACGGATCGCCTTGTGGCAGAAGGCTTCCGAGTCGTCCAAGGGTTCGACGGGCCGGGTGCGGTCGCCGCCCATGGTGAGCATGCGCCCGACCTCGTAGTCCTCGACCTCATGCTGCCCGGCTTCGACGGGCTCGAGGTCTGCCGTCGCATCCAGGGCGACCGCCCGGTGCCCGTGCTCATGCTCACCGCGCGGGCCGACGAGACCGACCTGCTGGTCGGTCTGGGGGTCGGCGCCGACGACTACGTGACCAAGCCGTTCCGGATGCGTGAGGTCGTCGCCCGGGTCCGGGCGCTGCTGCGCCGCGTGGACCGGGCGCGCCAGCTCGCCGCGGAACAGCCGCCGGTGGTCGCCGTCGGAGACCTCACGGTCGACCGGGGATCGCGCCGGGTCACGACCCGGGGGAGCGAGGTCCACCTGACACCGCTCGAGTTCGACCTGCTGCTGGCTCTCGCCGCCGAGCCGGGCGCGGTGCGTGGCCGCGACGAGCTGATGCGCGAGGTGTGGGGGTGGGCCGACGCCGGCGGCACGCGCACTCTCGACAGCCACGTGAAGTCCCTGCGCGCCAAGGTCGGGGCCGCCCGCGTGCGCACCGTGCACGGCGTCGGCTACGCGCTCGAAGCCGGCCCGACCGCCTCCGACGCCACCGACGCACCGTGAACGCCGACCGGCCCCTCGACGGCATCCGCTCGATCAAGGCCAAGCTCGGCCTGCTCGTCGCGGCCAGCATCGTGGTCGCCTCGCTCGTGTCGGTCATCGGCGACCGCGCCGACGTGCCGGGCTGGTTCAGCCTGCCCGTGACGATCGCCGCGGCGCTCGGGGTCACCCAGTGGCTGGCCCGCGGGATGACCTCCCCGCTGCGCGAGATGACGGCTGCGGCGTCGCGGATGGCGACGGGCGACTACTCCCGCAGGGTCACGGCGACGTCGGCCGACGAGGTGGGGGTGCTCGCCCAGGCCTTCAACACGATGGCGGCCGATCTCGCCGGCGCCGACCAGCAGCGGCGGCAGCTCGTGGCGACCGTCTCCCACGAGCTGCGGACCCCGCTCGCCGCACAGCAGGCGCTGCTCGAGAACCTCGTCGACGGGGTCGTGCGTCCTGACGACGCCGTGCTGCGGACCGCTCTGGCGCAGGCCGAACGGCTCGGGACCCTCGTCGGTGACCTGCTCGACCTCAGCCGCGTCGACGGCGGCCGCGCGCCCCTCGACCTCGCCGCGGTCGACGTCCGGGCCCTCGTCGAGCGCGCCGTGGCGGAGGCCGGCGTGTCCCGGCGCGGCACCGTCCACGTCGTCGACGTCCCGGCCGACCTGCACGTCACCGCGGACGCGGCCCGTCTCGAGCAGGTCCTCGCCAACCTGCTCGACAACGCCGACCGGCACAGCCCGTCCGGTGGGCGCGTGACCGTGAGCGCCGGCCCGGACGGTCCGGACCACTGGTGGCTCATGGTCGCCGACGAGGGCAGCGGCATCCCGGCCGAGCACGTCCAGCACGTCTTCGACCGCTTCGGCTCCGGCGACGACGCGGGCGGTGGCACGGGCATCGGGCTGGCCATCGCCAGCTGGGTCTGCGAGCTGCACGGCGGGTCCATCGCCGCCGTGACCCCGCCCGTGGGGGAGCAGGGCGCCCGGATCCGGGCCGTCCTCCCACGGACCCCCGCGCCCGCGCCCCCGTATGCCGTCGAGCGATCCACCGACACCCCCACCGACACCCCCACCGACACCCCCACCGACACCCCCACCGACACCCCCACCGACACCCCGGTGGGCGTCCGCACCGAGGAGACCACCGTGCCCGCACCCGTCCCTGCCGCAGCAGGACCCAGTCCCGTCCCCGCGCAGGGGAGCCCGGGCGCGTCGGCCGGCCCCACGGCATACGCCCCCGTCCCGCTCGGTGCGCCCAGGCCGGTCATCGACTCGCTCTTCGGTGACCTCTGGCCGGAGCGAGGGCTCGCGCCCCAGGTGAGCATGCTGCTCACGTGCCTGGGCGTCGGCCTCCTCTCGGCGGTCGTGCTGCCCTACCGCTCGTTCGGTGTAGCGCTCTTCGGCGTGCTCGTCGTCGGCGGCGTCGTCCTCTGGCGCACCACGAGCCGCCGGGGGCGGTGGACGGTCCTCAGCAGCGTCCTGTGCGTCGCGCTCGCCTCGCTCTGCGTGCTGCGGGCGGCCGAGTGGTTGACTGTCATGGCCGTCATGCTCGGAGTCGCGGTGCTGACGACGGCGCTCACCGACGCCAAGGGTCTGCTCGCGCTCCTGGCCGGACTGGCGTCCTGGCCTCTCGCGGCCGTGCGCGGGCTGCCCCTGCTCGGGCGGACCGTCGCCGTGACGAGCCGGATCAGCGTCGTCTGGCCGGTCGTGCGCACCGCGGCGGTCTCGCTCGTCGCCCTCGTCGTCTTCGGGGGACTCTTCGCCTCGGGGGACGCGGTCTTCGGGTCGTGGACGCAGGCGCTGGTGCCCCACCTCGCGTGGGACAGCCTGACCCTCCGCGTCTTCGTCGGGTTCGTCATGGGGGGCGCCCTGCTCGCCGCGGGCTACGTCGCCCTCAACCCGCCGCGCGTCGAGCGTGTGGCGGTGCCGCAGGGGCGTCCGGTCGCGCGACTGTGGGAGTGGGCCGTCCCGGTCGGTCTCGTCGTGGCACTCTTCCTCGCCTTCGTCGTGGCCCAGGCGGCTGCCCTCTTCGGCGGCCACGAGTACGTCCAGCGGACGACCGGCCTGACGTATGCCGACTACGTGCACCAGGGCTTCGGCCAGCTGACCGCCGCCACGGTCCTCACCCTGGCCACCGTCGCGCTGGCCGTGCGCAAGGCGCCGCGGTCGACGGCACGTGAGCGGCTCGTCCTGCGCGTCACGCTCGGCACGCTCTGCGGTCTGACCCTCGTCGTCGTCGCGTCGGCGCTGCACCGGATGGACCTCTACCAGCAGGCCTACGGCTTCACCCTGCTGCGGGTCCTCGTCGACGCCGTCGAGCTCTGGCTCGGGCTGCTCGTCGTCCTCGTCCTCGTGGCCGGCGTGCGGCTCTCCGGGTGGTGGCTGCCGCGCGCAGCGCTGGTCTCGGCCGCCGCCTTCGTGCTCGTCGGAGGTCTTGCGAACCCCGAGGCGTGGGTGGCGCAGCGCAACATCGACCGCTACGTCGCGACGGGCAGGCTCGATGCCTCCTACCTCGTGACACTCGGCGACGACGCCCTGCCGACGATCATGACGGGGCTGCCCGCAGAGGTCTCGGCGTGCATCGCCGGTGCACGTCCCGACGACGCCCCGAGCGACGTCCTCGAGTGGAACCTCGGTCGCAGCAGGGCGGCGGCCGTGCGACCTCCGACCGCGGTGTTCGGCGCGTCCTCGCCGTCGTGCCTGTCGAGGTATGACTCCTGAGGTGCGGCAGGATGACCGGGTGCGTCACGACATCGCCGAGCTGTTCGAGCTCGACCCGGCCCTGACCCACCTCAACCACGGTGCGTTCGGGGCGGTGCCGCGCTCGGTCCGCGAGGCCCAGGACCGGGCCCGCACCCGCATCGAAGGAGCGCCGATGCGGGCCTTCCGCGACGAGCTGCCGGCGGCGCTGGCCGCAGCGCGCGGGTCGGCGGCCGCCTTCCTCGAGGTGCCGGCGGACTCGACCGCCCTGGTGCGCAACGTCACCGAGGCCGTCGGGGTGGTGCTCCAGGGGCTGCGCCTCGGTCCCGGGGACGATGTCGTCGTCAGCAACCACGGCTACCTCACGGCCGGCTGGTCCGTCGAGGCCCGCGGTGGCACGCTGCGTAGCGCGGACTTCGACGTCGAGAGCGACCCGGACACCGTGGTCGCGGCCTTCGCCGACGCGGTGACCGATCGCACGCGCCTGGTCGTGATCGACCACATCACGTCGCCGACCGCTCTCGTCCTGCCCGTCGCGCAGGTCGCCGCGGCCGTGGCGCCGGTGCCGGTCCTCGTCGACGCGGCGCACGTTCCCGGCAGCCTGCCCGGGGTCGACGTCGAGGCGCTCGGCGTCGCGTTCTGGGCCGGCAACCTGCACAAGTGGGCCTACACGCCGCGAGCTGCAGCCGCGCTGTGGGTCGCGCCCGAGCACCGTGAGGCGATGCGGCCCCTCGTCACCTCCTGGAGCCACGGACTGCCCTTTCCCGAGCGCTTCGACCTGCAGGGCACCGTCGACCACTCCGCGTGGGTCGCGGTGCCGGACGGTCTGGCCGCCTGGCACGCCTTCGGCGGGTGGGAGCAGGTCCAGCGCAGCGCGGACCTCCTCCTCCGCGGGGCGAAGCTCGTCCGGGACGCGCTCGGGACCCCGAGCCCGCACGGCGGCATACCGTCGGCTCCCTGCCTGCGGCTCGTTGCGCTGCCCGACGGCGTCGCGACGACGACGGAGGACGCCGAGGCGCTGTGGCAGCGGCTGTACGCCGCCGGCTTCGTCGTGCCGCCGGTCGCCTTCGGCGGGCGGGGATACCTCCGTCTTGCCGCGGCCCCCTACAACGACGAGGACGACTACGCGCGCCTCGCGGCCGCGCTGCCCGGGGTCCTCACCCCCTGAGCCACCTCGATGCGGCCGATGACCTCGGGATGTGGAAAGATCGACCGACCCCCGGAACGCTGCCCTCGAGGAGGCCCTGCGCCATGACCGACGCCCAGACGACCCCCTTCCACCGGGTTCTTCTCAAGCTCTCCGGCGAGGTGTTCGGCGGTGGCCGCATCGGCCTCGACCCGGCCGTCGTGTCCGGCATCGCCAAGCAGATCGCCGACGCGGTGCGCGGCGGTGTCGAGGTCGCCGTCGTCATCGGCGGCGGCAACTTCTTCCGTGGCGCCGAGCTCCAGCAGCGAGGCATGGACCGCACGCGTGCCGACTACATGGGCATGCTCGGCACCGTCATGAACTGCCTCGCGCTGCAGGACTTCCTCGAGAAGGAGGGCATCGAGACGCGGGTGCAGTCCGCGATCGCGATGCAGCAGGTCGCCGAGCCCTACATCCCGCGCCGGGCCATCCGCCACCTCGAGAAGGGCCGTGTCGTCATCTTCGGCGCCGGTGCCGGCATGCCGTTCTTCTCCACCGACACGGTCAGCGCGCAGCGCGCCCTCGAGATCAAGTGCGACGCCGTGCTCATCGCCAAGAACGGCGTCGACGGTGTCTACGACGCAGACCCGCGCACCAACCCCGAGGCCAAGAAGCTCGAGACGATCACCTTCCAGGACGCCATCGTCGAGGGCCTCAAGGTCGTCGATGCGGCGGCCTTCAGCCTCTGCATGGAGAACAAGCTGCCCATGGTCGTCTTCGGCATGGAGGGCGCGGGAAACATCACGCGGGCCCTGCTCGGTGAGAAGATCGGCACGCTGGTCACCAACGCCTGAGCCCGGCCGCCGCGCCCGGTCGCGTGATCACGCGAGCAGCGCCGCACCGCATACGACCACGAACGAGGGACGAGGAACCGAAGACCCATGATCGAAGAGACGATGTTCGAGGCCGAGGAGAAGATGGACAAGGCCGTCGAGGTCCTCAAGGAGGACTTCGCGGGCATCCGTACCGGCCGCGCCAACCCGGGACTGTTCAACAAGCTCACCGTCGAGTACTACGGCGCGCCGACCCCGCTCCAGCAGCTGGCCTCGTTCCAGAACCCCGAGCCGCGCACCATCCTCGTCATCCCGTTCGACAAGTCGGCGATGCACGAGATCGAGCGTGCCATCCGTGACTCCGACCTCGGCGTCAACCCGAGCAGCGACGGCAACCAGATCCGCTGCGTCATGCCGGAGCTGACCGAGGAGCGCCGCCGCGAGTACATCAAGCTCGCCAACCACAAGGCCGAGGAGGCGCGCGTCTCCGTGCGCAACATCCGTCGCAAGGCCAAGACCGACCTCGACAAGCTCGTCAAGGACGGCGAGGTCGGCGAGGACGACGGGACGCGCGCCGAGAAGGAGCTCGACGGGCTCACGAAGAAGCACACCGACCTCGTCGACGTGCTCGTCAAGGCCAAGGAGGCCGAGCTGCTCGAGGTGTGACCTCGGTGCTCGACCCGATGATGACGACTGACTCCCCGTCGGAACCCGTGGAGCCCACACCCACGGCGCAGGCCGACGACGGCGGGGGCGGGCCCCTCGAGCCCGTCCCGTACGACCCGGAGCTCGACGAGCTCGCGGGGGTCCCCGCCGAGCAGGTCCTCGAGAAGAAGCAGAGCCGCGCCGGTCGCAACCTCCCCGCCGCCATCGGTGTCGGACTCGGACTGGGCGTCCTCATCGTCGCCACGCTGCTCCTCAAGGAGGAGTCCTTCCTCGCGCTCGTCGCGGTTGCCGTGGGGATCGGCATCTGGGAGCTGCGCGGCGCCCTGCGCAACGCGGGCGTCGAGGCGCCCCTCGTCCCTCCGCTCGTCGGCTTGGTCGCGATGCTCTGGGCCGCCTACGTGCACGGCCCGGCCGCGCTGGTGGTGGCCTGGTCCCTGACGTGCCTCGCCGTGGTGCTCTGGCGAGGCGCCGGCCGCCTCGACGGCGCCGGGCGGGACGTCCTCGGCGGCATCTTCGTCTCGACCTACCCGACGTTCCTCGTCGGCTTCGCGGCGCTGCTCCTCGCGCCCGAGGACGGCGTCGGCCGGATGTTCGTCTTCCTCATCACGACGGTGTGCAGCGACGTCGGCGGATATGCCGCGGGCGTGCTCTTCGGCAAGCACCCGATGGCCCCGAGCATCAGCCCCAAGAAGTCGTGGGAGGGGTTCGCCGGCTCGGTCGTGTTCTGCATCGTCGGTGGCTCGCTCACGGTCCACCTCCTGCTCGACCGCTCGTGGGTCATCGGCGTCGCGCTCGGCGTCGGCGTGGCTGTCGCCGCCACGGTGGGCGACCTCATGGAGTCGCTGATCAAGCGCGACCTCGGCATCAAGGACATGTCCAACGTCCTGCCGGGCCACGGCGGCATCATGGACCGCCTCGACTCCCTCGTCGTCGTCGCCCCGATCGTGTGGGCCGTGCTGACGCTGCTCGCGGCCAAGCCGGCCTGACGGCATACGTCCTCAGGTCGTGACGGGGCGTTTTGACTCCACCTGAGACACTGGAGGGGAGATGACCGATACCCCAGCCCCCGCCACAGAGGGCGCGCCCGTGGCGCTGCCCGAGCCGACGACCTCCCGGCCCGAACCCGGGCAGCTGACCTTCACCGCGCCCCGCCGTGGCAAGCCGCCGCGGCACCTGGCCGACCTCACCCCCGCCGAGCGCAAGGAAGCCGTGGAGGCCCTGGGTCACAAGGGGTTTCGGGCCAAGCAGCTGTCGACGCACTATTTCGAGCGGCTGGAGGTCGATCCCGAGCAGATGACCGACCTGCCCAAGGCCGTGCGGTCCGAGCTCGTCACGGGGCTCCTGCCGACGCTGCTGACGCCCATCGTCCAGCGCGTCGCCGACGACGGCCAGACGATGAAGTACGCATGGCGCCTGCACGACGGCGCGATCGTCGAGTCCGTGCTCATGCGCTACCCGAAGCGCGTCACCATCTGCATCTCGAGCCAGGCCGGGTGCGGGATGAACTGCCCGTTCTGCGCCACCGGCCAGGCGGGCCTGACCCGCAACATGTCGGCTGGCGAGATCGTCGAGCAGGTCGTGTGGGCCGCCCGGGCGCTGCGACGCGGCGAGCTCGCCGGTGGGGGAGACGAGGACCGCGAGGCGCCGCTGCGCGTCAGCAACGTCGTCTTCATGGGCATGGGCGAGGCCCTCGCCAACTACAAGGCCTCGATCGGTGCGATCCGCCGCCTCACGGACCCCACGCCCGACGGTCTCGGCATCTCGGCCCGTGGCATCACGATGTCGACGGTCGGGCTCGTGCCGGGCATCGACAAGCTCACGGCCGAGGGCATCCCGGTGACGCTCGCGCTGTCGCTGCACGCGCCCGACGACGAGCTGCGCAACGAGCTCGTGCCGATCAACACCCGGTGGTCGGTCGACGAGGCGCTCGACGCGGCGCACCGTTACTACGAGGCCACGGGTCGACGCGTGTCGATCGAGTACGCCCTGATCCGCGACATCAACGACCAGGGCTGGCGCGCGGACCTGCTGGGCGAGAAGCTCAACCGGCGGGGGCGTGGCTGGGTCCACGTCAACCCCATCCCGCTCAACCCGACGCCCGGCTCGAAGTGGACGGCGTCACGGCCCGGCGTCGAGCAGAACTTCGTCGAGCGCCTGCGGGCCCACGGCATCCCGACGACCATCCGCGACACACGGGGCCAGGACATCGACGGGGCGTGTGGCCAGCTCGCCGCGGCAACCGCCTGACCCGCGTACGCTGGCGTCGTCGGGCTCGATCCTGGTGAGGAGTCGCCGGGCAGGGCACGTGGCGGCCCACCAGGAGGTACGCGCATGGTCCAGTTCAGCGTCGGCGTCATGGCCCGGTCGCTCAAGGAGAACGAGCACCGGCTGCCGTTGCACCCCCGGCACGTCCACCGCATCCCCGAGCTGCTGAGGCCGGGCATCTTCCTCGAGCACGGCTACGGCCAGCGCTTCGGCGTGGCCGACGACCAGCTCGAACGCTACGTCGGCGGCTTCCGCAGCCGCGAGGAGCTCGTGGCGGAGTGCGACGTCATCCTCGCGCCCAAACCGCTGCTCAGCGACATCTCCGCCCTCCGGGTGGGGCAGGTGCTCTGGGGCTGGCCGCACTGCGTGCAGGACGCCGACCTCACCCAGGTCGCGATCGACCGGCAGCTGACGCTCATCGCGTTCGAGGCGATGAACCACTGGAACCGGGACGGGTCGTTCAACCTGCACGTCTTCCACAAGAACAACGAGCTCGCAGGCTACTGCTCGGTGCTGCACGCCTTCCAGATCGCCGGGATCTCCGGCGACTACGGTCCGCACCGTCGAGCCGTCGTCATCGGGTTCGGCGCCACGGCCCGTGGAGCGGTCACGGCCCTCAACGCGCTGGGCATCGGCGAGGTCGACGTGCTCACGCACCGGCAGAGGGCCGCCGTCGCGGCACCCATCCACTCGGCCACGATCGTGCACTTCGACACCGACGACACCACGGCGCACGTCAGCCACGCGGTGACGGACGACGGACCGGTCGCGCTCGAGGAGTACCTCACCGAGCACGACATCGTCGTCAACTGCGTGCTGCAGGACACCGACGCCCCGCTGACGTTCATGACCGAGGACGACCTCAAACGCATGAGGCCCGGGAGCCTCGTCATCGACGTGTCGTGCGACGAGGGGATGGGTTTCAGCTGGGCCAGGCCCACCAGCTTCGCCGATCCGGCATTCGTCGTCGGCGACCACGTGCTCTACTACGCCGTCGACCACAGTCCGTCCTACCTCGGGGATGCCGCGACCTGGGAGATCAGCGAGGCGCTGCTGCCCTTCCTGCCGACCGTCATGGCGGGCCCGGAGGCGTGGGAGGTCAACCCGACGATCCGCCGCGCCATCGAGATCCGCGGCGGCGTGGTCCAGAACCCCGCGATCCTCTCGTTCCAGGGCCGCTCGCCCCTGCACCCGCACCTGCCACTGGCGACCTGACGGGCGGGCCAGCCTCAGGCCGGCTCGGCGCGGTAGGTCCGGCGATACGCCAGGGGTGACAGGCCCACCGACCCGGCGAGGTGCTGGCGCAGCGACGCGCTGCTGCCGAATCCAGCGGCGGCAGCGACACGGTCGACGGGCAGGTCGCTCGTCTCGAGCAGGTGGCGGGCCCGGTCGACGCGAGCGCGTGACAGCCAGGTGCCCGCGGTCTCGCCGGTCTCCTCCCGGAAGCGCCGGGTGAAGGTGCGCACGCTCGTGCCCGCATGACGGGCCATGTCCGACAAGCTGATCGGTTCGTCAAGGTGCTCGAGCACCCAGGCCCGCGTCGCACCGGTGCCGTCGTCGGACTCGTCGGGCACGGGGCGGTCGATGAACTGGGCCTGGCCGCCGGCTCGCCACGGCGCGACGACCGCGCCCCGGGCGACGCGGTTGGCGGCCTCGGTGCCGAGGTCCGAGCGCAGCACGTGGAGCAGCAGGTCGATGCCGGCGGCGTTTCCGGCGGAGGTGAGCACGTCGCCGTGGTCGACGTAGAGCACGTCGGGGTTGAGCACCACGTCCGGGAAGTGCCGGCGGAAGGTGTCGACGTGGCACCAGTGCGTCGTCGCCTCGCGCCCGTCGAGCTTGCCGAGGCCGGCAAGGACGAAGGCGCCGGTGCAGATGGAGAGCCAGCGGGCATCGGGACGGGCCGTCGCGGCGAGGCGGCGCAGCTCCTCGGGGAGCACGCCGGTCTCGACGATGTCGCCGTTGATGCCGGGGACGACGATGGTGTCCGCGTGGGCGAGCTCGGTGTTCGGGTGCGTCGGCAGGACGGCATACCCCGCCGAGGTCGTCACGGGCCCGTCGTCGAGCGTCACGAGGCGCACGTCGTAGGGCGGAGCCGCTCCCGTGGGAGGTCCGGGCCATCCGGGGTCGAGCGCGCCCGCGCGCAGGAAGCGGTGGGGGAGCCCGATCTCGAACGCGATGGCGGTGTCGAGGGCCAGGACGACGACGAGGTGAGGACGCCCTGCGGCATGTCTCATGGCCAGATTCTTGCACATGATGTCCGTCTGGCCACTCGTTCGCCGGGTCGCGTATGCCACAGTCTTGACCCGTGAGCATCACCGACCGACACTCCGCCTCCGACGACACCGTCCAGGGCCCGCCGTTGCCCTCTGCCGGGCCGCGTCGCATCCACCCCGCGTGGTGGGTCGCGGTCGTCACCTTCCTGACGATCATCGGGGCGGCGGGCTTCCGGTCCACGCCGGGCGTGCTCATGACGCCGCTGCACGACGAGTTCGGCTGGCCGATGGGTGTGATCGGTGGTGCGGTCTCGGTCAACCTCGTGCTCTTCGGGCTCGCGGCGCCGTTCTCCGCGGCCCTCATGGAGCGGCTCGGCATCCAGCGCGTCATCGCCGTGGCACTCGTCCTCGTCAGCGTCGGGTCGCTCCTGCCGATCTGGATGACGCAGTCGTGGCAGCTCGTGCTGTGCTGGGGGATCGTCGTCGGGATGGGCACCGGCGCCATGTCGATGGGACTGGTGGCGACCGTCACGGGTCGCTGGTTCGTCGCCCGCCGCGGACTCGTGACCGGCATCCTCACCGCCGCCGGCGCCACCGGTCAGCTCGTCTTCCTGCCCTTCCTCGCCTGGCTCGCCGCGCACCACGGGTGGCGCAGTGCGGCCATCGCCACCTCGGCCGCAGCGCTGACCGTCGTCCCGCTCGTGCTGTGGAAGCTGCACGACCACCCCAGCGTCCTCGGCATCACGGCCTACGGCGCGCCCGCCGGCACGCCCGTGGCGCGGCCGCCGCGGCCGACGGGCCACCCCGCCCGCCTCGCGGTCGACACCCTGCGCCACGCCGCCCGCACCAAGGTCTTCTGGCTCCTCGCCGGCAGCTTCGCCGTGTGCGGCGCGTCGACGAACGGCCTTGTCGGCACCCACTTCATCCCCGCCGCCCACGACCACGGCATGCCGACGACGACCGCGGCCGGGCTGCTCGCGCTCGTCGGCGTCTTCGACGTCGTCGGCACCATCTTCTCGGGCTGGCTCACCGACCGGGTCGACCCGCGGATCCTGCTCGCTGCGTACTACTCCCTCCGCGCGGGGTCGCTCTTCCTGCTGCCGTCGCTCTTCAGCGACTCGATGCATGTCAACATGCTGGCCTTCGTGCTCTTCTACGGTCTCGACTGGGTCGCCACGGTGCCCCCGACGATCGCCCTGTGCCGCAGCGCCTACGGCGAGAAGGCCCCGATCGTCTTCGGCTGGGTCTTCGCCTCGCACCAGCTCGGGGCGGCGGCCGCGGCACTCGGCGCCGGGCTCGTGCGCGACCACCTGGGTGCCTACACCCTCGCCTGGTACGTCGCCGGGGCCCTGTGCCTCGCGGCCGCCGTGATGTGCGTCGCGATCACGACCGCTCGTCTGTCAGATGCGTCACCTCGGCGCACGGACTCTGGCGCGGAGGCCGCACCGGCGGCACAGTGAGGCCATGAGCGATGGCGCGGCGACGGCATACCAAAGCATCTACGACGCCAGCCTGCGCGACCCGGAAGGGTTCTGGCGCACGGCTGCCGAGGGCATCGACTGGGTGACGCCGCCGACGCGGATCCTCGACGACTCACGGCCGCCGTTCTACCGGTGGTACCCCGACGCCGAGCTCAACGTGTGCTTCAACGCCGTCGACCGCCACGTCGCCGCGGGCCGTGGCGAGCAGGCGGCCATCCACTACGACTCACCCGTGACCGGCACCAAGAGCACGATGACGTATGCCGTCCTCCTGGAGCGGGTGCGCGCCGTGGCCGGCGGCCTGCGCGGGCTCGGAGTCAGCAAGGGCGACCGGGTCGTCATCTACATGCCGATGGTCCCGGAGGCCGTCATCGCCATGCTGGCCTGCGCCCGCATCGGTGCCATCCACTCCGTGGTGTTCGGTGGTTTCGCGCCGCAGGAGCTTGCCGCGCGCATCGACGACGCGGCCCCCAAGGTCGTGCTGTCGGCGTCGTGCGGCGTCGAGCCGAGCCGGGTCGTGCCCTACAAGCCGTTCCTCGACGAGGCCATCCGGCGCTCGGAGCACCAGCCGGAGCACTGCGTCGTGCTCCAGCGCGAGCAGCAGGCCGCCGAGCTCGGCGAGCGCGACATCGACTGGGCCGAGTTCGAGTCCGGCGACGCCGCCCGCGAGGGCAGCGAGTGTGTCACCGTCGCGGCGACGGACCCGCTCTACATCCTCTACACGTCCGGCACGACGGGGAAGCCCAAGGGGATCTACCGCGACAGCGGCGGCTACGCCGTGGCGCTGCGGTGGTCGATGGCCAACCTCTACGACGTCGCGCCCGGCGAGACGATGTTCACCGCGAGCGACGTCGGCTGGGTCGTCGGTCACTCCTACATCGTCTACGCGCCGTTGCTCACCGGGGCGACGACCGTCCTCTACGAGGGCAAGCCGGTCGGCACTCCCGACGCCGGCACGTTCTGGCGCGTCATCGAGGAGTACGGCGCCGTCTGCCTCTTCACCGCGCCGACGGCCTTTCGCGCCATCAAGAAGGACGACTCGACGGCGTCCAAGGTGGCCGACCACGATCTCTCGGGCTTCCGGGCCCTCTTCCTCGCGGGGGAGCGCCTCGACCCCGACACCTACGAGTGGGCCTCGGCGGCCCTCGGCAAGCCGGTCATCGACAACTGGTGGCAGACCGAGACCGGATGGCCGATCGCCGCCAACCCCAAGGGGATCGGGCTCCTGCCGATCAAGCCGGGGTCGCCGACCGTCCCGGTTCCGGGCTATGACGTGCAGGTCCTCGACGGCACGGGTGAGCCGGTCGACCCGGGGGTCGAGGGGGCGATCTGCATCAAGCTGCCGATGCCGCCCGGCACGCTGCCGACCCTCTGGGGCGACGACGACCGCTACGTCAGCTCCTACCTCTCGGCCTACCCCGGCTACTACCTGACCGGCGACGGCGGCTACGTCGACGAGGACGGCTACCTCTACGTCATGGGCCGCACCGACGACGTGCTCAACGTCGCCGGTCATCGGCTCTCCACCGGGTCGCTCGAGGCGGCGCTGGCCGGGCACGAGGCCGTGGCGGAGTGTGCCGTCATCGGCGTCCACGACGACCTCAAGGGTCAGGTGCCCCGTGCGCTCGTCGTGCTCAAGTCGGGCATCGACGGCGACGCGGACGGCGACCGGATCAGGCGAGAGCTCGTCGCCCGGGTCCGCTCCGAGGTCGGCGCGGTCGCGGCCCTGCACCAGGTCGACATCGTGGCCGGCCTGCCGAAGACGCGCTCCGGCAAGATCCTGCGCAAGACGATGCGTGAGATGGCCGACGGCAAGAGCCCGTCGGTGCCGGCCACGATCGAGGACGCCTCGGTGCTCGACACCCTCGCGCCGGTGCTGCGCGGCCCCACCGCGTGACCCCTGCACCCTGATCGAGAGAGCGATCCGTCCGGCCGGATCGCTCTCTCGATCAAGGGAGGGATACGGAGTACCCCGCGGGTCAGCGAGGCGCGAGGAGGGGGAGGACCTCGTCGATCGAGTCGACGAGGTGGATCGCCTCCGACATGGGGCGGCCCGCGGCGAGGGCCTGCAGAGCCGTCCAGACGGGCACGCGCTCGGTCCAGTGGGGGCGGCCGACGAGCACGAGCGGGGGCAGCGGGGCGTCGTCCGGTGCGTAGTAGAGGGGGGTCGCCGCCTGGAAGACCTCCTGCACCGTCCCGGCGGCGCCGTCGAGCACGACGATCCCGGCGTTCGACCGGGCGAGCAGGCCCTCCTCGCGGATCGCGTTGGAGAAGTACTTGGCGATGACGTCGCAGAAGACGTTCGGCGGCTCGTGACCGTAGAACCACGTCGGGATGCCGAGGGAGCGGGCCGACGGACCGAGCGTCTCCGAGGGTGCCTGGGGCTCGTCGCCGACGACGACGTCTCGTGCCGCCAGCGCTGTCGCAGCCCACGGCGTGATGTCGGGCCGGAAGCCCGGCACGCCGACGATGCGGCCGACGGTCTCCTCGACGGCCGCCGTGCTCCGGCACAGGGCACCGAGGTTGGCCGCCTCCATCGCCCCGGGGCCGCCACCCGTCGCGACGAGATGCCCCTCCTCCGCGAGAGCGTGCCCGAGGCCGGCGGCGGCAGCGTAGGCGGGGGAGTCCCGTTGCAGCGCATGCCCGCCCATGATCCCGACCACCGATCGACCCTGCACGAACTCGTCGAGCTCGTCGGTCACCGAGTCGTCGTGGATGGCGCGCACGAGGGTGCAGTAGGCATCGGTGCGCAGCCGGGCGTCGACGAACCAGGCGTACGCACGGGCGTCGGGGGTGGCGGCATACCCGCCTTCGAGGCCGGCGTAGAGGTCGGACGGGAAGTAGAGCCCGCGCCACGGGTCGACCGGAGCATCGGCCACACCGGGGAAGAGGATCGCGCCACGCACGAGGAGCAGCTCGGCGACGGGAACGGGCACGGTGCCTCCGAGGACGACGAGACCGGTGAGATCCCCATGGGCCGCCAGGCGCTCGCCGTAGGAGGTGAGGTCCAGGTCCTGGAGGCGCAGGCCGCGCAACGGTCCGGCGGAGTCGAGGTGGTCGTCCAGCTCGTCCAGCGTCTCGATCTCCATGCGTCCCATCCTGCCTCGCCCGGAATGCCGAGGAGCGGACCCGCGACTCGGCGTGTGCGCCGGCGCTGCAAGGATCAGCGTCATGGTCGGCGTGCTGGAGGGCTTCGCGACGATCGCGATCATCGTCGCGGTCGGGTGGCTGCTCGCCGACCGTCGCGTGCTCGACGACTCGGCGCAGGTCACCCTCTCGCGGCTCGCCTTCCACGTCGCCTCGCCGGCGCTGCTGCTCACCGTCATGCAGCGCACGTCGCTCGACGCGGTGCTGTCGGCAAACCTCGTGACGTCACTCATCAGCTTCGCCCTGGTCATCGGCATCTACCTGCTCGTGGCCCGGTTCCGTTGGGCGGGAGGCACGCTCGGGTCACGACTCATCGGAAGCCTCTCTGCGGCCTACGTCAATGCCGGCAACCTCGGCATCCCCATCGCGCTCTACGTCCTGGGTGACGTCGCGTGGGTCGCGCCGACACTCCTCATGCAGCTGCTCATCATCACGCCCGTCTACATGGCGCTCTTCGACAGCGACGCGCGTGGCGAGCGACCCACTCTCGGTCGCAGCGTGCGCCGGATGTTCAGCAACCCGATCACCCTGGGCGCGGTCGCGGGCCTGCTGATCGCGGTCTTCGACATCCATCTGCCGCGCGTCGTCGCGGCGCCCATCGACCTGCTCGGGGCGATGGCCGTGCCCTCGATGCTCGTCGCGTTCGGCATCTCGCTGCGGCGCGGCCCGCGGCCGGCAGCCGGCCGATCCGCCGAGCACGTGTGGACGATCGTCGTCCTCAAGACCCTGCTCATGCCTGCGATCGCGCTCGGGGTGGGGCTCGCGCTCGGCCTTCGTGGTCAGGCCCTCTTCGCCGTCGTCGTGACGGCCGCCCTCCCCACAGCGCAGAACATCTTCACGTATGCCGTCCGCTACCGCCGCGAGGTCAACCTCGCCCGCGACGTCATCTTCGTCAGCACGTTCGCGTCGGTCCCCGTCATCCTCGGCATCGCGGCGCTGTTCCACTGGCTCGCCGGCGTCTGACACCACGCCGGCGCCCGGTTCCGCGGCCACCCGTCAGCGGGGGGCCGCGCGAACCGAACGCCGCTCGCCGATCCGTGCTGCGGATTCAGTCAGAAGCCACCGAAGTCGCCGTTGGCGTCCCCGGCCTCGTGGGCCTCGGGCGAGGAGTCGTAGCCAACGAGCATCATGTCCGCCAGGGCCGAGCCCACGACGACACCCGCAATGGTCCCGAGCATCGAGCCGGCGATCATGCCGCCCATCCCCATGCCGCCCCCGCCACGGCCGCCACCGAAGGCGCCCTGGAGGTAGCCGGGCCGGGAGATCTCGGCGCGGGTGGCGCTGCGAGCAAGGTCGGCCGGCTGGTCGCTGCGCGGCCGCTCACTCGCCGGGAGGTCGTCCGTGAGGCGCTGGAGCACCATCTGGCGCTGCTCGGGGGTGAGTTTCGCGAAGGCCTCGGCGTGGACCTTCTCGATGTCCTCGGGGTCGGCGGTGCGCAGGAGGTACGTGTAGCGGGCGATGGCGCGCTCGTCCTCGGTGGAGGCGCCTCCTCGGGGCGACGGGACGGCATAGGGCTCGCCGGTGGGCGGCGGCGGTTGCTGGGGGCGCTGCTGTTGCAACGGCTCTCGGCCCAGCAGCTTGTCGAGGAATCCCATGTCTTCTCCTTGGGTCGGTGGTGCGTCGGCGTCGCACTCATCACACCTACCCCAACGAACGCGTCGTCCGAGCGTTCCGGAGGTCGGTCGTCCTCGGAGCGTTCCCGGCTCGGCGCACCATCCGGCAGAGCCGGCGGCGGAAGCCGGACGACGGGTGCTGGACGAGTGGCAGACGGCAGCCATGATCTTCGACACACTTAGGGTTGCATCGGGCCGAACAAGAACGGCTGATCGCGACGCGGAAGAGCGGTGGCGCCGAGACCACTCCGGTCCGGCGAGAGCGAAGGGTGGGGGACATGCACAGGCGAAGGAAGATCCTCGTGGCGCTCCTGTCGGCCCCGGGTGTGGTGGTGGCGATGCTGCTGCCTTCCAGCCCGGCGTCGGCGCTGGGGAAGGTGGGGTGCGACGCGTCCGGGCAGCCGACGGTGTCGGTCGCTTCGTACGACCCGATCGTCAATCACAACGGCACGGGTTCGGCGCACGAGCACCAGCTGTTCGGGAACATCGCGTGGTTCTCCCTGCCCAACCCGAACGCGGCGAACTACGCGGATCTGGTGGGGCGGGCGAACAACTGCCGGAAGGTGCTGGGGCTGTCGAACTCGGCGGACTCTGCGGGCTACTGGACACCGACGCTGCGGTACGTCTCGGGGCCGCAGGCCGGACAGCTGGTGCCGGCGCAGCAGTTCACGGCGTACTACCGAGCGGCGTCGGGTGACCAGTTCGGTCCGGCTCGGGCGATCCCGGCGGACACGCGGCTGATCGGGACCGAGTACAACTGGACGTGCGGGCAGAACTCGGGGAGACGATCCGCGCCGGTGCTGAGCATCCCGGACTGCTCGGGTCTGCCGGGAACGCCGGGGCGGACGCTGACGGCGCACATCGACTTCCCGTCGTGCTGGGACGGGGTACTGCCGAGCCACCCGGCGAGCCAGTCCGGTGACACGAGGGACAACGCGCACTACGCGTACCGGGTGGGACAGTCGTGCCCCGCGGGGTTCCCGGTCGGTGTGACGGAGCTGCGGGAGACGGTTCAGTTCGCGTACGCGGGGACGGGCGCTGACGTGGCGCTCTCGTCGGACGCTGCGATGGGCACGAGTGACGGCCGATCGATGCACGCCGACTTCTGGCAGACGTGGTCGCAGAAGGACTTCGAGGCCTTCGTGCAGACGTGCGTCGTGGACCACCGGGCCTACTCGCGGGCGGCGTGCCAGCCCTGACATGACTCAGGTCAGAGGTGGTTCTCCGCCTCGGTCAGCACCGAACGCAGGCGGGACTCGATGTCGTCGAACTGCTCCGGGCCCATGATGAGCGGCGGCGCGAGCTGGATGACGGGGTCGCCGCGGTCGTCGGCGCGGCAGTAGAGGCCGGCGTCGAAGAGCGCCTTGGAGAGGAACCCGCGCAGCAACCGCTCGGACTCGGCGTCGTTGAAGGTCTCGCGGGTCGCCTTGTCCTTGACGAGCTCGATGCCGTAGAAGTAGCCCGCTCCGCGGACGTCGCCGACCAGCGGGAGGTCGAGCAGCTTGTCGAGCGTGGCCTTGAAGATCGGGGCGTTCGTCTTGACCCGGTCGTTGAGGCCCTCGCGCTCGAAGATGTCGAGGTTGGCCATGGCGACCGCGGCCGAGACCGGGTGGCCACCGAAGGTGTAGCCGTGCGGGAAGTACGTCGTGCCCGACTTGAACGGCTCGAAGAGCCGGTCGCTCGCGATCATCGCGCCGATGGGGGAGTAGCCGCTCGTCATGCCCTTGGCGCAGGTGATGATGTCGGGCACGTAGCCGAAGTCGTCGCAGGCGAACATCGAGCCGATGCGGCCGAAGCTGCAGATCACCTCGTCGGACACGAGCAGCACGTCGTACTCGTCGCAGATCTCGCGGACGCGCTCGAAGTAGCCGGCGGGTGGCGGGAAGCAGCCTCCGGAGTTCTGCACCGGCTCGAGGAAGACGGCCGCGACGGTGTCGGGCCCCTCGAACTCGATGGCCTCGGCGATGCGGTCCGCGGCCCAGCGGCCGAAGGCCTTCTCGTCGCCCTGGAGGTGCTCGGGGGCGCGGTACAGGTTCGTGTTGGGCACCTTGTGCGCACCGGGCACGAGCGGCTCGAACATCTCCTTGGCCGCCGGGATGCCCGTGATCGACAGGGCGCCCTGGGGCGTGCCGTGGTAGGCGACGTTGCGGGAGATGACCTTGTGCTTCGTCGGCTTGCCGGTCAGCTTGAAGTACTGCTTGGCCAGCTTCCAGGCGGTCTCGACCGCCTCGCCGCCGCCGGTCGTGAAGAAGACGCGGTTGAGGTCGCCGGGAGCGTGGGATGCGAGCCGCTCGGCCAGCTCGATGGCCTTGGGGTGGGCGTAGCTCCACAGCGGGAAGAAGGCGAGCTCCTTGGCCTGCTTCGCCGCCGCCTCGGCGAGCTCCTCGCGCCCGTGGCCGACCTGGACGACGAAGAGGCCGGCGAGACCGTCGATGTACTCGTTGCCGCGGTCGTCCCAGATCTTCCAGCCCTGGCCCTTGGTGATGATCGGGACCGTGTGGCCCAGGCCGCCTTCGGTCCGGTCCTCGAAGACCGAGTGGCGCGTGAAGTGCATCCAGAGGTGGTCGCGCGCGGCCTCTGAGTGGAGGGTGCCGGCAGGCGTGCGGTGGTCCGAGGTCGGTTCCCAGATCTCGTTCGGGTTGATGCTCATCGTGTACCCCAGTTGTAGAGCTGTTTGTTGAGTTTCAGGTAGACGAACGTCTCGGTGGCCGTGACGCCCGGAAGGGGGCGAATGCGACTCGTGAGCAGCTCGAGCAGGTGGGAGTCGTTCTCGCAGACGACCTCGGCGAGCACGTCGAAGCTCCCGGCCGTGGTCACGACGTAGGAGACCTCGTCCATCTTCGTCAGCGCGTCGGCCACCGCCGTCATGTCTCCCGACACCCGCAGCCCGACCATCGCCTGGCGCTGGAACCCGACCTGCAGCGGGTCCGTCACCGCGACGATCTGCATGACGTCGGCGTCGAGCAGGCGTTGGACGCGTTGGCGCACCGCGGCCTCGGAGAGGCCGACCTCCTGCGCGATCGACGCGTACGACTTGCGCCCGTCGTGCTGCAGGAGCTCGATGATGGTCTTGCTCACGTCGTCGAGGTTGACCGAGGGTTTCTTGGCTGCGTTGCCCCCGGAGCCGGCCGTGTTGGCCACGCCGCGGATGGTCGTCATGCGCCGATACTGACCTGTGGAACGCACTGTTGGCAAGTCTTCGGGCAACTGATTCCGAAGAATTCTCTCGACAAGTCTTCACGATTGCGAAGGTATGCGTCTAGCATTCCCGCATGACTTCGCAGCCACGCCAGCTCCGCAACTTCCTCGGTGGGCAGTACGTCGACCCCGCCGGCGACACGACCCTCGACATCGTCGACCCGTCGACCGCCCGTGTCGTGGCCACGGCTCCCGTCAGCGGGCAGGCCGACGTCGACCGGGCGTATGCCGCCGCGTCCACGGCGTTCGAGACGTGGGGTGACACGACCCCCGGGGAGCGCCAGGCGGCACTGCTGAAGTTCGCGGACGCCATCGAGGCCCGCGCCGAGGACTTCGTCCGCCTCGAGGGTGAGAACACCGGCAAGCCGCACGCGCTGACCCGGAGCGAGGAGATCCCTCCGATGCTCGACCAGCTGCGCTTCTTCGCCGGTGCCGCGCGGGTGCTCGAGGGCAAGTCCGCGGGGGAGTACATGAAGGGGCACACCTCGTTCGTGCGTCGTGAGCCGATCGGGGTCGTCGGCCAGGTGACGCCGTGGAACTACCCGATGATGATGGCGATGTGGAAGATCGCCCCGGCCCTCGCCGCGGGCAACACCATCGTCCTCAAGCCGTCCGACACCACGCCCGAGACGACGCTGCTCCTCGCCGAGCTCGCCTCGGAGTTCCTGCCCGAGGGCACTTTCAACGTCATCACCGGCGACCGCGAGACCGGACGCATGCTCGTCGAGCACCCGACGCCGGCGCTCGTGGCGATCACCGGCTCGGTCCGCGCCGGCATGCAGGTGGCCGAGAGCGCGTCGCGCGACGTCAAGCGCGTGCACCTCGAGCTCGGGGGCAAGGCGCCGGTCATCGTCTTCGACGACGCGGACATCGAGGCCGCCGTCGAGGGCATCGCGGGAGCCGGCTACTTCAACGCCGGCCAGGACTGCACGGCCGCAACGCGTGTGCTGGCGGGTCCTCGGGTCCACGACGACTTCGTCGCCGCGCTCGCTGACTACGCCCGGACCTCGGTCAAGGTCGGGATGCCGCACGACGAGGACGCGAGCCTCGGCCCGGTCAACAACGCCAACCAGATGGCGCACGTCTCCGGCTTCATCGACCGGCTGCCCGACCACGCGCGCGTGGCCGCCGGAGGCTCGCGGGTCAACACGCTCGGCGACGGCTTCTTCTTCGAGCCGACCGTGCTGGCCGGGCTCCGCCAGGACGACGAGCACATCCAGAGCGAGATCTTCGGCCCGGTCATCACGGTGCAGCAGTTCACCGACGAGGCGGAGGCGCTCGCCTGGGCCAACGGGGTGCAGTACGGCCTCGCGTCGAGCGTCTGGACGAAGGACTTCGGCAGGGCGATGCGCATGAGCAAGAAGCTCGACTTCGGCTGCGTCTGGATCAACACGCACATCCCGATCGTTGCAGAGATGCCGCACGGGGGATTCAAGCACAGCGGCTACGGCAAGGACCTGTCCATGTACGGGCTCGAGGACTACACCCGCATCAAGCACGTCATGGCCAACATCGAGTCCTGAACGGGACACCACAGGGGAAGCAGCACGGACGGACAGGGACGTCCGGACGCCCGGCCCACTCGGACCGGGTGCGTTCACCAGCACGTGAAGGAGAGAAGGCGTGAACAGCCGTCGCCCCCCCTCGGATCCCGGCATCCGAGCCCTGGCCTCCCTGGCCGCCTCATCCGGACTCTCACGACGCGGGCTCCTCGGGGGCGGCGCTGCCGGACTCGCTGCCCTGGGCCTGTCCGCGTGCGCGCCGCCGGTGCCACCGAGTGCAGGCGCCGGTGCGGCACCGACACTGACCCTGCCCAAGGACGTCTCCGACACCGAGAAGATCGTCAAGTTCGCGAACTGGACGGCATACCTCGACTACGACGACAAGACGAAGACCTACCCCACCCTCGAGGCGTTCCAGAAGCTGACCGGCATCACGGCCACGTACTCGGAGGACATCGAGGACAACGACTCGTACGCGACCAAGATCGGGCCGCAGCTGCAGGCGAAGCAGGACATCAACCGCGACATCTTCGTCTTCACGGACTGGATGGCCAACCGGATGATCCAGCAGGGCTTCGTCCAGCCCCTCGAGCTGATCCGCATGCACAACGCCCCCAACCTCCGGCCCATCCTGCAGGAGGTCTCCTTCGACCCGGGCCGCAACCACTCGCTGACGTGGCAGAGCGGGTTCGCCGGCATCGGCTACCACAAGGGCAAGGTCGGACGGGAGCTCAAGACGCTCGACGACCTCTGGGCCCCCGACCTCAAGGGCAAGATCACGGCCCTGTCGGAGTTCCGCGACACCGTCGGGCTCATCATGCTCTGGCAGGGCGTCGACATCGCGCAGAACTTCACCGAGGCGCAGTTCCAGAAGGGTGTCGACGAGGTCTCGAAGCAGCTGGCCAACGGACAGATCCGCCGGATCAAGGGCAACTCGTACCTGCAGGACCTCACGAGCGGCAACGCGATCGCGGGCATCGTCTGGAGCGGTGACATCGCCCAGCTCCAGACGAACACCAAGGACGACAACTGGACGTTCGTGCTGCCCGAGTCCAAGGGCACGCTCTGGAGCGACAACATGATGGTCCCCATCACCTCGCGCCACCGTCGCAACGCCCAGCGGCTCATGGACTACTACTACGACCCGCTCGTGGCCGCGAAGGTCGCCGCGTACGTCGCGTACATCTGCCCGGTCCAGGGTGCCCAGGAGCAGATGAAGAAGGTCGACCCGACCCTTGTCGACGACCCGATGATCTTCCCGACCGAGGAGTACCTCAGGGCCGAGACCCGCAGCTTCCGGGCCCTGTCACCGGCGGAGGACCAGAAGTTCTCCCAGATCTGGAGCACGGCGGTGGGCAACTGATGGCCACGAACACGCGCGAGGCGCACGGCGACCTCGTCCTCGAGAACGTCACCAAGGAGTTCTCCGACTTCACGGCGGTCGACGACCTGTCGCTCGTCGTGCCGCGCGGCTCGTTCTTCGCCTTGCTGGGGCCGTCCGGCTGCGGCAAGACGACGACGCTGCGCATGGTCGCCGGACTCGAGCAGCCCACGGCCGGAAGGGTGCTCATCGGAGAGACCGACCTCACCGGCACGCGCCCGCACGAGCGTCCCGTCAACACGGTCTTCCAGAGCTACGCGCTCTTCCCCCACCTGACCGTCCGGGAGAACGTCGCCTTCGGGCCCAAGCGCCGCAAGGCCCCCGACGCGATGCGCCTGGCCGACGACGCGCTCGAGCTCGTCCAGCTCTCGCACCTCGCCGGCCGCAAACCGATGCAGCTCTCCGGAGGCCAGCAACAGCGTGTGGCACTTGCTCGCGCCGTCGTCAACCAGCCGGAGGTGCTCCTGCTCGACGAGCCCCTCGGTGCCCTCGACCTCAAGCTGCGCCGCCAGATGCAGGTGGAGCTCAAGCGGATCCAGAGCGAGGTCGGATTGACCTTCATCCACGTGACGCACGACCAGGAGGAGGCCATGACCATGGCCGACACCGTCGCCGTCATGAACCGTGGCCGGATCGAGCAGATGGGGCCGCCCGAGCGGCTCTACGACCTGCCCCGGACCGTCTTCGTGGCCAACTTCGTCGGCCAGTCCAACCTCGGAGTCGGACGGATCCTCGGCACCGACGGTGACTTCATCATGGCCGAGGTCAGCGACACGAAGGTTCGGATCCCCAAGCAGCGCACGCAGATCCATGACGGCGAGGTGATGTTCGGCGTGCGTCCGGAGAAGGTCCGGATCCACGAGTCCCAGCCCGACGGCACCGGCAACGACGTGCGGGCCAAGGTCACCGACGTGTCCTTCAGCGGTGTCGCCACGCAGTACCTCGTCACCGTCCCGAGCGGCGCCAACTGGACCGTCTACGAACAGAACCTCGACGTCGACCCGATCAGCCTGCGCCCGGGTGACGACGTGTGGCTGTCGTGGGACCCGACGCATGCCTTCGGCGTCCCCGTCGACGAGGACGGCCGCAAGGCCGCACTCGCGGAGGCCGGGGCATGACGACCGCCATCGCCGCGAGCGCACGCGAGGCGGGCGACCCGCAGCTGACGCCGCCCCGCCGCGGCGGGAAGCGCCGCAGGTGGACGCCCTACCTCCTTCTGGTGCCCGGGCTGCTCTGGCTGACGCTCTTCTTCATCGTCCCGCTCGTCCAGCTCGGCTCGGCGAGCCTGCAGTCCCAGTGGCCCGGCGCTCCGGGCTACTACTACCGCGACGTCAACGTGGGCAACTACGTCGAGGCCCTCAGGACGTACGGCGTGCACTTCCTCCGCTCGCTGCTCTACGCGGGCACGGCCACGGTGCTCTGCTTCGTCATCGCGTTCCCGCTCGCCTACGCGATGGCGTTCAAGGCCGGCCGCTGGCGCAACGTCATGCTCATCCTCGTCGTCGCGCCGTTCTTCACCTCGTTCATCCTGCGCACCATTGCCTGGCGCCAGATCCTCGCCGACGAGGGCCCGCTCGCGCGCACCCTCAACGCCCTGCACCTGCTCCCCGGCGGACACATCACCGAGACCTGGGTCGCGGTCGTCGCCGGGCTGACCTACAACTTCCTGCCCTTCATGGTGCTACCGATCTACACCAGCCTCGAGCGCGCCGACCCGCGCCTGCTAGAAGCCGGTCGTGACCTCTATGCGGACCGGTTCACGACGCTGCGCACCGTGACGATCCCGCTCGCGGCCCCGGGCATCCTGGCCGGCACCCTGCTGACCTTCATCCCCGCCGCGGGCGACTACGTCAACGCCGAGCTGCTCGGTTCGGACACGAGCACCAAGATGGTCGGCAACGTCATCAACAGCCAGTTCTTCACGGTGCTGGGAGGCTATCCGACCGCAGCGGCGCTCTCGATCAGCCTGATGATCCTCATCCTCGTGCTCGTCCTCGGGTACGTCCGCCGCTTCGGGACGGAGGAGGTCCTGTGAGCCGCGCCCGTGCCTGGGTCAGCGAGAACATCGCGATGATCATCGCCGTCTGTGTGCTCGTCTACCTGTTCCTGCCCGTCTTCTACACGTTCGTCTTCTCCTTCAACAACTACCGCCGATCCAACATCACGTGGAACCCGGAAGGCAGCCCGACGCTCAAGCACTGGGCCAACCCGTGTGGTGCGCCCGGAGTCTGCCCGGCGCTCGTCGAGAGCATCAAGATCGGGACGATCGCCACCCTCGTGGCCACGATCCTCGGCACGCTCATCGCGTTCGCGCTGGTCCGCTACTCCTTCCGTGGCCGCGGCTCGACGAACATCCTCGTGTTCCTCCCGATGGCCACCCCAGAGGTGGTGCTGGGCGCGAGCCTGCTGACGATCTTCATCCAGGGATTCCGCATGGACCTCGGCTTCTGGACGGTCGTCATCGCGCACATCATGTTCTGCATCAGCTTCGTCGTGGTCACCGTCAAGGCGCGGCTGCAGAGCCTCGACCCACGCCTGGAAGAGGCTGCCTCGGACCTCTATGCCAACCCGCGGACGACGTTCCTGCGGATCACCTTCCCGCTGGCGCTCCCGGGCATCGTCGCGGCGGCCCTGCTGTCGTTCTCGCTCTCCTTCGACGACTTCATCATCACCAACTTCGTCTCCGGCAACGAGACGACGTTCCCGAAGTTCGTCTACGTCTCCTACACCCGCGGCATCCCGGCCCAGGCCAACGTCATCGGGTTCTCGATGTTCCTCATCGCCGTCCTCTGCGTCATCGCTGCCCAAGTCATCGGCAGTCGACGTCGCGGGGCGTCGGCCTGACCCCCTGGAGTGAGCTGCCTTGCGCGTCCTCATGATCGGCTCCGGTGGAGTCGGTGACGCCGCCGCGCGCATCGCGGCCGAGCGTGCCTTCTTCGACACCTGGGTCGTCGCCGACTACGACGTGGCGCGGGCCGAGCGCACCGTCGCTGCCGTGGCCGTGCGACATCCGGCAGACACCCGGTTCGTGGCGGCCCAGGTCGATGGCTCATCGGCCGAGGCCGTGACGAGACTGGCCCGGGAGCATGCCGCCACCCACGTCTTCAACGCCGTCGACCCGAAGTTCAACATGCCGATCTTCAATGGCGCCAAGGCTGCCGGGGCCGACTATCTCGACATGGCGATGAGCCTGTCCCAGCGCCACCCCGAGCGACCCTTCGAGCAGGTCGGCGTCATGCTCGGGGACGAGCAGTTCGCGGTGGCAGGGGAGTGGGAGGCCGACGGCCGCCTGGCGCTCGTCGGCATCGGCGTCGAGCCAGGGCTCTCCGACGTGTTCGCCCGGTATGCCTCCGACCACCTCTTCGACGAGATCGACGAGCTGGGCACGCGGGACGGCGCGAACCTCGCGGTGCACGACGACGAGGGCAACGAGGTCTTCGCGCCGAGCTTCTCGATGTGGACGACGATCGAGGAGTGCCTCAACCCTCCCGTCGTCTGGGAGAAGGACCGTGGCTGGTTCACGACCGCGCCCTTCAGCGAGCCGGAGGTCTTCGACTTCCCGGAGGGCATCGGGCCGGTCGAGTGCGTCAACGTCGAGCACGAGGAGGTGCTCCTCATGCCGCGCTGGGTCGACGCCAAGCGGGTCACCTTCAAGTACGGCCTCGGGGACGAGTTCATCACCATCCTCAAGGTGCTGAACACCCTCGGTCTCGACCAGACCTCGCCGATCACCGTCAAGGGTGTGCAGGTCTCGCCACGTGACTTCGTGGCCGCTGCGCTACCGGACCCGGCGACCATCGGGCCCCGGATGACCGGCAAGACGTGCGCCGGCCTCTTCGTCACCGGCACGGGCAAGGACGGCCGGCCGCGTCGCACGTACCTCTACCACGTCGTCGACAACGCCGAGACGATGGCGGCGTATGGCGCGCAGTGCGTGGTGTGGCAGACGGCGGTCAACCCCGTGGTCGCGCTCGAGCTGCTCGCCCGGGGCACGTGGAGTGGCGCGGGTGTGCTCGGCCCCGAGGCCTTCGACGCCGTCCCGTTCCTCGACCTGCTGGCCGCCGACAAGCCCGCGGGCTACGGCTCCCCGTGGGGCATCGACGAGCGTTGACGGGGCGCCCGCCACGGGCCGCCGACGACGACCACCAGGAGAGGAATAGGGTTCAGGCATGGCAGCGGTGACGCAGAAGTCAGTGATCGACGCGGTCCCGAAGGGCCTGCTCATCGGAGGGCAGTGGCGCGACGGCAGCGACGGCGAGACGATCGCCGTCGACGACCCGTCGACCGGGAAGGTCCTCACCCATGTCGCCGCGGCGTCCGTCGCCGACGGTCGCGCCGCGCTCGACGCCGCCGTGGCGGCACAGAGCGACTGGGCCCGGACGGCGCCGCGCGAGCGCGGCGAGCTGCTGCGGACGGCATACGAGAAGATCACCGAGCGTGCCGACGAGTTCGCGATGCTCATGACCCTCGAGATGGGCAAGACGCTCGCCGAGAGCCGCGGCGAGGTCGCCTACGGCGCCGAGTTCTTCCGGTGGTTCTCCGAGGAGGCCGTGCGCATCTCGGGCCGCTGGTCGACCGCCCCCAACGGCGCGACCCGACTCATGACGATGAAGCAGCCCGTCGGCCCGACGCTGATGATCACCCCCTGGAACTTCCCGCTCGCGATGGGCACGCGCAAGATCGGCCCTGCCATCGCCGCTGGCTGCACCATGGTCGTCAAGCCGGCCAGCCAGACGCCGCTGACGATGCTCGCCCTCGCTGAGCTGCTCCGCGAATGCGGGCTGCCCGACGGCGTCCTCAACGTCGTCATGACGACGCACGGCACGACCGGAGACGTCATGGAGCCGCTCATCCGCGACCCGCGCCTGCGCAAGCTGACCTTCACCGGCTCGACCCCGGTCGGGCGATCGCTCATGGAGCAGGCCTCGCAGGGGATCCTGCGCGTGTCGATGGAGCTCGGCGGCAACGCGCCGTTCCTCGTCTTCGAGGACGCCGACGTCGACCAGGCCGTCGAGGGCGCGATGCTCGCCAAGATGCGCAACATGGGCGAGGCGTGCACCGCCGCCAACCGCTTCTACGTCCACGAGTCGCTCGCCGACGAGTTCAGCGCCGAGCTGGCCCGCCGGATGGGCGCGCTCACCCTCGGCAAGGGCACCAAGGACGGCGTCGACGTCGGCCCCCTCGTCGACGAGAAGGCCCGCGACAAGGTCTCGGCGCTCGTCGACGACGCGGTCTCCAAGGGCGCGAAGGTCCTCGTGGGCGGCAAGGCGCCCGACGGCGCCGGCTGGTTCTACGAGCCGACCGTGCTCGCGGACGTGCCCAACGACGCCGACATGGCCCGCGAGGAGATCTTCGGCCCGGTCGCACCGGTCACGACGTTCCGCACCGACGCCGAGGCAATCCGCCTCGCCAACGACACCGAGTACGGCCTCGTCGCGTACCTCTTCACCAAGGACCTCTCGCGTGCCATCACGATGAGCGAGGCCCTCGAGTACGGCATGGTCGGTGTCAACCAGGGCATCGTCTCCAACCCGGCGGCGCCCTTCGGCGGGGTCAAGGCGTCCGGTGTCGGGCGCGAGGGCGGCTTCGAGGGCATCGACGAGTACCTCGAGACGAAGTACGTCGGAATCGCCCTCTGACGCTGGACATTCGCTGATCCGACCCGGCGCGGGGGTGCGTTGTGGTGCAATCTGCGCATGGTCACTCCAACCGGTCCTCGTGACGCGGGAACCCTGCGTCCGCTCGACGCCCTGCTCAACGAGACGGACGACGTCCTGCGCCGCGGCCTCCCTGCCGGGGCGCGCGTGTGGTCGACCGGCTTCCCGGCTCTCGACACCCTCCTGACGGGCGGCTTCCGTTCCGGTGAGCTCGTCCTGCTCGGCGGTCCGGCCGGGCACGGCAAGACGACGCTCGGTGTGCAGATGGCGCGTAACGTCGTCGCCGCCGGTGGGAGCGCCCTTGTCTTCTCCTATGAGCACGACAGCCACACCCTGCTGGAGCGGCTCATCTCGATGGAGGCCGCCGAGGGCGACCCGGGCGAGGTGGCCGGAGTCATCGACGTGCGTCTCGCGCTGGAGAACGCCGTGGACGCCGGATCGCTCGACGGGGTCCTCGGCAGCCTGAGCGGCGGCGCGCGAGCCCAAGCCGCGCTCGTCGGATACGGCGACCGGCTCCAGATCCACGAGTCGTCCGGGGCGACGACGACGCTCGAGCAGGTCTGGGCCACCGTCGACCGCGTCACGAAGGCGACGGGACAGGCGCCCTTCGTGCTGCTCGACTACATCCAGAAGCTGCCCGTCGACCGCGCCGAGGAGAGCGACCGGATCACTGCGGCTGCCGAGGGCCTCAAGGACCTCGCGCTCTCGGCCCGCGTGCCCGTCCTGGCGATCTCGGCCGCCGACAAGGCGGCCCACGCCGCCGGGCATCGGATGCGCACCCACGACCTGCGCGGGTCGTCGGCGCTGGCCTACGAGGCCGACGTCGTCCTCATCGTCAACGACAAGGTCGACGTCGTCTCGCGGGAGCACCTCGTCTACGACCTCGGCAACATCCAGCGCTTCCGCGGCTGGTCAGTGGTCAGCGTCGAGAAGAACCGCCACGGCAAGGCTCACGTCGAGCTCGAGTTCGCCAAGGACTTCGAGCACGGCCGCTTCCACACGGCGGGACAGGAGATCGCCGAGCGGCTCATCGACGACCGCGTCTTCGTCTCTTGAGGCCCACTCCCGACGGCGTATGCCGTCCCGCCGAGAGGGCGTGCCCGCGGTCTCGCGGGCGGACGTCACCTGCCAGGGGCGGTGTAGCTGACCTGCTGCTTCGAGGCGGCGTCGACGTCCTCGGGGCTGATCAGGACGACGGTCCGGACATGCGCCAGACCAGTGGAGTTGACGGCCAGAGCCACCGCGGCAGCGGCCTTGTTGTCGGGCAGCTCGCAGAGGGTGTAGACGTCGTCCTCGCCGAAGGCGAAGTCGAACGTCACCATGCGGCCACCCGCATCGGCGGCTGCCTTCTCGATCACTGCCGCCCGGGCAGAGCCGCCCTTGGCCAGGACACCCTGGACCCCGGCGCTGTCGTAGCGGGCGATGTACATGTAACGGGGCATTGCGCTCTCCCTCGTTGCCGATTCGGGTAGGAGAGCCACGCTTGCACAGCGCTGTCGCTCGCGCCTCCGGCAAAAGGGCTAGCCCGGCGGCTCCGTGGGTGCCGGGGTCACCGGGTCACCACGGTGATGAGCAGGTCGTCGCGCTCGTCGGCGACCTGCTCGAGGATCTCGACGACCGTGTCGAAGGCGTCGCGGTCGCGCTCGCGCAGGGCGGCCGCGTGGTCCCAGACGAGCTCGATCGGCACCCCCCGTGGGGCGTCGAGGTCGCGCAGGGCGTCCACGAGGGCATCCCAGTTGCGCCCGAACCAGTCGGGCAGCTCGAGGTCCGTCGCGAAGGCGTCGAGCACACCCGCCTTGTCGTCGCCGCCCGAGACGATGCGCACGTCGTGACCCAGCCACCGCAGCTGTGCGATGTGGTCGTCGGGCTCGCTGTGCGTGCCGAGGAACGTCGTCACGTGCCCTCCCTGATCCGGCTGAACGATGCGTAGTGGTCGTCGGTCCAGTACTTCTCGCCGCTGCTGCCCGTGATGATGCGGCGGGCACCGCGGTCGTCCGATCCCGGTGTCACGACGGTGAACTCGCGGTAGTAGCCGCGGGCGTGCAGCGGTAGCAGGCGTTCCCGGTTGTCGAAGACCTGGTTGTCGCTGCGCGGGTAGGGAAAAGGCCCGCCGGCGCGGATCAGTGCCAACGTGTCGAGGGCCTGCGGGGGGAGTGCCGACTCGGCGACCCACGCACGCCTCGAGTCCGGGTCGGTGCCCAGAGGGCCGAGCGTGTAGGTGGCGCTGGCCACCGCTCTTTGTCCCGCAGACGTGGACGGGGCCTGCGTGGCGCGGACGACGACCCAGGCGAGCACGACGACGGCCACGGCGAGCACACCGAGCAGGACCTGACGCGAGCCGAGCGACTTCACCTCGCCATCATGCCCGAAGGGGTGACGGCGCGAGTCCCCTGACTGCTCCACTGCACTGGGCGGACCCGGGTCGAACGTCGGCAGCCGGCGCTAGCGTCGGAGGATGCTGGAGACACCGGAGGAGACAGCTGTCCTGCAGGCCCTGCTCGATGCCTCGCACGCGAGGTCGACGGGGCACCTGCGCAGCATCATCGGCGACGACCGCACCCTCACCGCCGAGCAGCTCGTCGCTCTGCTGACCGGCATGAAGGTGCTCGCGGTCGCCACGGTCACGGCGGCGGGGGAGCCGCGCATCAGCGCCCTCGACGGACACTTCCTCCACGGAACGTGGACGTTCGGCACGTCGGGCGACTCCGCCAAGGCGCGACACCTCGCCGCGCGGCCCGCGGTCAGCGTCGCCCACATCGACGGCGAGGACCTCGCGCTCTTCAGCCACGGCCACGCCGAGCTCATCGCGCCGGGACCCGAGCGCGACGAGGTGGATGCCCACTGGACCGCCCACTACGGCAGCAGCCCGTACTCGTGGGGCGACGACATCCGCATGTACCGCCTCCGCATGACGTGGGCCGTCGCCTACGCCTTCAAGCGCGAGGAGCTCCTCCGGGCGAGAGGAGTGACCACCTGACCGCCACACCGGAGGCTGCGCGAGAATGCCGGGGTGACTGACACCCCGACGCGCCTTCGCCGTATCGTCCTGCTCGGCTCGACCGGCTCGATCGGGACGCAGGCCCTCGACCTCGTCCACCGCAACCGTGACCGCTTCGAGGTCGTCGGTCTGTCGGCCGGCGCCAACGTCCAGCTCGTCGCCGAGCAGGCCGTGGCGCTGCGGGTGCCCGTCGTCGCGGTGGCGAGCGGGACGCAGGAGGACCTGGCGCGAGCGGTCGCGGCCGCGGCAGACGCGGCGGGCGTGACGGCATACGACCCCGAGCTGCTCGTCGGCCCCGGCGCGAGCACGACCCTCGCAGCGCGCGAGTCGGACGTCGTCGTCAACGGCATCACCGGCGCCATCGGCCTCGAGCCGACGCTCGCCGCGCTGCGCGCCGGCACCGCGCTGGCGCTCGCCAACAAGGAGTCGCTCATCATCGGCGGCCCGCTCGTCAAGGCGATCGCGGCGCCCGGCCAGATCGTGCCCGTCGACAGCGAGCACTCGGCGATCGCCCAGTGCCTGCGCGGCGGTCGCGCGGCGGAGGTGCGCCGCCTGGTCGTCACCGCGAGCGGTGGTCCGTTCCGGGGACGCTCACGCGCCGAGCTGGCCGACGTGACGCCCGAGCAGGCCCTCGCGCACCCGAACTTCGCGATGGGCCGCGTCATCACGACGAACTCGGCCACCCTCGTCAACAAGGGGCTCGAGGTCATCGAGGCGCACCTGCTCTTCGACATCCCCTTCGAGCGCATCGACGTCGTCGTGCACCCGCAGCAGATGATCCACTCGATGGTCGAGTTCGTCGACGGCTCGACCATCGCCCAGGCCGGTCCGCCGCGGATGCTCGTGCCGATCGCGCTGGGGATGAGCTGGCCCGAGCGGCTCGCCGACGCGGACGTGCCGGTCGACTGGACCCGGGCGCAGTCGTGGGACTTCGAGCCGCTCGACGACGAGGCCTTCCCGGCGGTCGCACTGGCCCGCCGGGTGGGCGAGGCGGGTGGCACGTGGCCGGCCGTCTACAACGCCGCCAACGAGGTTGCGGTCGATGCGTTCCACGACGGCCGCATCGGCTTCGTCGACATCGTCGACACCGTCGCCGAGGTCGTGAAGGCGTATGCCGCCGAGCCGGCCTCGCACGTCACCGACCTCACGCTCGACGACGTCCTCGCGGCCGACACCTGGGCTCGGCGGGCTGCCGCCGCGCGCACCTCCTGACGGTTCGATGTATTTCCGAGGCCCAGGGGCCTCGGAAATACATCGAACCGGCGGTCCGGAGAGCCGCTCACGCGGCGCGACGGTGGACGAGACCGCGCTCGACCTGGTCGAGGAAGCGGTCGGTCTCGAGGCGGAGGCCGATGATGTCGATCCGCAGCACACGGTCGCCCGAGAGAGTGACGTCGTTCTGCCTCAGGTTGTCGAAGGTCACGGCGATGCCCCAGCGGTGCTGGGCCCCGTCGATCTCGACCACGAGGTCGTAGCCGTCCCAGGCGACATCGAGGTAGATGCGGCCCCCCGGCGTCTGGCGCACGACCTGGCGCGACGGCTCCGGGAGGCCGCGAGATCGACATAGCCGGGCGAAGTCGAGCTCTCCGAGGCTTTGCACACCGAAGGCGATGTCACGCACGACCGCCCTGACGAAGGCGCGGCGGGTGCGGCCGCGGACGACGCGTTGCGCGGCGGCGAGCCGAGCAGGAGTCGTCAGCCTCTGCTGCACGGTCATGAGGAGAACCAGGGCAGCCTGTCGGTCCGACCTCGCCCAGTGAGCGGCCCGGACCGCCGCCACCTCGGAGGAGGTCCGATGCAGGCCGCCAGGGGTGAGCTCGCCGGACACCCGGCGGATGACCTTGTGCACCGTGACCCCTGGGAGCCGATCGGCGTTGTGGTTGTGGACGGCCGACACGTGGATGTCGTCGTCCTCGAAGCCGGCGAGTCCGGCGTGCTGCAGCGCCGTCACGCCGTCGACCGCGGCGATGGTGGTGCCCGTCTCGAAGACGGCGGTCCATCGCCGAGCCACGACGCCGAGCGGGCCGTTGTGCACGGCCACCGTCTGGCGCCCGTGCAGACGCCACCGTCCGCCTTCGACCTCGCAGCGGACGTCGTGTCGAGTGACCCCGGCCGCCGCGAGCATTGCCCTCGAGACGACTCCGTCCGCGGGCTCGGCGAGCTCGAGGGCCAGGCGGCGACGTGCGATTCTCTCCACCAGCCCACCATGCGGGTGGTCACTGCGGCGAGTGGCGGGGTCGTGCCCGGCGGTGGACAACCGAGGCCTGTGGCCAAGGGCTGTGGATCCACCCCGTTCGATGTATCTGCGCGGCACAGGGGCCGCATAGATACATCGAATCGGCTTCACAGGGACGGGGTGTGACAATGAACGGGTGCTGTTCTTCCTAGGGGTCCTGGTCGTCGTCGCCGGCGTGGCGCTCAGCATCGCCCTCCACGAGATCGGCCACCTCGTGCCGGCCAAGAAGTTCGGGGTCAAGGTGACCCAGTACATGGTCGGCTTCGGGCCCACGGTCTGGTCACGCCGGCGCGGTGAGACCGAGTACGGCATCAAGGCGATCCCGCTCGGGGGCTACGTCCGCATGATCGGGATGCTCCCGCCGCGCCCCGGTGACAAGCCCGGCGAGCTGCGCACCCTCTCGACCGGCCGGTTCAGCCAGATGGTCGACCAGGCCCGCGCCGACTCCATGGAGGAGGTCCAGCCCGGCGACGAGGACCGCGTCTTCTACAAGCTGCATCCTGCGAAGAAGGTCGTCATCATGCTCGGCGGCCCGGTCATGAACCTCGTCATCGCAGCGGTGCTCCTGACCGGCGTCATCACCATCTACGGTCTGCCGCAGGTCGCCCCCAAGGTCGGGCTCCTGTCGTCCTGCGTGCCGACGGCAGCGCCCACCCTCCAGGTGCCGCAGCCGCAGTGCAAGCCCAGGGACCCCGTCGCACCGGCCAAGGCGGCGGGACTGCAGGAACGCGACCGCATCGTCTCCGTCGACGGCCGCCCCGTGACCTCGTGGGACCAGGTCACCGCCGCGATCCGCGACAGCAAGGGCAAGACGATGGCGTGGGTCGTCCAGCGTGGTGACCAGCAGGTGCGGATCTCGATCACGCCGGCCGTCATCGAACGCGCCACCTACGACGACCAGGGCAACCCGATCGCCAAGGACGGCAAGCTCGTCCTGGCGTCGATGGGTTTCGCCGGCCTCACGCCCGGCCAGGAGCTCGTCCGGACCCCGATCATCCAGGCGCCCAAGTTCGTCTGGGACCGCCTCGTCGACACGGCATCGATCATCGTCAAGATCCCGCAGAAGATGGCCGGCGTCGTGCAGGCCGCCTTCGGGTCCGAGGCGCGCGACCCCAACGGCCCCATCTCCGTCGTCGGCGTCGGCCGCATCGGCGGTGAGGTCGCCGCGCTCGACATCCCGGCCGACGAGGGTGGCAACTGGGTGAAGCTCGCGCAGCTGATCCTGCTCATCGCCTCGCTCAACCTCGCCCTCTTCGTCTTCAACCTCGTGCCGCTGCTCCCGCTCGACGGCGGGCACGTGGCGGGGGCGATCTGGGAGTCGATCAAGAAGGGCTGGGCACGCCTGCGCCACCGCCCCGACCCCGGCTTCGTCGACGTCGCCAAGGGCCTGCCGATCGCCTACGGCATGAGCCTCGTGCTCATCACCATGTCGGTGCTGCTCATCTACGCCGACATCGTCAAGCCGATCAGGCTCTTCGGCTGACGCGGAAGCTTCCCGGGGGTGCTCGGGGGCGGAGCCCCCGAGGGCGGTCATAATGGCGGGATGAGCGTCTCCCTCGGTATGCCGCCCCTGCCCCCGCCGGTCCTCGCGCCCCGTCGCCAGACCCGTCAGATCCACGTGGGCAAGGTCGGCGTTGGCAGCGACTTCCCGGTCTCGGTCCAGTCGATGACGACGACCCCGACGACCGACATCAACGCGACCCTCCAGCAGATCGCCGAGCTCACGGCCAGCGGCTGCGACATCGTGCGCGTCGCCTGCCCGAGCCAGGACGACGCCGACGCGCTGCCCGCGATCGCGCGGAAGAGCCAGATCCCGGTCATCGCCGACATCCACTTCCAGCCGAAGTACGTCTACGCCGCCATCGAGGCCGGCTGCGCAGCGGTGCGCGTCAACCCCGGCAACATCCGCCAGTTCGACGACCAGGTCAAGCAGATCGCGCGCGAGGCCAAGGACGCCGGCGTCTCCATCCGCATCGGCGTCAACGCCGGCAGCCTCGACAAGCGGATCATGGAGAAGTACGGCAAGGCGACCCCCGAGGCGCTCGTCGAGTCGGCCGTCTGGGAGGCGAGCCTCTTCGAGGAGCACGACTTCCACGACTTCAAGATCTCGGTCAAGCACAACGACCCCGTCGTCATGGTGCGCGCCTACGAGCTGCTCGCCGAGCGCGGCGACTGGCCCCTGCACCTCGGTGTGACCGAGGCCGGCCCCGCCTTCCAGGGCACCATCAAGTCGGCGACGGCCTTCGGCGCGCTGCTCTCGCGCGGCATCGGCGACACGATCCGCGTCTCCCTCTCGGCCCCGCCGGTCGAGGAGGTCAAGGTCGGCATCCAGATCCTGCAGAGCCTCAACCTGCGCCCGCGCAAGCTCGAGATCGTCTCGTGCCCGTCGTGCGGCCGCGCCCAGGTCGACGTCTACACGCTCGCCGACCAGGTCACCGCCGGACTCGAGGGCATGACCGTGCCGCTGCGAGTCGCCGTCATGGGCTGCGTCGTCAACGGTCCCGGCGAGGCCCGCGAGGCCGACCTCGGCGTCGCCTCGGGCAACGGCAAGGGCCAGATCTTCGTCAAGGGCGAGGTCATCAAGACCGTGCCCGAGGCGCAGATCGTCGAGACCCTCATCGAGGAGGCCATGCGCCTCGCCGAGGAGATGGGCGAGCCGGTCGACGACGAGTCGGCCGGGGCCCCCAGCGTCAGCGTCAGCTGACGTGCGGACCCCCGTCCCCGCGACGGTGAGGTATGCCGTCCTGCGGTGCCTCGCGGACCGCGTCCTCGCGCTCCGGCCGGGTGAGCGCGTCGCCGTGGCCGTCGACGGCTTCGACGGCGCCGGCAAGACCGTGCTGGCCGACCAGCTCGCCGAGGTGATCGGCGCCGTGGCCGGCTCGCGCGACGTCGTGCGCGTCTCGATCGACGGGTTCCACCGGCCGAAGGCCGAGCGCATCGCCCGCGGCCGTGGACCCGAGACCTTCTACGAGGACTCCTACGACTACGCCGCGTTCCGCCGGGCGGTCGTCGACCCGTTCCGACGAGGCGAGCCCGTGACGCCTGCCGTCAACGACGTGGATGCCGATCTGCCGGTGCACCCGGCCCCGGTCGCCGTCGCGGCGGACACGGTGCTGCTCGTGGACGGGATCTTCCTGCAGCGACCCGAGCTCGCCGACGTGTGGGACGCGACGGTGTGGCTCGACGTGCCCTTCGAGGTGTCGGTGCCCCGAGGCAACGAGCGCTTCCCCGGCGACCACGACCCGCATCCCGAGGCGGAGGCGAACCGCCGCTACGTCGACGGCCAGCGGCTCTACCTCGCCGCTGCCGACCCGCGAGCCCGAGCCACTTGGGTCCTCGACAACACCGACCTCGACCGGCCGGTCCTGCACCCCACCAGCTGACTCGATCGACAGAGCAGTTCATCCAACGCGAGCCGCTGGCTCGATCGGGCGAGGGGCGGTCCCCGGGCGGGCTGTGACGCGTTCGTGGGGCGCGCCGGGGTGACACCCGGGCCGTGGGCAGGCAGTCTGGGGAGGTGCTCCGCCAACGCCTTCCCGTGCGGCCCCTGTCCGGGGCCGACCACGACGCTGCCCTCGAGGTGTGCGCGCGTGACCGCGTGGCCAATGCCTTCGTGGCGGCGCGCATCGTCGAGGGCTCGCTCCGCAGCTCTCCCGGGTCACTCCTGGGCCATTGGAGCGACGGTGAGCTGCGTGGTCTCGTGTGGGTCAGCGCCAACGTCGTGCCGGTCGAGCTCGACCAGGACGGCGTGGCGGCTGTGGCGGCGCGGATCATCCGGATGCGCCGCCAGTGCGCCTCGATCTTCGGCCCGAGCGGGCAGGTCATCGGCCTGTGGGACCGCCTCGGCCCCACGTGGGGTCCTGTCCGTGCCATCCGCGCGCACCAGCCGCTGTTGACCACCCGCGACATGCCGTCGAGCCTCGGCCTCCCGCTCGATCCCGACGTGCGCCCCGCGCGCCTCGACGAGGTCGACCTCGTGCTGCCCGCCGCCGCCAGCATGTTCACCGAGGAGATCGGCTACCCGCCGTACTTCGGCTCCGACCGCAGCTATCGGGCGAGCATCGCCGCGCTCATCCGGGCGGGCCACACGTTCGTCAGGGTCGAGGACGGCGAGGTCGTCTTCAAGGCCGACGTCGGCTCGCTCGCCCTCGGCTGCGCCCAGGTGCAGGGGGTGTGGCTGCACCCACGCCTGCGGGGACGGGGCCTCTCGGTGCCGGCCATGGCGAGCGTCGTCGAGCAGGTGCTGTCGAGCATGGCCGACGAGGTCTCGCTCTACGTCAACGACTTCAACGCCGCGGCGCGCGCCACCTACGCCCGCTGCGGCTTCCACGAGGTCGGGGCCTTCACCACGGTCCTGCTCTAGCGCCGACGCCCCTAGGGTGAGGTCATGAAGACCGCGACGAACGCACCGCTCGGCAGGGACGCCATCGCCCTGGCCGGCCTCTTCCTCACGTCGGGGACGATGCACTTCGTCAAGCCCGCGCCGTTCGAGGCGATGGTGCCGAAGCAGCTGCCGTCGCGCAGGACGCTGGTATATGCGTCGGGCGCACTCGAGATCGCCTGTGCCGTGGGGCTCTTCCTTCCACGCACCCGGCGTGTGGCGGGTCTGGCCTCGGCTGCCCTGCTCGTCGCCGTCTTCCCGGCGAACGTCACGATGACGGGCCAGGCGAAGCGTCGGTTCGACCGCGACCCGGAGGATCCGAAGAGGCAGGGTTATCTCGCGGCGACCGTCGCGCGGTTGCCGCTGCAGTGGCCGATGATCCGCACGGCGCTGCGTGCCGGCGGCGTCCTGCGCTGAGACGTCAGGCGTCGAACCTGATGCTGATGCTGTCACCGATGCGGCGGTATCCCATCGCCTGGTAGATGGCGTTGGACGTCGGGTTGGCCAGGTCGGTGTAGAGCATGCACGCCTCACCCGCGTCGAGGCGCGCGGTGCTGAGCGCCGCGACGACCCCGCTCGCGTAGCCGTGTCCGCGCAGGTCCGGTGGGGTCCACACGCCGGAGATGCGTGTGACACCTCCGTTCGCAGGGGAGGCGTACGCCATCGACACCGGTCGGCCGTCGTCCTCCCAGAGTCCGACCCGACCGTCGGCGAGGTGCTGTGTCAGGGGTGACGCGGCACGCCCGCCGCCCTCGATGGCGTCCACGAACTGCTGGTGCCAGCGATGGACGAGCGGTGCGTCCGCGTCGGTGGCGGCCCGGAAGGAGCCGCTGACCTCGAAGGCCAGGCGTGGTCTCGTCGGCAGGTCGAAGCGCCCCACCTCCATGGAGACCGTCGACGTCGCGCCCGTGAGTGCGGCCCACTCGTCCGCGAAGGCCTCGGCCGCTGTTCGCTGCCCGCCCACACCGGGGAGGCTGCCGCCCGCATCGGCGAGCAGCGCGGCGAGGTCACGCGCCTGGTCAGCGGTGGCCAGCGCGATGTGCAGCGGGTGGGGCGGCGTGTGCATGAAGGCGGCGACGACCTCACCCGACGCGTCCGCGTCCGTCCACCAGCGCGGCTCGACGTAGCGGCTGGGATCGGTGACGAGGGCCTGCGTCACGCTCGCGATGACGCTGAGCGCCTCCGGCTCACGCTCCACGAGGGTCGCGAAGCGCGCCTGCGCCTCGGCGGGGTCGGCGACCAGGGTGAAGGTGCATGAGGTTCGCGGCATGGGGCCACTCTGGCAAAACCGCAGCGCACCTCGCGAACCGTTTCCCGGCCCGAGGCCGCGGAGTCAGACGTGGGCGATCACCTCGGCGTGGGTCATCGCGAACCACGCGTCGGGGTGCGTCGACCACGCCTGCCAGTCAGCGCTGATGGCCGCCAGGTCGTCGGGCGTCACGAGCCCGCGCTCGAGCGCCTGCGTCGCGAAGGTCGACTCGAGCGCGCGGCGGGCCCAGGTGCCACCCCACCACGCGCACTGCTCCGGCGTCGCATAGGTCCACAGCGAGGCGGACGGCTCGAGTCGGGTCAGCCCCGCGGAGTGTGACCAGGCGACGAGGTGGCGCCCTGCATCGGGCTCGGCATGGTTGAGGCGAGCGAGGCGTCGGTAGACCCCGAGCCACCGGGTCATCCCCTCGGACGCCGGGTGCCACACCATCGACGCGTAGTCGACGTCGCGCATGGCTACCAGACCACCGGGACGTGCCACGCGCGCCATCTCGCGAAGGGCGCCGACGGGGTCGGTGAGGTGCTGGAGCACCTGGTGGGCGTGGACGACGTCGAAGGAGGCGTCGGCATACGGAAGGTCCCTGACGTCGGCCAGGTCGAACTGCGTGCGCGCGTCACCGCGTGCGGCCGCGTTGCGGCGCGCGTGCTCGAGCGGGCCCTCGACGTTCTCGATGCCCGTGACGGCGCCCGTCGGCGCGACCGCCTCTGCGAGGTCGAGGGTGACGGTGCCGGGCCCGCAGCCCACGTCGAGGACGCGCATCCCGTCTCGCAGCCGGGGGAGCAGGTAGGCGGCCGAGTCCGCCGCAGTTCGCGCGCCGTGCGCCGAGAGGACGCTCGCGTGGTGCCCGTGGAGGTAGACGTCCGCCATGGCGCGACGCTACGCCCTCGGCACTCGGTGGGGGCGGCTGTCCGGGTCCGCGAGGTCGACGCGAGGTCGACGCGGGGACGGACGTGGGGACGACGAAGGCCCGCCCCGGACGGGGCGGGCCTTCACCGTGGTGCGGTGACCGTGCTGTGTCAGCTCACTTGGTGAGTGGGGCCAGCGTCGGGTCGTTCGCGTAGGCCTCGGCCGCGTTCTCCTTGGTCACGATGACCGGCGGGAGGAGGTTGGCCGGGACGACCTTGACACCGTTGTTGTAGGACTTGGTGTCGTTGACGGTCGGCTTCTGCCCCTTCTGCAGGGCGGAGACCATGGCGATGGTCTCCTTGACGAGGTTGCGCGTGTCCTTGTTGATCGTGGAGTACTGCTCACCCGCCATGATCGACTTGACCGACTCGACCTCGGAGTCCTGACCGGTGACGATCGGCGTCGGCTTGCCGGCCGCCTTCACCGACGTGAGGATCGCGCGGGCCAGCGTGTCGTTGGGCGACAGCACGCCGTCGAGGGGAGCGCTCGTGTAGCTCGCCGCGAGAAGCGTGTCCATGCGCTTCTGCGCGTTCTCGGCCTTCCAGCCCTGCGTGACGACCTGGTTGAAGTCCTTCTGGCCGGAGACGACCTTCAGGGTGCCGTCGTCGATCTTCGGCTTGAGCACCTTCATGGCGCCGTCGAAGAACACCTGGGCGTTCGCGTCGTCGGGCGAGCCGGCGAAGAGCTCGATGTTGTACGGGCCGTTGGGCTTCTTCTTGGCCATGCCGTCGAGCAGGGCCTGGCCCTGCAGCTCGCCGACCTTGAAGTTGTCGTAGGCCACGTAGTAGTCGACGGCGGGCGTGTTCTTCACGAGGCGGTCGTAGGCGATGACCGTGGCGCCGGCGTCCTTCGCGGCCTTGAGCTGGGACCCCAGCTGCGAGCCGTCGATGGCACCGACGACGATGACCTTGGCGCCCTTGGTGACCATCGCCGAGATCTGGTTCTGCTGCTCCGACACGCCACCGTTGGCGAACTGCACGTCGCCCTGGAAGCCGGCCGCGGACAGGCCGTCCTTGAACAGCTGCTCGGCGAGCACCCAGTTCTCCGACGTCTTCTGCGGCAGCGCGACGCCGATGACCGCGTTGGCGGGGAAGCCCGCGGCAGCGGATCCTCCGTTGGACGCGCCCGGCGTCGTGCCGGTGTCGCTGTTCCGACCGCAACCGGTCAGAACAAGGGCGGCCACAGCCGTGACGCCCAGCACCTTGGTGAAGGTACGCATGTGCTCTCTTTCCTCTCATCGCGTCCAAGCGGAGCGCGGATCCTGCTCGGTCTCGGGCGGCGCCCTGACCGGGTTTGTGGGGTGGTCCGTGGGGTGATGGTGCGGCCGAGCCGTCCGCTCAGCTGGACTGGCGGATGGTCTCGGAGACCGGACTGGTCTCCGTGGCCGCGGAGGGTGGCGGCAGCGGCGAGGAGTCTTCGTCGTCGCCGCCGGACCGTCGGAAGCTCGTGGTCAGCAAGCCGAGGATCGACACGCGGCCCGCCGACTTGTTGTAGACGTCGAAGGCGACGGCGACGAGCAGCACGAGGCCCTTGATCATCTGGGTTGCGTCGGCGCCGATGCCCTTGAGCTGCAACCCGTTGTTGAGCACGGCCATGACGAGGCCTCCGACGATCGAGCCGACCACGGTGCCGACACCGCCGGTGACGGCGGCGCCACCGATGAAGACGGCCGCGATGGCGTCGAGCTCCCAACCGACGCCGTCAGACGGGCCCGAGGCGGTCGAGCGTGCGACGAAGATCATGCCGGCGAGGGCCGCCAGGATCGACATGTTCATCATGACGAGGAAGCTGACCTTCTTGCTCTTCACGCCGGAGAGCTCGGCCGCGTGGCGGTTGCCGCCGACGGCGTAGATGTGCCGGCCGATGACGGTGCGGTTGGAGATGAAGCCGTAGAGCAGCACGAGCACTGCGAGGATGATCCCGGAGATGGGGAACGACGTGCCCGCACGACCCGAGCCGAAGAGCAGGGTCGCACCGATGATGGCGGCGCAGATGAGCCCGAGGCGCACCCACATGATCCACGCGTCCTCGACCTCGGCGCCGAGCTTGACGAGGGCGCGACGGCTGCGCACGGCACCGACGACGATGCCCACGGCGAGCACCACCCCGATGAGCACGGTCAGGTTGTTGTAGCCGGTGTTGGGTCCGACCTCGGGGAGGTAGCCGGCGCCCATGACCTGGAAGTCGTCCGGGACCGGCACCGAGTTGGACTTGCCGACGTACTGGTTGGCGCCGCGGAAGAGGAGCATCCCCGACAGCGTGACGATGAAGGCGGGGATGCCGACGTAGGCCGTCCACATCCCGTGCCACGCCCCGACGAGCGCGCCGAGGGCCAGCCCGAACAGGATGCCCATCCACCAGCTGAGTCCCCAGTCACGCATCGCGATGGCGACGCAGATGCCGACGAACGCCGCGACGGAGCCGACGGAGAGGTCGATGTGACCGGCGATGATGACGAGCACCATGCCGATGGCGAGCACGAGGATGTAGGAGTTCTGCTGGAAGATGTTGATGACGTTGTCCGGTGTGAGCGTCAGCCCGCCGGTCCAGATCTGGAAGAAGATGATCAGCGCCACGAGGGCGAAGATCATGCCGAGCTGACGGGTGTCGCCACCGAAGATCTTCTTGACCTTGTCCATGGGTGCAGTCCTGGCTGTGTCGAAGGTGGATGGGGGAGGTGTCGGGGCGCCGCTCACGCGCTCTCGCGCGTGGGCGTGGTCTCCTGGGAGCCGCCATGGGTGCGGCGGGTCATGAGGCGCATCAGCGACTCCTGGTCCGCCTCCTCGCGGGAGAGCACACCCGTGACCGCGCCCTCGGCGATCGTGTAGATCCGGTCGGACAGGCCGATCAGCTCGGGGAGCTCGGACGAGACGAGGATGACGCCCTTGCCCTCCGAGGCCATGCGCTGGATGATCCCGTAGATCTCGAACTTGGCGCCGACGTCGATGCCGCGCGTCGGCTCGTCGAGGATGAGCAGGTCGGGCTCGGTGAAGAGCCACTTCGCGAGCACGACCTTCTGCTGGTTGCCGCCGGAGAGCTTTGCGACCCCTTCGTCCACGGTGGGAGCCTTGGTGCGCAGCGACTTGCGGTAGGCCTCGGCGTAGTTGTACTCCTCGCGCTCGTCGACGACGAAGCCGCGCGTGATGCGCTGGAGACGGGCCGAGACCGTGGTGCGCTTGATGTCGTCGAGGAGGTTGAGACCCAGGGTCTTGCGGTCCTCCGTGACGTAGGCGAGGCCGGCGTCGATGGCGTCGGAGACGGACCGCAGCCGAACCTGCTTGCCGTCCTTGACGATCGTGCCCTCGACGTACGTGCCGTAGGAGCGGCCAAAGAGGCTGCGCATCAGCTCGGTGCGCCCGGCGCCCATGAGACCGGCGAAGCCGACGATCTCGCCACGACGGACGAAGAAGTCGCTGTGCTTGGCCACGAGGCGGTCCGGGACGCTCGGGTGGCGCACCGTCCAGTTCTTCACCTCGAAGAAGACCTCACCGATCTCGGGGGTGTGGTCGGGGAAGCGCGACTCGAGGTCCCGACCGACCATCCCGCGGATGATGCGGTTCTCGTCGACGCCGTCCTCCTTGACGCGCAGCGTCTCGATCGACTTGCCGTCGCGGATGATGGTGATGGAGTCGGCGATCTGCTCGATCTCGTTGAGCTTGTGGCTGATCATGATGCAGGTCACGCCCTTGGAGCGCAGACCGGCGATGAGGTCGAGCAGGTGCTGGGAGTCACCCTCGTTGAGGGCGGCGGTCGGCTCGTCGAGGATGAGCAGCTTGACGTCCTTGGACAGCGCCTTGGCGATCTCGACGAGCTGCTGCTTGCCGACGCCGATGTCGCGGATCTTCGTGTCGGGCCCCTCGTCGAGGCCCACGCGAGCGAGCAGCTCGCGCGCCTTGGCCCGAGTGGCGAGCCAGTCGATCACGCCGCCCTTGGCCGCCTCGTTGCCGAGGAAGATGTTCTCGGCGATCGACATCTCCGGGATGAGCGCGAGCTCCTGGTGGATGATGACGATGCCGGCGTGCTCGCTGTCGCGGATGTTGTTGAACTCGCAGAGCCGGCCCTCGAAGTGGATCTCACCGTCGTAGGAGCCCGCCGGGTGGACGCCCGAGAGCACCTTCATCAAGGTGGACTTGCCGGCGCCGTTCTCCCCGCAGATGGCGTGGACCTCTCCGCGGCGCACTGCCATCGACACGTTCGAGAGCGCCTTGACGCCCGGGAACTCCTTGGTGATGTCGCGCATCTCGAGGATGACGCTGCCGGGCGGGGCGGCGGGGTCGGCCGCTGCGCCCGTCGCGTCGGCGCTCGATGATCCAGGAGCCGGGATGGAGGGGGTGCTCATCTGGTCGTCAACACTCCTTTGTGGTTTTCGTCAGGCGCACGCGCCTGTCCCGATTGTTCCGTACGGTTCGTGCTCACGTGGCGGAACACCGCGGCGTGTGGTCACAAGGACGTCACGATCTCCGGACACGCTCTGGGTGGCGTCCGGCAGGGTCACTGAACCCCCGACCGGTTCGTCGGTCAAGTGCGTGACCGCATCCTGTCCGGTCCGGACAGGATGCGGACAAGCCGGGCGCGGACGGCTCACCCCCAGCGGCCGATATCCTGCCAAGGTTCCGCATCCAAGTACTGAGCCCGCACGAGGAGACCCGTGGTCCTGCACATGTCGTCCCTGTTCCTGCGAACCCTTCGCGAGGACCCGGCGGACGCAGAGGTCCCGAGCCACCGCCTCCTCGTCCGCGCCGGCTACGTCCGCCGCGTGAGCCCGGGTGTCTACACGTGGCTGCCGCTCGGCCTGCGTGTCCTGCGCAACGTCGAGAGGATCGTCCGCGAGGAGATGGACGCCATCGGCGCCCAGGAGCTGCTCTTCCCGGCGCTGCTGCCCAAGGAGCCCTTCGAGGCGAGTGGCCGCTGGACCGAGTACGGCGACAACATCTTCCGACTCCAGGACCGCAAGGGCGCCGACCACCTGCTCGGCCCGACCCACGAGGAGATGTTCACCCTCACGGTCAAGGACCTCTACAGCTCCTACAAGGACCTGCCGCTCTCGATCTACCAGATCCAGACGAAGTACCGCGACGAGGCGCGCCCCCGTGCGGGCGTGCTGCGCGGCCGTGAGTTCGTCATGAAGGACAGCTACTCCTTCGACATCGACGCTGCCGGGCTCGACAAGAGCTACCAGCTGCACCGCGAGGCCTACGTCCGCATCTTCGACCGGCTCGGCTTCCACTACGTCATCGTCGAGGCGATGGCCGGCGCCATGGGCGGGAGCAAGAGCGAGGAGTTCCTCGCCACGGCCGAGGTCGGCGAGGACACCTACGTCCACTGCACGAGCTGCGGGTATGCCGCCAACGTCGAGGCCGTACGCGTGCCCGCGCCCGACGCCGTCGGCTGGGACGGCGTCCCTGTGGCGCACGCCGAGGACACCCCCGACACCCCGACGATCGAGACGCTCGTCGCCCACCTCAACGAGCGCTTCCCGCGCGAGGACCGTCCGTGGGCGGCCGGCGACACGCTCAAGAACGTCGTCGTGACCCTGGTGAACCCCGACGGCACGCGCGAGCCGCTCGCCATCGGCGTGCCCGGGGACCGCGAGGTCGACGAGAAGCGGCTCGGCGCACAGGTCGAGCCGGCCGAGGTCGAGGCGTTCACCGAGGCCGACTTCGCCGCCAACCAGGCCCTCGTCAAGGGCTACATCGGCCCCGGCGCACTCGGGCTGGAGGGCACGAGCGGCATCCGCTACCTGCTCGACCCCCGTGTTGCGGAGGGCACCCGGTGGGTGACCGGTGCCGATGTCGCCGGGCAGCACGTCATCGACCTCGTCGCGGGCCGCGACTTCACGGCCGACGGCACCATCGAGGCCGCCGAGGTGCGGGCGGGTGACCCCTGCCCGAACTGCGACCACACGCTCTCGACGGCGCGCGGCATCGAGATGGGCCACGTCTTCCAGCTCGGCACGAAGTACGCGGAGGCGCTCGACCTCAAGGTGCTCGACCAGAACGGCAAGCTCGTCACGGTCGTCATGGGGTCCTACGGCGTCGGTGTCTCGCGGGCGGTGGCCTGCGTCGTCGAGGGCAACCACGACGAGTCCGGCATCATCTGGCCGCGCGAGCTCGCGCCCGCCGACGTCCACATCGTCGCCGCGGGCAAGGACGAGGCGCTCTTCGTCAAGGCCGAGGAGATCGCCCGTGAGCTCGAGGTGCAGGGGCTCACCGTCATCGTCGACGACCGCAAGGGCGTCAGCCCCGGCGTCAAGTTCAAGGACTCCGAGCTCATCGGCGTCCCGACGATCCTCGTCATCGGTCGCGGCCTGGCCGACGGCAAGGTCGAGATCAAGGACCGCCGGACCGGCGAGCGCCGCGAGGTCGCCGTCGACGACGCCGTCGCGGCGCTCACCGCCGAGGTCACTGCCGAGGTCGAGCGCTCGTGACCGCACCGGAGCGACCCGTCCAGGCGGTGATCTTCGACTGGGGCGGCACCCTGACCCCGTGGCACGAGGTCGACGTGCCGCAGCAGTGGCGCGTCTACGCGCGCACCGTGCACGGGCTGGCCGTCGATGACCCGAACATGCCCCTGGACGAGCTGGCCGAGGCCGACTCGCTCGCCCTGCGCATCCACGAGGCGGAGGACCGGGCGTGGCGCCGGGGCCGCGAGAGCCACCAGAGCGCCTCGCTCGCCGCCATCCTGGCCGAGGCGGGCGTCGACCCCGAGCACGACCGGCATCACCTGGCGCTCGCGGCATACCAACGCTTCTGGGAGCCCCACACCCACACCGACCCACAGGTGCGTCCACTCTGGGAGACCCTGCAGCGCATGGACATTCGGGTCGGAGTGCTGTCCAACACGATCTGGAGCCGCGCCTACCACCGTGAGGTGTTCGCGCGCGACGGGGTCCTGGACCTGCTCGACGCCGACGTCTACTCGTCCGAGATCCACGTCGTCAAGCCGCACCCGGACGCCTTCCGCGCGGCCTGCGACGCCGTGGGTGTGGCGCCCGAGCGCAGTGTCTATGTCGGCGACCGCCTCTTCGAGGACATCCACGGTCCGCACCAGGTCGGCATGCGCGCCGTCCTCGTGCCGCACTCCGACATCCCGGCTGGTCAGCGCATGCCCGTCGAGGCCGCGCCGGACGCGGTCGCCCACGAGCTGCTCGACGTCGTGGACATCGTCGCCCGGTGGAACGAGGGCACCGACGACTCCGAGCCGTACGGCGCCGGGGCGTGAGCGACCCGACCCTGACCACCCTCGCCTTCCTCGCAGTGGCAGCGTTCGTCGCCGGCTGGATCGACGCCGTCGTCGGCGGGGGAGGCCTGGTCCAGCTGCCGGCGCTGCTGGTCGGGCTGCCGGGGGCGTCGCCGGCGCAGCTGCTCGCGACGAACAAGTTCGGCTCGATCTTCGGCACCGCCACGAGCTCGGTGACCTTCTACCGACGCGTGCGCCCCGACCTGCGCACGGCCCTGCCGATGGCGGCCGTCGCCTACGTCGGGTCGATCGGGGGAGCCCTCATCGGGCTGCACATCCCCAAGTCGGCGTTCAACCCGATCATCCTCGTGCTGCTCGTGCTCGTCGGGAGCTACACGCTCTTCAAGCCCGACCTCGGCAAGGAATCCATCCGGCGGTTCCACGGCGCTCGGCACACGGTGCTCGCGATGCTGACCGGCTTCGTCATCGGCGGCTACGACGGCGCGCTCGGCCCCGGCACGGGCAGCTTCCTCGTCTTCGCCCTCGTCGGCCTGCTCGGCTACAACTTCCTCCAGGCGAGCGCCAAGGCCAAGATCGCGAACTTCGCGACGAACCTCGGCGCTCTCACGGTCTTCCTGCCCATGGGTCTCGTCCTCTTCAAGGTCGGGCTCGTCATCGCATCGGCCAACCTGCTCGGGGGCTACGCGGGCGCCCGGACCGCCGTGGCGAAGGGGAGCGGCTTCGTGCGTGCGGTGTTCGTGGCGATCGTCAGTGCATTCATCCTCAAGATCGGCGGCAGCCTCCTCGGCTGGTGGCCGTGACCCGATCGGTCGAGGGGCCGCTCACCGTCGCCCTGGTCGGGCGCACGGGGCGCCGAGCGCTCACACCAGTGCCATCCCCGTGACACAGCACACACACAGGGTCACGGCCCAACCTGAGTGCCATGACCTCACTCGCCCTCCCCGAGAGCCGTGATCTCTCGGTGCCGGCCTCGTCGCAGCAACACGCCGTCGCCCCGACGCCCCGGTGGTGGAGGGACGCCTCCGCCGTCTTCGCCTGGGGCGCCACGCTGTTCGTCGTCGCCCTCTGGGTCGCTGGTGGTGGCCTGACCGCCTTCGGCTCGCTCGGCGAGGGAGTCACGAACGTCGGCCGCCTCACGGGCCTGGTCGCCTCGGTGCTCATGCTCCTGCAGGTCCTGCTCATGGCGCGCGTCCCGTTCGTCGAGCAGGCCTGGGGTCAGGACGAGCTCGCTCGGGTGCACCGGCTCGTCGGATTCACGTCGTTCAACCTCATGGTCGCCCACATCGTCCTCACGACCGTCGGCTACAGCGCCGGCACCGACCTCGGCGTCATCGCCACCTTCGTCGACCAGGTGCTGCACTCTCCGGGCATGCTCCTCGCCCTCGCGGGGGCCGTCGCGCTCGTCATGGTGGTCGTCACCTCGGTGAAGAAGGCGCGTTCGAAGCTGCGCTACGAGTCGTGGCACCTGTTGCACCTCTACGCCTACCTCGGCGCCGGCCTCGCGCTGCCGCACCAGCTCTGGACCGGTCAGGACTTCAAGGCGAACCTTGCCGCCACTGTCTTCTGGTGGGGCCTCTATGCCCTTGCGCTCGTCGCGGTCCTCGTCTACCGGGTCGCTCTGCCGCTCATCCGCTCGAGCCGCCACCGGCTGGTCGTCTCCGAGGTCGTCGCCGAGTCGCCGAGCGTGACGTCGGTGGTCATGACGGGGCGCCGCCTCGACCGGCTGCCGGTCCGCGCCGGTCAGTTCTTCCAGTGGCGCTTCCTCGACGGGCCGGGCTGGACGCGCGGCAACCCGTACTCCCTCTCGGCGGCCCCCGACGGCCGCTCGCTCCGGATCACGGCCGAGGGGGTGGGGGCCTCGAGCGCGCGCCTCGCGACGCTCCGTCCCGGCACCAAGGTCCTCGTCGAGGGGCCGTACGGCCGGTTGCACGCAGGGGTCCGCACCAGCGACAAGGCGGTGCTCATCGGTGCCGGCATCGGCATCACGCCGCTCCGCGCCATCCTCGAGGAGCTGCCCGCCTCACCCGACGGCGTCGTCGTCATCTACCGGGTCGGCCGCCAGTCCGACATCGTCCTCGCCGACGAGCTGTTGGATCTCGCTCGCGCCAAGGGTGGCCGTGTCGTCGCCGTCGTCGGCCACCGCAACCGCGAGCGCGTCAGCTGGCTGCCCGTCGAGTCGCGGCACGTCACCGACGTCGAGGCGTTGAGGCGGATCGTCCCCGACATCGCCGAGCGCGACGTCTACGTCTGCGGCAACCCTGCCTGGATGGACACCGTCATCGCCGCAGCCCACGAGGCAGGTGTGCCGCACGGCGCCGTCCATTCCGAACGTTTCTCCTACTGACTCCGCGCGGCCTGCGCGCACGCCCGCACCGCCCTTCTCACCGACCGGAATCGAGCCACCATGCGACGCATCGTCATCTGGGCCATGAGCACCCTGACCGTGCTCGTCCTCCTCTTCAGCTACAACACGTCCCGCAGCTCGTCCGCCATCGTGGCGGCCGAGACCCGGACGGTGACAGCGACCAGCAAGACCTCAGGCAGCACGGGTTCCGCGTCGGGATCGTCCTCCGCCTCCGCAACCGACTCCTCGGGCCAGCAGCCCAACCCGGCCGCCACCACCGACTCGGGGACCACCTCGAAGACCACCGCGGGCGGCTCCTCGGGGTCCTCCGGATCGTCCGGTTCGGCAGGTTCGTCCAACACGTCGTCGGCAGCGACCACCTATGCCGGTGACGCCGTCATGACCCGCTACGGCAACGTCCAGGTCCAGATCACGGTCAAGGACGGCAAGATCACCGCAGCCGACGTGCTGCAGGTCCCGTGGAACGACCGTCGCGACCAGATGATCAACTCGTCAGCCGTCCCGGTCTACAACCAGGAGGCCGTCAGCGCGCAGTCGGCGCAGATCGACGTCGTGTCCGGGGCCACGTACACGTGGGACGGCTACACGCAGTCCCTGCAGTCCGCCATCGACCAGGCCCACCTGTGAGGCACCCTGGAGAACCGGCGACCAAGGAGCGAACCGTGAGCCGACCCGCCACCCCGGCCGACCAGCCCGAGGCCACACCTGCTCCGGCCCGGCGCGCGTGGGTCGAGCAGATCATGGGGATGCCGATCTCCATCCACCTGCGCGGCGAGGACGTCGACCGGTTCGAGGCTCAGGAGGCCGTGGCCGACGCCTTCCGGATCCTTCGCGAGATGGACTCGATCTTCTCGACCTACCGGCACGACTCGGATCTCATGCGGTTGCGGCGCGAAGAGGTCCAGCTGTCGCAGTGCAGCCCCCTCGTGGACCAGGCGCTGCGCATCGGACAGGAGGCTGAGGTCCTCACCCGCGGGGCCTTCACGACCCTCCTGCCGACGGGAGACGGCGACCTCGCCTTCGACCCGACCGGCCTCGTCAAGGGGTGGGCGGTCGACCGTGCCTCGGTGCCGTTGCTGGCGCTCGAACGGATCTCCTTCTGCATCAACGCCGGTGGTGACATCCTCATCGGTGCGCACCCGGCCATGCCTGCAGCCGGCGCAGACGCGATCGTGTGGCGCGTCGGCATCGAGGACCCGCTCGACCGGCAACGGGTGGCCCGCACCCTGACGCTGGTGCGCGGGGCTGTGGCGACGTCCGGGACGGCTGCCCGGGGCGCGCACCTCTACGACCCGCAGTCGCGAGAGCTCGTCGGCCGCACGGGGTCCGTGACCGTGACCGGACCGACCCTGCTGTGGGCGGACATCTGGGCGACGGCACTCTTCGTCGGTACGGACCGCACGAGGCAGGCCTTCGCCGCGAGTGCGCCCGACTACGTGGCGACAGCTCTCTGACCGGCCTTGCGGCTTTCTTGCGGAAACCAAGCGCGGCACGGCCTTCGGCCCTTGCAGTTGGCGCGGCAGAGTCGTCCTCACCAGCAGGACCGGTCGGGGGACCGGCTGCTGACACAGAGACCTTCGGGCGAGTGCCCGCCGACCGGGGAGAGGACGCCATGACCACCAGCACCAGCACTGACCCTGCAGTGACGGTGCGCGGTCGCGGTGCCCTGTCCGGTCGGCGGGTCAACTCGAGGACTCAGGTGGGGGTAGGGAGCCGGAACGGGGCGGGCCGCCTGGTGGGAGGCCGGTCCGCCCCGATCCAGTCCCGTCGTTCCCGGGCCCGTGTCAGCCCGCAGGCGCCGTGCGTCGTCGGCAGCTGTTGTGGCTGCTGAGCAGGTCGTGGGTCCGGTCTTCCCCGGGCTCACGGTCGAGGAGCTCGACCCCACCGCGCTGAGGCGGCTCGCCTGCGAGCTCGAGAGCGACGCTCTCGCCCGATCCATCGCGCAGACCTACCTGCGGATGCTCGACGCCCGGCTCACGCGCGCCGCCGACGCCCTCGAGTGCTGCGACGAGGTCGCGGCCATGGACGTCCTGCTCAGCCTTCGCGTCTCGTCGGCCACCGTCGGTCTCGTCCGGCTCGAGTCGGCCGTGCGCTGGGTCATCGACGCGGTGCGTCGCGGCGAGCCGGAGGTGGCTCGCGAGCGTGGCTCGTCCATGCTGGGTCTCGCGACGGGTGCGCGTCACGCGCTCCGGTCGCACCTCGAGCACACCGTCCCCGCGGCAGCCCCGGTCTGAAGGGTCTGCGCACCGGGAGGGGCCCGGGCTCAGAACCCGTCGGGCTCTTCCATCCGGTAGCCCACGCCTCGAACGGTGCGGATCGGGGCTCGCATGCCGTCGGGCCCGAGACGGCTCAGCTTGCGACGGAGGTTGCCGACGTGCACCTCGACGAGGTGCTCCTCCGACCATCCCGGTCCCCAGAGGCTGTCGAGCAGCACCGCACGGGACCACACCCGGCGCGGCGCGCCGAGCAGGGTCGTGAGCAGGTCGAACTCGGTGCGGGTGAGGTCAGCCTCCCGGCCGTCGACCGTGACGACGCGACCGTCCGGGTCGACCGCGATACGGCCGTGGCGCACGAGCGCGTGCCCCTCCTCGGCCGGCGGTGCCTCTGCCGTCGCGACCGATCCGGGTGATGTGGGCTGCGAGCCCTGGGCGGCGACACCACCGTGAGCGCTCGACCCGTTGGAGGCCGTCGGGGCGCCGTTGGAGACCGGAGTCCGCGGACGTCGGAACATCGCGTTGACCCGAGCCTGCAGCTCGCGCGGGCTGAACGGCTTGGTGAGGTAGTCGTCGGCGCCGATCTCCAGCCCCATGAGGCGGTCGATCTCGTCGGTGCGCGCGCTGATCATGACGACGTAGGCCTGGCTCACGTCTCGCACCCGACGGCACACCTCGATCCCGTCGAGGTCCGGCAGGCCGAGGTCGAGCGTGACGAGGTCCGGGGCGGTCGCGACGACGAGATCGAGACCGGCCTGGCCCGACGCTGCGGTCGACACCGCGAAGCCCTGCATCGTCAGGCTGTGGGTGATGAGTTCGCGGATGTCGTCGTCGTCCTCGACGACGACTGCGGTGCGTGCTGAGCCCATCATGAGTTGATTCTTGCAGAATGCGTGGGTTTGGCCCGTCAGTTCCGGTTATTGGGCGGTTCGCGGGCCAGGAGGGCGAGGACGCCCGTCACCGCAGCTGCTCGACCAGGGCCGACGGGTCGGCGGTCGGCAGCTCGCAGACCATCCCCCGGCAGACGTAGGCCGCAGGCTTGCCGTCCACGAGCGGGCGTCCGGCGAGCAGTGGGATTCCCGGTGCGTCCGGCTCTCCGTGGACGACGACGAGTCCGGGACTGGGGGAGCGCCGGGCCGTCTGCGCGAGCTCCCGGGCGGCCGGACCCGACCCGACGACCGCGACCTGGAGCGGACCGGCGACGAGTGCTTCGGCGACGGCGAGCGACCACCCCCCGAAGCGCGGCTCGCGGACGGCCAGTCCGAGGCCTGCGGCTGTGGCGCGGGCGCCGGCGTCCAGTGCTCCTGCCTCGCCCGTCACCGCGCCGAGCGTCACTAGGGCTGCTGCGAGAGCGGACTGCCCGGCCGGCTCCGCGTTGTCGGCGGCGCTGCGCGGGCGCAGGTAGAGCGGCTCTGCATGTTCGGCAGTGTCGTGGAACCCGCCGTCCTCGGCCGCGAAGTCGCGGGCAGCGCGCAGGATGTCGCGGGCCGCGTCGAGCCAGCGCCGCTCCCCGGTGGCCTGGTGCAGCACGAGGAGTCCCTCGGCGAGGTTGCCGTGGTCGTCGGCGACGGCCCGAGCCGTGCCGACCTCTCCGAGGCGCGAAGCCCGTCGCAGCTCGCCGTCGACGACGTGGACGTCGAGGACGTGGGCGGCACACCGCTCGGCCGCCGCGACCCACTCCGGCCGGTCGAACGTGGCGCCGGCGCCCGACAGTGCGGCGACGGCGAGACCGTTCCACGACGTGACCACCTTGTCGTCCCGGCCGGGCTGCGGTCGCTGCGCACGAGCGACGAGGAGGCGCCGGCGGACGTCGTCCAACCACGCGCGGTCGGAGGGTTCGACGGGAAGCTGCAGCGTCGACGCGCCGTGCTCGAAGGTCCCGGTCTCCGTGACGCCGAGCACCTCCGCCGCAGCGGAGCCCTCGTCGTCGCCGAGGACCTCTCGAAGCTGCTCGCGCGTCCACGCGTACGTCAGCCCCTCGACGCCATCGGCGTCGGCGTCGAGGGACGACGCGAAACCGCCGCGTTCGGTGCCGAGGTCGCGCAGCAGGAAGGCCGCCGTCTCGTGGGCGATGCGTGCGGCGAGCGGGTCGCGAGTGACCTTCCACCACGTCGTGTAGGCGCGCAGGAGCAGGGCGTTGTCGTAGAGCATCTTCTCGAAGTGCGGCACGACCCAGCCGGCGTCGACGGCGTAGCGGGCGAAGCCACCGGCGAGCTGGTCGTACATGCCGCTGCGGGCCATCGCCTCGAGAGTGCGGGAGGCCATGTCGAGGGCGGAGGGGTCACCGGTACGGGCATGGTGACGCAGCAGGAACTCGAGCACCATCGACGGCGGGAACTTCGGCGCACCCCCGAAACCGCCTGCGACACGGTCGAACTGGCGCGCCAGCAGGCCAACCGCACTGTCGAGAGCGTCGGGCTCGACGGCATACGGCGTCGGCGCCTGGAGTGCGTCGGCGAGGCTCGTCGCGACGTGCGCACCGGACGCACGGACCTCGTCCTCGCGGGTGCGCCAGGCCTCGTCGAGCGCGGCCAGGACGCGCAGGAAGTGGTCGCGAGGGAAGTACGTGCCGCAGAAGAACGGCTCGCCGTCAGGGGTGAGGAAGACCGTCATCGGCCAACCGCCGTGGCCGGTCGTCGCGGTCACGGCCGACATGTAGGCGGCGTCGATGTCGGGACGCTCCTCGCGGTCGACCTTGACCGAGACGAAACGGTCGTTGAGCACGGCGGCGACGGTCTCGTCCTCGAACGACTCGTGCGCCATGACGTGGCACCAGTGGCACGCTGCGTAACCGACCGAGAGCAGCACCGGAACGTTGCGGCGACGAGCCTCGGCGAAGGCCTCCTCGCCCCACTCCTGCCAGTGGACCGGGTTGTCGCGGTGCTGCAGCAGGTACGGGCTCGTGGCGGATCGCAGTCGGTTGGACATGCCCCCACTCTCGCGCACTCGCGCCGGAGTGCTGGGTCTGCTCGGTCACACCCGCCCGTGCTCGATACCCCCCGGGGTTATCGTCGAGCCATGGCCAGGTGTCGTCGCCGCAGTGCTCGTCTCCGGCTCGGAGTCACGGTCGCAGCCGTCGGTGCGCTGCTCGCCGCCTGCTCCAGCGGCACGGTGACGACGACCCCGATGGGCGGCTCGGGCGGGGTCATGGGAGGCCTGCGGGTCGCGTCGACACCGGGTGTCGGCATGGCGGCGCCCCTGTCCTGCCACGCCCCGACCGACCTCCCCGGGAAGCGGGTGACCGTGCGTCTGGTCGACATGGGGATGTCGCGGATGATGGGAGGCGTCGCTCCGATGGGCGCTCCGATGCTCCTCACCGTCGATCCCGCGACCCTGCCCACCGGTCAGGTCGGCCTCGTCGTCGAGAACACCGGCTGGCGCACCCACGAGGTCGTCATCCTCCCGCTGGCGCCTGGAGTGGCCGCCGGGCAACGGGTGCCCGTCGGACGGCACGGTGGACGAGACGGGGAGCCTGGGCGAGGCGTCCGGCACGTGCGCCGCGGGCGCGGGTGACGGCATCGCCTCGGGCGCCGTCGGCTGGGTCACCCTGACCCTGGCGCCGGGCCACTACGAGCTCGTGTGCAACCTGCAGAACCACTACGCGAACGGGATGCGCCAGGAGCTCGTGGTGACCGGCTGAGGCCGCGCTCAGGCAGCCGCGCCGACGAGCCGGTTCCACCGAACGCGCTTGGCCCGCCAGGAGAAGATCGCCAGCTTGGCCAGCTCCTCGAGGATGCGTGCGACGAAGATGCCGACGTAACCGAGTGGGGTGTGCAGCCCGAGGAGCACGGCGAGCGGCAACCCGATCGCGAAGGCGCCGACCACGTCGCCCATGATGACGCCGCGGACGTCGTTGGCGCTGGGCAGGACGCCGGCGCCGACGATCATGTTGCGCACCTTGACCACCTGGAAGGCGGCGTTGATGAGGATGCCGACGCCCGCCATGGTCCGCACGTCGCGACCGGCCTCGCCGAACAGCACGTCGAGGAGCAGGACCGAGGCGGCGAAGAGCACCCCGAAGACCGCGGCCGTCCCGATCCCGGCACGCATGAGCCGCCGCACCCAGGCCATCGCGTCGTCGACGTCGCCGCGACCGACCGAGCGGCCGACGAGAGTCGTCGTCGCGCTCATCAGACCGATGCTGCCGACGATGAAGACGCCCTCGAGGGTCGTGACGATCTGGGCCGCCGCGAGGGCCTCGTCGCCGAGCTTCTGGAAGACGACGTTGTACAGGAACGTCCCGACGGTCCAGAACAGCTCGGTGACGCCGAGGGGCACGGCCAGCACGAAGAGCGGCACGACGACGGCCCGCCACTGCCGCACGCTGTCGGGCAGGCTCCAGCCGACGACGCCCCGCCGGCCGTAGGCCATCCACAGCAGGATGAGCGCCTTGGCGACCGCGGTGACGAGGGTGGCCCAGCCGGCGCCGGCGACGCCGAGCGACGGCAGCGGCCCGAGCCCGACGACGAGGGAGTAGGCGATCGCCGAGTTCGCGACGACGGTCACCATCGTCGCGATCATCGGGCTGGTGGGCTGACCGGCCGAGCGCAGCACGCCCGACAGGATCGCGCTGATCATGACGGGCAGCGTCGCCAGCACGGTGAGGCGCAGGTAGTCGGTCCCTGCCGCCGCGACCGAGGGGGAGGCCCCGACCAGCGACATGAGGTGGTCGGCGAAGAGCCACGGCACGACCGAGACGACGATCCCGAGGCCCACGGCGACGAGCAGCGCTGCCGTGACGGTGTGGTCGAGGTCGCCGCGCCGACCGGCGCCGTGGGCGCGGGCCACGAGGATGCTCACCGAGGTGCCGAGACACCCCAGGGTCACCGCGAGGATGAAGGTGAGGCTGTTGGAGAAGCCCACCGCGGCGATCGCGGTGGCACCCAGGCTGCCGACGACGATCTGGTTGACGAAGTTCAGCACGAGCATCAGGACGAACTCCATGCTCACCGGCACGGCGATGCGCGCGATCTCGCGGGCCGGCGTCGGCGGCGCCGACCGACGGTCGCGGGAGATGGGCATGGCAAGGGGAGGCATGCGAGTGCCTTTCGACAACGAGGTGGGGGAGCCCGACAAGGTTAAGGGTTCAAGCACCCGCGGTCGAAACGATTTGATCCGGGGTGTCGCGAAGGGGACGGCACCCCTGACACGTCAGTCGTTCATCGCCTTGATGATCGTCACGGCGAGACTGATCCGGTCGTGCGCCCACGCCTCGTCGGCCGGCCCGTCGGACAGCCTCCCGGCGGCCTCGAGCGCGTTGTCGGCCTCGCGGACGATCGTCCACGCCCGGGCCCGCCCCTCGTCGAGGCCGGCGCGTTCGCAGATGATCTCGAGCCGCCGTCGCAGCGACCACCTCACCTCCGAACCGGTGCCGAGCTCGTCGGCGCGGTTCCACAGGGCCGGAGCCACCTCGAAGGCCGGGTCGCCCACCATCGGCTTGGGGTCGATGGCGAGCCAGGGGGAGCGGTAGGCGGCGAGCACGTTCGTGTAGTGCAGGTCGGTGTGCAGCAGGCGGTCCTCGGTCGACGCCCGCTCGGCGAGCTCGCCGGCGAGGGACGCCGCCTGGTCGAGGTAGCGCCGCGGCAGGACCGCCGGAGCCGCCCGCAGCTCCTCCGCCTGCCGGAGGGCGTATGCCGCGAGGCTGGGAACGCGGGGATGGGCCGGTCGCTCGAGCCGCGCCAGCAGGTCGCCGATGACGGTGCACGCGTCGTCGATGTCGACCCGGCTCAGGTCGCGGGTGTGCAGCCGCTCGAGCAGCAGGGCGAACCGCGAGGGGTCGGCCCGCACGAGGCGCACCGCCCCGTGACCGTTCCACGTCTGCAGCGCGAGGTGCTCCGTGGCGGCCTCCGGGTGCGGCCAGGTGATCTTGAGGATGCCCTCACCGCTCACCCCGACGAGGTCGCGGCCGGTGCCGAGCAGCCGGACCGGGATGGCGACGGCACACACGCCGCTCGAGCTGCGGCCGATGGGCTCGAGCTCCCACTCCGCGAGCAGGTCCCGGATGAGGCCCGGCAGGGCGTCGATCCAGTCGTCGCCCGACTCGTAGCCGTCGGGCTCGTAGCTGCTGACGGCGTGCGCGAAGTGCGCGGGGATGAGGTCGTACATCGGGTCGTAGCTCATCGTTTCGCTCCAGGGAAGGCGGTCAGGGGCACGTGCCAGTCCACGGCGAGTGCCTGGAGGTGCGCGCTCCAGCGCGCGACGTCCTCGAGGGTGGCTGCATCGGGACCGGAGCCCGCGAGCTCGGTCCCGGCCTCCACCGCCGACGAGAGGGTCTGGGCCGCGAGCCGTCGGGCGGCGTCCGGGGTGGTCACCGGGTAGGGCAGGGCCCACCCGGCAGGCGTCGTCGAGCTCGAACCCGAGACCGCGACCTCGAGCCGCACGAGCGCGGCGAGCGTCCGCTCGGCGGCCCGGCGCTGCTCACCCGCGCTCTGGGCGGCGACCACCTCGAAGGCATAGACGAGCGGCTGGGTGCGCGCGACGATCGCGGGCCTGGCGCTGCTGGGCGAGGCCGTCGCGACGTCGCGACCCAGCAGCACCGCCGCTGCCAGCTGCTGGGACCAGGCGGCGGCCAGCAGCTCGCGGGTGCTCGCAACGGCGGTGGTCAGGGTGGCCCAGTCAGCGGGTCCGAGCGAGTCGAGCACGGCGGCCAGTGCCAGGGGGGTCCGCACGGGGGCGTCCGGCGACGAGGTGCTCCCCGAGCCCGTCGGTGCGGGCGTCCCCGTAGACGCGTGTGTCGACGGGGACGGCCCCGCAGCGACCGCGGCATCGATGACGCTGGTCGGTACGCCGGCGTTCGTCAGCCGACCGCGGAGCACGCGCAGCTGGTCCTGGCTCACCGTGCGCAGTCGCTGGACCAGGGCCGTCTCCTTCCCGCCAGCGAGGACCGAGGTCTCGGCCTCGACGACGCGGTCCAGGGCGCCCACGGCCCGGAGGAGCAGCGCCTCGTCGGGCGCAGGTCGTCGTGTCGGCACCGGCGGCGGAGGTGGCGGGACGTCGATGCGCAAGCCGTGGTCGACGAGCACGGCGACGGCGGCGGCGCCCAGCCCGAGCGCGAAGAGACGGCGCGGCGGACGACCCATACCGTCCGTCACCCGTGCCCCGAGCCCACGGGTGTCGCCGTCCATGCCGAGATCTTCGCACGCAGGCGGCGGTCGGCGACCACCCGCCGGCGCCGATAGAGTGGTGGGCACGCGGTTGCTCGTCCCCCCTCGGGGCGTCGGCTCCGGACATTCGAGAAGAGCAGGAGGCGTCGACTGATGAGCACGGCCCAGGAGATCAGAGCGACCCTCGAGCCGGTGCTCACGCCCCTCGGGCTCGTCGTCGAGGACGTCTCCGTCTCTCCCGCAGGCAAGCGGCGCCTCGTGCGCGTGCTCGTCGACTCCGACATCAGCAGCCTCGACGTCGCCGACACGTCGAGCACCGTCCCCCCGTTGTCGCTCGACGCGGTCGCGGACGCGACCCGCGCGGTGAGCGACGAGCTCGATGCCAGTGACGTCATGGGCGCGGCGCCCTACGTCCTCGAGGTCTCCTCGCCGGGGGTGGGTCGACCGCTCGCCTCCCGCGACCAGCTCCGCCGCCAGGTGGGTCGCCTCGTCGAGGTCGTCCACCAGGGTGGCACCGACACGGGACGGCTCACCGAGGTGGGCTCGGACGCCATCACCCTCGAGATCCCGGCCACGAAGAAGACCGCCGCACGAACCGTGACCCTCGACCTCGACACCGTGCAGCGCGGCACCGTGCAGGTCGAGTTCACCCGGCCCGCAGCCGCAGACGCCCCCGAGGCCGCCGGCGACGACACCCCTGAAGACACCTCCGAAGAGATCTTCGAAGACCTCCCTGACGACAGCCTTGCCGACCTCGACGACCCGGACGAGACGTCCGCCCTGGAAAAGGACCACTGATGGACATCGACCTCGCAGCCCTGCGCGCCCTCGAACGAGAACGCGACATCAGCCTCGACGTGCTCATCCCGGCCATCGAGCAGGCGCTGCTCGTGGCCTACCACCGCACCGACGGCAGCCAGCGCATCGCCCGCGTCGAGCTCGACCGCAAGACCGGTCACGTCATCGTGTGGGCGCGCGAGGAGGGTGACCTGCTCCCGGTGACCGAGGAGGGGGAGCGCCCCCAGCGCGGCGAGCCCGGTCCCGAGTTCGACGACACCCCAGTGGGCTTCGGCCGCATCGCCGCCTCGACGGCCCGCCAGGTCATCGTCCAGCGGCTGCGCGACCTCGAGGACGAGGCGATCCTCGGAGACTTCAAGGGTCGCGAGGGCGACGTCATCTCGGGCATCATCCAGCAGAGCCAGGACCCCCGGAACGTCCTCGTCGACTTCGGCACGGTCGAGGGCATCCTGCCCCTCGCCGAGCAGGTGCCGGGCGAGCGCTACGTCCACGGCGAGCGGCTGCGGTGCTTCGTCGTCAGCGTCAAGCGGGGGCCGAAGGGCCCGCAGGTCGGCCTCAGCCGCACCCACCCCAACCTGGTGCGCACCCTGTTCAAGTTCGAGGTGCCCGAGATCGCCGACGGCACGGTCGAGATCGCGGCCCTCGCCCGAGAGGCCGGCCACCGCACCAAGATCGCGGTCCACAGCAAGGTCGCCGGGGTCAACGCCAAGGGCGCGTGCATCGGCCCGATGGGCGCTCGCGTGCGTGCGGTCATGACCGAGCTGCGCGGAGAGAAGATCGACATCGTCGACTACGCCGACGACCCGGCGACGTTCGTCGCGGCCGCGCTGTCCCCGGCCCGGGTGCAGTCGGTCGAGATCGTCGACGCGGCGGCCCGGACGGCCCGCGTCGTCGTGCCCGACTACCAGCTCAGCCTCGCGATCGGCAAGGAGGGGCAGAACGCCCGCCTCGCCGCCAAGCTGACCGGGTGGCGGATCGACATCCGTCCCGACACCGACGCGGGTGCAGGCCCCGCCTCCCGCCGCGGCGTCGAGGCCGCCACCGAGGACCGCTGAGCGCAGAGGTGGCGGCACCCCGTGGAGCGGGGAGCCGCCCGGACGCGGTAGACTTGTCTGTGGCCGACCGGACTGGACTCCGTGCTGAGCCGTCCCGCACCTGTGTGGGATGTCGAGGAACGGATAGCTGGTCGGCACTGCTGCGAGTGGTCGCGGCGACGGACGGAGACGGCTGGGGCACCCCCCCGGTCACGCTCTGCCCCGACCTTCGACACCGGATGCCGGGACGCGGTGCATGGTTGCACCCGACCCCCGGCTGCTTCGAGCTGGCAGTGCGCCGCAAGGCGTTCGGACGTGCCCTGCGCCTGCAGGTGGCGGTCGACGTGAGCGCGGTGGCACGACACCTCGGGCTCCAGCACGAGTAGCACGCACCGGTGCAGCCTCCAGACGGGGTTGCGCCAGATCAGTCAGAGATCAGTCAACGAACCACAAGGCGGGTTGAAACGCTATGAGCACCCGATGAGTACTCAGCGATGAGCAAGCCCCAGCAATAACCCACGGTTCGGCCACTTCCTGTTCAGGCCGGACCAGGAACAGGAGAGATGTGGCTAAGGTCCGGGTCTACGAGCTCGCCAAGGAGCTCGGAGTCGAGAGCAAGACACTGCTCGCGCACTTGAAGAGCCAGGGAGAGTTCGTCCGGTCGGCATCGTCGACCATCGAGCCCCCCGTCGTCCGCAAGATCATCGAGACCTTCCCTCGGGAAGGCTCCTCCGGCGGCGACAAGAAGCCGGCGGCCCCCAAGGCCGCCCCCACCGGCGCGGTTCCCAGCGCGCCCCAGAAGGCTGCTCCGGCGCCGTCGGCCCCCGCGCCGGCCGCTCCCGCAGCCGCTGCGCCGTCGGCCCCTGCGCCGGCTGCTCCTGCAGCACCTGCCGCTCGCGAGGCCGCTCCGGCGCCCGCCAAGGCAGCTCCTGCACCCGCCGCCCCGGCCCCGAAGGCCCCGGCACCGGCCGCACCGGCTCCCGCCGCGCCGGCTCCCGCCGCGCCTTCCGCGCCTGCGGCGTCGGCTCCTGCCCGGGTGCAGTCCAGTCGTGACGAAGGCAAGCAGACCTCCGGCGTCCCGGCCTCCCCGCGACCGGCTCCCCGCCCGGGTCAGCCGCGTCCGGGCAACAACCCCTTCGCGCCGAGCCAGGGCATGGGCCAGTCCCGTCCGCCGCGTCCCGGTGGCGACGCCGGCCCGCGTCCGGGCAACAACCCGTTCAGCCCCAGCCAGGGCATGCCCCGTCCGCAGCAGCGTCCGGGCGGCCAGGGTGGTCCGGGCGGGCAGCGTCCCGGTGCTCCCGGCGGCGCCCCGCGCCCCGGTGCCGCCGCTGGCGGCCGTCCCGGTGCACCCGGTGGCGCCCCGCGTCCCGGTGGTACGCGTCCCAGCCCCGGCATGATGCCGGAGCGCAGCACCGTCGGCCGACCGGGCCAGCGCCCGGCCGGTGGCCCYGGCCGTGGTGGCCCTGGTGGCGGCGGCGGCCGGGGCGGCTTCGGCGGTGGCCCCGGTGGCGCCCCCGGTGGTCCCGCCCGCGGTGGCTTCGGTGGTCCCCGCGGTGGCGGTGCTGGTCGTGGCTCGACGGCTGGTGCCTTCGGACGCGGCGGCGGTCGCCCCGTGCGAGGCCGCAAGTCCAAGCGCGCGAAGCGCCAGGAGTTCGAGCAGATGCAGGCCCCGAGCCTGGGTGGCGTCACCGTCCCCCGTGGTGACGGCAAGACGACCATCCGTGTGCGTCGCGGCTCCTCGCTGACCGACTTCGCCGACAAGATCAACGCCAACCCCGCGTCGCTCGTCACCGTGCTCTTCCACCTCGGTGAGATGGCCACGGCGACGCAGTCGCTCGACGAGGACACCTTCAAGGTGCTCGGCGCCGAGCTCGGCTACGACATCCAGGTCGTCTCCCCGGAGGAGGAGGAGAAGGAGCTCTTCGACTCCTTCAACATCGACCTCGAGACCGGTATCGAGGGCGAGGAGGACGAGGACCTCGAGGCCCGTCCCCCGGTCGTCACGGTCGTGGGTCACGTCGACCACGGAAAGACCCGCCTCCTCGACGCGATCCGCAACGAGGACGTCGTCGCAGGCGAGGCCGGTGGCATCACCCAGCACATCGGTGCCTACCAGGTCCACCGCGAGCACGAGGGCGTGGAGCGCGCGATCACCTTCATCGACACCCCGGGTCACGAGGCGTTCACCGCCATGCGTGCCCGTGGTGCCAAGGTGACCGACATCGCGATCCTCGTCGTCGCCGCCGACGACGGCGTCATGCCGCAGACCATCGAGGCGCTAAACCACATGCAGGCCGCCGACGTGCCGATCGTCGTCGCCGTCAACAAGATCGACGTCGAGGGTGCCAACCCGGCCAAGGTGCGCCAGCAGCTGACCGAGTACAACCTCGTCGCCGAGGAGTACGGCGGCGAGACGATGTTCGTCGACGTCTCGGCCCGTCAGGGTCAGAACATCGACGGTCTCCTCGAGGCGGTCCTCCTCACGGCGGACGCCGCCCTCGACCTCCGGGCCAACCCGGACAAGGAGGCTCGCGGTGTCGCGATCGAGGCCAACCTCGACCGTGGCCGCGGTGCCACGGCCACGGTTCTCGTCCAGACCGGAACGCTGCACGTCGGTGACTCCATCGTCGCCGGCTCGGCCTACGGTCGCGTTCGCGCCATGCTCGACGAGCACGGCCAGAACGTCGACGAGGCGGGTCCGTCCCGCCCGGTGCAGGTGCTCGGACTCAGCTCGGTGCCGCGCGCCGGCGACACGTTCGTCGTGGCGCCGGACGACCGCACGGCCCGCCAGATCGCCGAGCGGCGTGAGGCAGCCGACCGCCAGGCCGTGCTCGCCAAGTCCCGCAAGCGCATCTCGCTCGAGGACCTCAACGAGGCCCTCGCGGCGGGCAAGGTCGAGACCCTCAACCTCATCCTCAAGGGTGACGTGTCGGGCTCGGTCGAGGCGCTCGAGGACGCGCTGCTCAAGATCGACGTCGGCGACGACGTGGACCTGCGCATCATCGACCGCGGTGTCGGCGCGATCACGATGAACAACATCAACCTCGCGATGGCCTCCAACGCGGTCATCATCGGCTACAACGTCCGGGCCGAGGGCCAGAACGCCGACTACGCCGAGCGCGAGGGCGTCGAGATCCGCTACTACTCGGTGATCTACCAGGCCATCGACGAGGTCGAGGCGGCGCTCAAGGGCATGCTCAAGCCGGAGTTCGAAGAGGTCGAGCTCGGCACGGCCGAGATCCGCGAGATCTTCCGTTCGAGCAAGTTCGGCAACATCGCCGGATCGATCGTGCGCAGCGGCGAGATCAAGCGTGGCTCCAAGGCCCGCATCACCCGCAACGGTGTCGTCGTGTCCGAGAACGTCGAGGTGGCCGGTCTGCGCCGCTTCAAGGACGACGTCACGGAGGTCCGCGACGGCTTCGAGTGCGGTATCAACCTCGGGTCGTACAACGACCTGCAGCTCGGTGACCTCATCGCCACCTACGAGATGCGCGAGAAGCCGCGCGCCTGAGCGCGGTTGGACCGACGGCGCCGGCCCCCACGGGGGTCGGCGCCGTCGCCGTCCGCAGGGGTCCCCACCCGACCTGCGGACGCCGGGCCGGGTATGCCGTGTGCGCCCGCCCCACTACTAGGGTGGTCACCACGTCGGCCCGGCTCGGACCGGACCGACCGCACGACACACGAAAGCAGAGGTAGTCATGGCTGACCCCGCCCGCGCCCGCAAGATCGCCGACCGGATCAAGGTCATCGTCGCCGAGTACCTCGAGTTCCGGCTCAAGGACGAACGCCTCGGGTTCGTCACCATCACCGACGCCCGCGTCACGGGCGACCTGCAGCAGGCGTCGGTCTTCTACACCGTCTTCGGCAGCAACGAGGACCGTCAGGCCACCGCCGACGTGCTCGAGGCCAACAAGGGCCGCATCCGCTCGGCGGTCGGCAAGGGCATCGGGATCCGCCTCACGCCGTCGATCGAGTTCATCGCCGACGCGCTGCCCGAGGGGGCGGCGCACCTCGAGGACCTCGTGGCGCAGACGCGCGCCCGTGACGAGGAGCTGGCCCGGGCCGCGGCGAACGCCAAGCCCGCGGGCGAGGCCGACCCGTACCGCAAGCCCGTCGACCGCTCCGAGGGCAGCGACGACGCCGACAGCGCCCGGGACGACGCCGAGGACAACGCCGAGGTGGACGCGGACGTCGACGCGCGATGACGGAGCGCTCGAGTGGCCTGCTCGTCATCGACAAGCCGGCCGGCTGGACGAGCCATGACGTCGTGGCTCGGGCGCGCCGCCTGTGTGGGACGCGCCGCGTCGGCCACGCCGGCACGCTCGACCCGATGGCGACGGGGGTGCTGGTGCTCGGCGTCGAGCGGGGCACCAAGCTCTTGACCTTCCTCGTGGGCTGCGACAAGTCGTATGCCGCGACGATCCGCCTGGGCATGGCGACCCTCACCGACGACGCCGAGGGGGAGACGACCGAGGCGCGCGGCGTCGATGACGTGCCGGCGCTGGAGGCCGCCCTGCCGGCCGCCATTGCGGCACTCACCGGTGACATCGAGCAGGTGCCGAGCGCCGTCAGCGCGATCAAGGTCAAGGGCGTGCGCAGCTACACGCGCGTGCGCCAGGGCGACGCGGTGGACCTCCCGGCGCGCCCGGTGACGGTGAGCCGGTTCGACGTCCTCTCGGTGCGTCCGGGCACCGCGACGCCCGAGGTCGGTCCCGCCATCGACGTCGTCGACGTCGTGGTCGAGCTCGACGTGTCGTCGGGCACCTACGTGCGCGCCCTCGCTCGCGACCTCGGCGCCGCCCTCGGCGTCGGGGGGCACCTGACCGCGCTCCGACGCACGCGCGTGGGCCGGTTCCGGATCGGCGACGCCGCGTCGCTCGACGACCTCACGGCCACGTCCGAGGCGGACGGGTCGGACGGCATACCCCTGATCCCGATCGCGGAGGCGGCTCGGGCGCAGCTGCCCGTGCACGAGGTCTCGACGGAGGAGGCCACCGCGCTCGGCTACGGTCAGCGCATCCCGAGCGTCGTGGCGGGCGCAGCTGCCGTCGCTGCCATCGACCCCCACGGACGCCTGGTGGCCGTGCTCGACGAGACGCGGTCGACGGCGCGCGCCAAGGTGGTCTTCGCCGCGTCCGGGGCGGGGGTCTGAGCCACGTGCCCGAGCCCTCGGACGTCCGCTCCTGCGCGCCCACTACAGTGGTCGCCGTGCAGCGCTGGTACGGACTCGACGACATCCCGGCCGACCTCGGGCCCACCGTCGTCACCCTCGGAAACTTCGACGGGGTGCACCGCGGGCACCGCGAGGTCCTGACGCGCGTCGTGCGCGAGGCCGCCCAGCGGGACGCCCTTCCCGTCGCCGTGACCTTCGAACCGCACCCGATCGCGGTCCTCTACCCCGACCGGGCGCCGGCGGCGGTCATGTCGCTCGACCAGCGTCTCGACGCCCTCGACTCGGTGGGCCTCGCGGCGGTCCTCGTCCTCGAGTTCACCCGTGAGTTCGCCCAGCAGACGCCGGAGGAGTTCGTCCACGGCACCTTCGTCGAGGCCTTGGGGGCGTGCGCAGTCGTCGTCGGCAAGGACACCCGTTTCGGCGTGCGCAACTCCGGCGACGTCGACACCCTGCGGGAGCTGGGGGCCACGCACGGCTTCGAGGTCATCGCTCTCGAGGACATCGGCGAGGGGGCCAGCGATGGTGCTCGCTGGAGCTCGACGCAGCTGCGGGCGGAGCTGCTCGCCGGCAACACTGACCACGCCGCCCAGATCCTTGGCCGTCCGCACCGCGTCACCGGCACCGTCGTGCACGGGGACCACCGCGGCCGTGAGCTCGGCTACCCGACGGCGAATCTCTCCCAGGACCACGAGGGTCTCGTGCCCGCCGACGGGGTGTATGCCGGGTGGCTCGTCCGCCTCGACCTCGACGAGGGTGCCCCGGACCGCGCCCTGCCGGCCGCCGTGTCGGTCGGGTCCAACCCGACGTTCGACGGCCACCAGCGCCGGGTCGAGGCCTACGTCCTCGACCGCACCGACCTCGACCTCTACGGTGAGCGCGTCGCGGTGGAGTTCGTCTCGCACCTGCGGCCCACCCTGAAGTTCGAGACGATCGACGCGCTGGTGGAGCAGATGGCGCAGGACGTGGCGCGGTGTCGCGAGATCCTGTCGGCGATCGTCCCGTCCTAGCGCGCCCCCTCCCGCGGCCCGCTCGCGTCGTGGGGCGCCCCGGCGCCGCCCGCGGCGGGCGTCGCGTCCGATCGTCGTGGGTGCAGCTCGACCTCGGCCTGCTCATCGGGGCGCTCGGGCTCTCCGTCGTCGGCGTCGTGCTCGTCTGGTCGGCCACCCGGGCGGCGTCCGGTGGCACGGCGGCGCTCAAGCAGCTCGTGGCGCTCTGCGTCGGCCTGGCCTGTGCAGCGGCCGTGACCCGCCTCGACGTGCGAACGGTGCGCGCGGCGGCCCCGGTCGGGTACGTGCTCGCCGTCCTCGGCCTCGCGGCCGTCGTCTCACCGCTCGGGTCGACCGTCAACGGGTCCCGGTCCTGGATCCGGGTGCCGGGCGGCATGAGCCTGCAGCCGTCGGAGCTGATGAAGGTGGCTCTCGCCGTCGGACTCGCCATGCTCCTCGCGGAGCGTGCCGAGCGTGGGCTGCGCCAGCGGCACCGCGACGTCGTGCTCGCGTGGGTCGCGGCCGGCATACCCATCGTGCTGGTCCTGGCCCAGCCCGACCTCGGCTCGGCGCTGGTGCTCGTGGCCATGGCGGTCGTCATCATCGCTGCAGCTGGGGCACCGGGGCTGTGGACGGCGGCGGTGCTCGTGGCGGGGGCCGCCGCCGTGGCGGCGGCCTTCCTCACGCCGGTGCTCTCGGGCTACCAGCGCAACCGGCTGCGGGCCTTCCTCGACCCGTCGCTCGACCCGCAGGGCATCGGCTACCAGACCCGTCAGGTGCGCATCGCCATCGGTTCCGGCGGCCTCGGCGGCCAAGGCCTCTTCGAGGGGCGCCAGACCCAGGGCGGGTTCATCCCGTTCCAGGAGACCGACTTCGTCTTCTCCGTCGCGGGGGAGGAGCTCGGCTTCCTCGGCGCCGCCGGGATCGTCGTGCTCATCGCCTTCATCGTCGTGCGCTGCGTCGTCGTGGCGCGCCGGGCGGACGCGTTCGGCCGGCTCGTCGCGATCGGCGTCGCCGTGTGGATGGGCGTGCAGGCGTTCGAGAACATCGGGATGAACCTCGGGCTCATGCCCGTCACCGGTCTCCCGCTGCCGTTCGTGTCGAGCGGAGGGTCCTCGCTCATCGCCTCGTGGGTCGCCGTCGGCCTCGTCGGCAACGTCGCGTCGGGGTCGCACCGGGACGGGCGCGCGCGCTCGGGTCCGATGTCCACCCCGGCCATCCGGACCCGGGGTGGGCTCCACGGCTAGGCCGGGTCTCCCCGCTCTCGCGGCCAGGTGATGGTCGAAGCCGGCACGACGCCGAGCGCGATCCCGGTGTCATGGCCGGTGCCACGGCCGGTGCCACGGCCGGTGCCACGGCCGGTGCCACGGCCCGGGGTCACGGCCCGGGGTCGGCACAGGGGGCGGCGCTTCGACGGGCCGCGGGATCCAGGTCTCCCGTCGGGTGGCCTCGGCTGCGCCAGTCACGTCTCCACTGCTGCCAGGTGTGCCAGCTGACGCGGGCGCCGGTGACGGTTGCGGTGAGGCCGTGACGGTGGACGTGGAGGTGGTGGCGCCGGCAGAGCAGTGCGAGGTTCTCGAGGCTGGTGGGGCCGCCGTCGATCCAGTGGGTGACGTGGTGCGCGTCGGTCCAGGCCGCGGGCACGGTGCAGCCGGGGAAGCTGCAGCCCTTGTCGCGCAGGACCAGTGCGGTGCGGATGGCGGGGGTGACGAGCCGGTGGCGGCGTCCGACGTCGAGCGGTTCGCCCTGTGTGCCGAGGACGGCGGCGATCAGCGAGGCGTCGCAGGCGAGCCGGCGCACGGTCGTCGGGGAGAGCACATCGCCCGAGGCCGACACCCCGAACAGCGCCCCGGGACCGCATTCAGGACCCGATTCGGGACGTGACCCTGGGGCTGCCCCGGATCGACGGCCGCACCCGGTGGAGCCGACGCCCGGCGTGCGGTCGGAGGCGGTGAGTGTGCGGGCGAGCGTGTCGTAGTCGATGGTCACGACGATCTTGGCCTTGTCGGTGCTCGGCTGCTCGCCGGGGGCGGCCACGCCGCGGCCGATGATCTCGACGAGGGCATCGAGCCGGCGCTGGTGCGCCGGGCGGGGGTCGGGCTCGATCGTGGCGCCGGTGTCCTCGTCGACCAGCGGTCGTGGCGCTGCGAGGGGGTCGATGGCGCCCTGGACGATCGCGGCGTTCTCTGGGTCGAGCACGCCCTTGAGGTTGACCATGCCGGTCCTGTTGGGTCGGGAGAACCAGAGGCCGCGGGCGCCGCGGCGAGCGTCGTCGAGCTCGTCGAGGTCCTTGGGCGGCCGGAGCTGGTCGGCGTGCAGCCGGCAGGCGCGGGCCAGCTCCTCCGGACGCAGCTTCGCCGCCTGCCCGATGAGGTGCTCCAGGGCGTGGTGCAGCTCGCTCGGGTCGGCCACCGGGTCGAGACGCTGACCGAGGTCAATGATCTGGGCGGCGTTGCCCACCGGGACCGAGCCGGCGAGCACGTCGTCAACCAGCGCCTGGTGCAGCGCGCGTCGCGCGGCGGCCGTCGCGTCGTCGAACGGGCTCGGCGCCTGCCCGGCGGCGGCAGCCCGGGCGACCGTCACGACCGACCTGGCCGTGGCCGCGGTCAGCGACGGGTCGAGCGAGCGGAGCCAGTCGATGCGGGACAGACCATCGGGCGAGTCGACGCCGCGGGCCTCGAGCTCGGTGACGACCCGCACCAGCAGCAGGTCACGGGCCTGCGACAGCCGGGCGAGGGCCCCGACGGTGTCGAGCAGGTCACCCTCGCGGCAGAACGACAACGGCGCCTGCCATGCCCGGGCGATCTGGCTGGCGACGTCCAGGCTCGACGACAGCCGGGCATCGACGTTCTCCCACACGACCCCGTCCGCATCCACCGCCGTCGCGAGCGGTGCCGGCTCGGACCATACGTGCTCCGCCTGCCCCTCACTGGCACCGGCACGACCCCCACCATCACCGAGGCCATGACCGGCACGGACGGACGCCGCCCACGCCGCCCACGCCGCATCCGCCACCCCGCCAGCCGCGCGCTGCCGCGCCTCGAGATCACTCAGGCGTGATCTGAGCTCCTCGAGCGTGATGGCGGTGCCGGCTTCCATAGGAGAACGCTACGGCCGACCACCGACACCGCTCGGACCCCAATCCGCTCTGTCCACAGCCGGATCCAGACACCGGCCCCTTCACCACCCAGCTGTGGACGACGCCCGCCCGGCCGAGCCGGACGGCCTACGCCCACGAAGTTACCGGCGGTCACGGTTCGATGTGGAAGCCGACGAATACGTGACTGTCAGGCGGATTGTTGACAGGATCCGGGCATGGCGGCAGCCCGCAGACGCCGATGACGGGCAGCCGAGCGACGAAGGAGTCCACACATGCCCCTCCAGGCACTCGCCGACCGGCACGTCGACCAGAGCATCCTCGACGGGCGCGCTCCCAGCGTGGGCGCGCTCTTCCGCAGCCGGGTCCGGGCGACGCCTGACGCTGCCGCCTACCTCCACTTCGCGGACGGTTCGAGCGAGCTCACCACCCTGACGTGGGGGCAGACCCACGAGATCGTCGAGCAGTGGGCCGCCGGACTCATCAGCCTCGGGGTGCAGCTCGAGGACCGCGTCGCCATCGCTTCGACGACCCGGGTCGAGTGGATCCTGGCCGACCTCGCCGTCATCTGCGCCGGTGGCGCGACGACGACCGTCTACCCGACGACGATCGCCGAGGACGTCGCCTACATCCTGGATGACTCTGGCAGTGGCATCGTCTTCTCCGAGAACGAGGAGCAGGTCGCCAAGCTCCAGGCCGTGCGGTCCGAGATCCCCGGCGTGCGGCAGGTCATCGCGCTGACCGGCCCGGGCAGCGACGACGGCTGGGTCATCACGACCGACCAGCTCGCCGAGCGCGGACGGGAGTGGCTGGCCGCCACGCCCGACCTCGTGGACTCGCGCATCGACCAGCTCGGACCCGAGTCCCTGGCCGTTGTCATCTACACGTCCGGCACGACGGGCCGCCCCAAGGGCGTGCGGCTGGTGCACGACAGCGTCGTCTACGAGGGCGCCGTCATCGACGCCATGGGCACCTTCACCAGGGACGACCTCCAGTTCCTCTGGCTGCCGCTCTCGCACGTCTTCGGCAAGATGCTCGTCGCCACGGGGCTGCAGATCGGCTTCCCGACAGCCGTCGACGGCCGCGTCGACAGGATCGTCGAGAACATGGCGGTCATCAAGCCGACCTTCATGGCCGGTCCGCCGCGCATCTTCGAGAAGGCGCACGGGCGCATCGCGCTGATGTTCGCAGGGGAGACGGGTGTCAAGAAGAAGCTCATCGACTGGGCGCTCGCGGTCGGCGGCGAGATGCGCGACGTGCGTGCCCGTGGTGACGAGCCCTCAGCGGGACTGCGCCGCAAGCACGTCCTCGCGACGAGGCTCGTGCTGAACAAGGTGCAGGAGCGCTTCGGCGGGCGGGTCCGTTTCATGATCAGCGGGTCCGCCCCGCTCAACGCCGACGTCGCGCGCTGGTTCGGCTCGGTCGGCCTGCTCGTCCAGGAGGGCTACGGCCTGACCGAGACGTCGTCCGGCACGACCGTCAACGCACCCGACCACGGCTCGTACCAGTACGGCTCGGTCGGCTGGCCGCTGCCGGGCACCGAGGTGCGCATCGCGGAGGAGGACGGCGAGATCCTCGTCAAGGGCCCAGGCGTCATGCGCGGCTACCACAACAACGCCGAGGCGACGGCTGAGGTGCTCACCGAGGACGGCTGGTTCCACACCGGCGACATCGGCCGGGTCGACGAGCGTGGCTTCCTCTACGTCACCGACCGCAAGAAGGACCTCTTCAAGACCTCGGGCGGGAAGTACGTGGCTCCGGCCGAGATCGAGGCGCGCTTCAAGGGCCTGTGCCCGTTCGTCAGCCAGTTCCTCGTGCACGGCGCCGGCCACAACTACGCGACGGCGCTCGTGACACTCGATCCCGACGCGGTGGCCGGTTGGGCGGCGACGGTGGGGCTGGCCGGCAAGCCGTACGCCGAGGTCGTGGCCTCGCCACAGGCGCACGCGCTGGTCCAGCGCTACGTCGACCAGCTCAACGAGGGTCTCAACCGCTGGGAGACGATCAAGAAGTTCACGATCCTCGACCAGGACCTCACCGTCGAGGCGGGGGACCTCACTCCGAGCATGAAGCTGCGCCGCAAGGCCGTGACCGAGAAGCACCGCGCCGAGCTCGACGCGATGTACGACGGCGTCTGACGCCTCGCGGGCTCAGCGCCGCGCCGGGAGGTCGAGGACGATCCCGGCGTCGGCGTGCGCGGGGTCGGGGAAGGTGACGTGGTAGCCGTGCTGCGCGACGAGACGCGGGTCGGCCCACCGCTCGGTGCGCGGGGTGCGGTAGTTGAAGCGCAGCGTCGGGCCGGCCGGGGCGTCGAGCACGACGCGCGCCATCGCGGCATCGTCGGGGTGGTGGAAGACGTCGCCGTTGGTGGAGACGAGGTAGTGGCTGGCCGGCGCGGCGGCGAGCAGCGCCGCCACGACGTTGGCCTGGCTGCCGTGGTGGGGCAGCTTGACCGCATCGACGGTGAGGTTCTGCAGCCCCCGCGCCCGGGCCACGCCGTGCAGTCCCGCGGCGAGCACGTTGCCGTAGGCGTCGGCCCCGAGCACGATGCTCGCGCCGCGGCGCTCGAGGAGCAGCGCGATGCTGCTGCCGTTGGGCACCGATGAGTCCGAGGGGGTCCGTTCGCCGGCGAGGTGGGGGAGGTCGTCGAGCGGTCCGAGCACGTCTGCCGGCGGCGCGAGGCCGCGGTCGCGGGGCTGCAGCGCGTCGTGCAGGCTCGACGACCAGGAGTCCGCGAGCCGGGCGAGGCCTCCGGTCGTGGGGGAGAGCACGGTGATCGTGGGCCCGTCGGGCACCGTGACCGAGATGACGCCGCCGGTGGCGCCGGTGGCGCCGGTGGCGCCGGGGGCGCCGGGGGCTGCTGTCTCGACGGGCCCGCCGCCGAAGGCGGCGTTCCACGGCAGGGCGCGGCCAGGAGGCTTGGCCCCGGGATTGCCGGAGGGTGGGCCGAGCAGGGCGGTGACGAGGCTCTCGCCCTGCTCGATGCTGCGGGCCCGTCCGGGGGCGCTCGCGGACAAGTGCGTGCGCCCGTTGAACCAGAAGTCCCCGACGTCAGCCGCGAGGTCGCTCGAGAGGAACGCGAGCATTCCGCCGATGTGATCGTTGTCGATGTGGGTGATCACCGCGACGTCGATGTGGCGGTCGGCAGGGTCGAGGCGACGCAGCCGCGCCTCGAGGAGCGGCCAGGTGTCGGGCGGCCCCCCGTCGACGAGCATCCGCCACGTCGGACCCGCGAGGCGCGGGCACTCGACGATGAGGCAGTCGCCCAGCCGCGCGGGCAGCACCTCCACGTGGATCGCCGTCGGCTCCGTGGTCACCCTTGCCTCCTCCGCCTCAGGGTAGGGCGGACAGCCCTTGGGCGTCCGGTGCTTGAGGCAGGGTGCGCCGTTCGCCCACGTTTCGGCGTCCGGCAGCGCGCACGTACCATGGTCCAATGCCCGGAGAGTCACTGTTCAACGCCCTCGAGCCCCTGCTGGAGCGGGTCAACAAGCCCATCCAGTACGTCGGCGGCGAGCTCAACTCCACGGTCAAGGACTGGAACGTCGGCGGCCACGGTCCCGACGGCACGGAGCTGACCACGCGATGGGCGCTGATGTACCCCGACGCGTACGAGGTGGGTGTGCCCAACCAGGGCGTCATGATCCTCTACGAGGTCCTCAACGAGCGTCCCGACGCCCTCGCCGAGCGCACGTATGCCGTGTGGCCCGACATGGAGGCCCAGCTGCGCGAGGCGGGCCTGCCGCAGTTCACGGTCGACGCGCACCGCTCGGTGCGCGACTTCGACCTCTTCGGCCTCAGCTTCTCGACGGAGCTGGGCTACACCAACATGCTCACCGCGCTCGACCTCGCCGGCATCCCGCTCCACTCGGTGGACCGCGACGTCGACGACCCGATCGTCATCGCCGGCGGTCACGCGGCCTTCAACCCCGAGCCGATCGCCTCGTTCATCGACGCCGCCATCGTCGGTGACGGCGAGCAGGCCGTGCTGGCGGTCACGGACATCGTGGGGGAGTGGAAGGCCGAGGGTCGTCCCGGCGGTCGCCGCGAGATCCTGCTGCGTCTGGCCCGCACCGGCGGCGTCTACGTCCCGGCGTTCTACGACGTGAGCTACCTCCCCGACGGACGCATCCAGCGGGTCGCGCCGAGCTCGGACGCCCCCGGCGTGCCGTGGCGCGTGTCCAAGCACACCGTCATGGACCTCGACGCCTGGCCCTACCCGAAGCAGCCGCTCGTCCCGCTCGCCGAGTCGGTGCACGAGCGCATGTCGGTCGAGATCTTCCGCGGCTGCACCCGCGGCTGCCGCTTCTGCCAGGCCGGCATGATCACCCGCCCGGTGCGGGAGCGGTCCATCACCGGCATCGGCGAGATGGTCGAGCGCGGTCTCGCGGCGACGGGTTTCGAGGAGGTCGGCCTGCTCTCGCTGTCGTCCGCCGACCACTCGGAGATCGCCGACCTCACCAAGGGCCTGGCCGACCGCTACGAGGGCACGCAGACGGGGCTGTCGCTCCCGTCGACCCGCGTCGACGCCTTCAACATCGACCTCGCCAACGAGCTGACCCGCAACGGGCGCCGGTCCGGCCTGACGTTCGCGCCCGAGGGCGGGTCCGAGCGCATCCGCAAGGTGATCAACAAGATGGTGTCCGAGGAGGACCTCATCTCGACCGTGGCCGCGGCCTACGGTGCCGGCTGGCGCCAGGTCAAGCTCTACTTCATGTGCGGGCTGCCCACCGAGACCGACGAGGACGTGCTCCAGATCGCCGAGCTCGCCAAGCGCGTCATCGAGACCGGACGCCAGGTCTCCGGTCGCCGCGACATCCGCTGCACCGTGTCGATCGGTGGCTTCGTGCCCAAGCCGCACACGCCGTTCCAGTGGGCCTCGCAGCTCGGCGTCGAGGAGACCGACGCCCGCCTCGCCAAGCTCCGTGACGCCATCCGCGCCGACAAGCGCTATGGCTCGTCCATCGGGTTCCGTTACCACGACGGGCAGCCCGGCATCGTCGAGGGCCTGCTGTCACGCGGCGATCGCCGCGTCGGCAAGGTCATCGAGGCCGTGTGGCGCGACGGTGGTCGCTTCGACGGGTGGAGCGAGCACTTCTCCTACGAGCGGTGGATGCGCTGCGCCGACGAGGCGTTCGCCGACGTCCCGGTCGACCTGGCCTGGTACACCACGCGCGAGCGCGGCGAGTCCGAGGTGCTGCCCTGGGACCACCTCGACTCCGGCCTCGACAAGGACTGGCTCTGGGAGGACTGGCAGGACGCCCTCGACGAGACCGAGGTCGACGACTGCCGCTGGACCCCCTGCTTCGACTGCGGCGTCTGCCCGCAGATGGGCACCGAGATCGAGATCGGCCCGACCGGCAAGACGTTGCTGCCCCTGACCGTCCTGGGTTCGGGCCGTCAGGAGCTCCTCGAGCACCAGCACTGACACGGGCACTCGCTCAGGAGTCCCTGAGCGAGTGCCCGTGCGGGCGGTGGCCCGCTGACGTTCAGACGGGGAAGCCGACGTGCGCGAGGGCCTGGCGCACGAGGACGCCGTGGGAGCCGGACATCTCGCCCCGGACCGCGATCGACGCGGCCTCCTCGGGGGTCACCCAGGACAGGTCGAGGGCATCCTGCTGAGGCCGGCAGTCGCCCGTGACCGCGACGACGAAGGCCATCGAGACGGCGTGCTGGCGAGGGTCGTGGAAGGGAGTGACGCCAGGCGTCGGGAAGAACTCGGCGACCGTGAACGGCTGCGGCGACAACGGGATCCGGGGGAGCGCCATCGGGCCGAGGTCGCTCTCGACGTGGCGCACGAGGGCGTCGCGGATGCGCTCGTGGTAGAGCACTCGGCCGCCGACGACCTCCTGACCGATGCCGCCGTCGCTGTCGGCCCGCAGCAGCAGGCCGACATGGGTGACGACGCCGCGGTCGTCGACCCGGACCGGGATCGCGTGCACGTAGAGGATCGGCAGCCGGTCCCGGGCGTTGTCGAGGTCCTCGCGGCTCAGCCATGCACCTGTCGTGTCCACTTCGGTCATGACGTCATCCTGCCAAACGCGGCCCGCGACCTCGGGCCGGGTCTCAGCAGGCCGGCATACCCGGTCGATCAGGCTAGACTGGCGCGCACAGGCGTTCGAGCCGTCATCAGCGGCGAGCCTCCGGAAGAACAGGGCGCAAGCCCCCACTAGACCCGGACGGGTGGGCCCGTCACAGCCTTCGACAAGAGCGGCCGTATGCCGTCTGCCCGAGAGGGTGGGAGCGTGCGGCAAGCGGGGTGGTACCGCGGCAGCCTCCGGCAGGAGACGTCGTCCTCGTGGCACGGACGAGTGACCAGACGAGCGACCAACAGACGCGAACGCAGGAGACCACGAGCATGACCTACCCCCGGGTCACCACGAACGACGACGCCGACCAGCCCGCGACCGGCTCCGGCGTCCCGTCCAACCCGCGCTTCCCCGAGATCGAGCAGCGCGTCCTGAAGTACTGGGCCGAGGACGGCACGTTCCTCGCGTCGGTCGAGGGCCGCGAGGCCGGGACCGACGGCGACAACGAGTTCGTCTTCTACGACGGGCCGCCGTTCGCCAACGGCCTGCCGCACTACGGCCACCTGCTCACCGGTTACGTCAAGGACATCGTCCCGCGCTACCAGACGATGCGCGGCAAGCGCGTCGAGCGCCGCTTCGGCTGGGACACCCACGGCCTGCCCGCCGAGCTCGAGGCGCAGCGCCAGCTCGGCCTCAAGACCAAGCAGGACATCGTCGAGCTCGGCATCGACAAGTTCAACGACGCCTGCCGCAGCTCGGTGCTGAAGTACACCGGCGAGTGGCGCGACTACGTGACGCGCCAGGCCCGCTGGGTCGACTTCGACCACGACTACAAGACGCTCGAGCCCGACTACATGGAGTCGGTCATCTGGGCGTTCAAGCAGCTCCACGACAAGGGCCTCGTCTACGAGGGCTTCCGCGTGCTGCCCTACTGCTGGAACGACCAGACGCCGCTGTCCAACCACGAGCTGCGCATGGACGACGACGTCTACAAGATGCGCCAGGACCCGGCCGTCACCATCGGCCTGCGCCTCGAGACCGGCGAGCTCGCGCTCGTCTGGACGACGACGCCGTGGACCCTGCCGGCCAACCTCGGCATCATGGTCGGCCCCGACATCGACTACGTCGTCGTCGAGTCCGACGTCACCGGCACGACGGAGCGCTACGTCATCGGCGAAGCCCGCCTCGCGGCATACGCCAAGGACCTCTTCGGTCCGGACGTCGACCGGGCCACGCTCGACGAGCGGATCGTCCAGCGGCTCAAGGGCGCCGACCTGATCGGCCGTGCCTTCACGCCTCCGTTCTCGTACTACCGGGGGCACGAGCGCGCGCACTTCGTCTTCCCGGCCGACTTCGTCACCACCGAGGACGGCACCGGGCTCGTGCACACGGCCGGTGCCTTCGGTGAGGAGGACAAGATCGTCACCGACGCGGCGGGCATCGAGCCGGTCATCCCCGTCGGCCCCGACGGCCGGTTCCTCTGGCCGGTCACCGACTACGAGGGCATGCACGTCTTCGACGCGAACGCCCACATCATCGACCACCTCAAGGCGGCCACCCGCGGCGAGGGCGAGACCGGCTCGGTCACGGCAGGCACGGTGCTGCTGCGCCGTGAGACCTACGACCACAGCTACCCGCACTGCTGGCGCTGCCGCGAGCCCCTCATCTACATGGCGGTGTCGTCGTGGTTCGTCGAGGTGACGAAGATCAAGGAGCGGATGCTCGAGCTCAACCAGGAGATCGAGTGGACCCCCTCGCACATCAAGGACGGCCAGTTCGGCAAGTGGCTCGCCAACGCCCGCGACTGGTCCATCTCGCGAAACCGCTTCTGGGGCAGCCCGATCCCCGTCTGGAAGTCCGACAACCCGGAGTTCCCGCGCGTCGACGTCTACGGCTCGTTCGAGGAGCTCGAGCGTGACTTCGGTGTCGAGGTCACCGATCTGCACCGCCCCTTCATCGACGGTCTGACGCGCCCGAACCCGGACGACCCTTCGGGGAGGTCCACGATGCGCCGGGTCGAGGACGTCCTCGACGTCTGGTTCGACTCCGGATCCATGAGCTTCGCGCAGGTGCACTACCCGTTCGAGAACGCCGACTGGTTCGAGCACCACTTCCCGGGCGACTTCATCGTCGAGTACATCGGCCAGACGCGCGGCTGGTTCTACACGATGCACATCCTCGCCACGGCGCTCTTCGACCGGCCCGCCTTCAAGACGTGCGTCAGCCACGGGATCGTGCTCGGCTCCGACGGCCAGAAGATGAGCAAGTCGCTGCGCAACTACCCCGACGTGAGCGAGGTCTTCGACCGCGACGGCGCCGACGCCATGCGCTGGTTCCTCATGAGCAGCCCGATCCTGCGCGGCGGCAACCTCGTCGTCACCGAGCAGGGCATCCGCGACGGGGTGCGCCAGGTGATGATCCCGCTGTGGAACGCCTGGTCCTTCTTCGCGCTGTACGCCAACACCGCGCGCGGCGGCGAGGGCTACGAGGCGAAGCGCTCGACGGCCTCGACCGACGTCCTCGACCGCTACCTGCTCGCCAAGCTGCGCGAGTTCGTCGGCGACATGACCGAACAGCTCGACGCCTACGAGATCGCCGCCGCGTGCGACACCATGCGCGGCTTCCTGGACGTGCTGACGAACTGGTACATCCGCCGCTCGCGGGACCGGTTCTGGGGCGGCGAGAGCGACGGGTCGCTCGCGGCGTTCGACACGCTGTGGACGGCCCTCGAGACCGTCACGCGCGCCACGGCACCCCTGCTGCCGCTCGTCACCGAGGAGATCTGGCGCGGGCTGACGGGAGAGCGGTCGGTGCACCTCGCCGACTACCCGACGGTCGACGACCTGCCGGCCGACCACGAGCTCGTCGTCGCGATGGACCGGGCGCGCGAGATCTGCTCGACGGCGTCCAGCCTGCGCAAGGCCCGGGGCCTGCGGGCCCGCCTGCCGCTCGCCGAGCTGACGGTCGTGGCTCCGGAGCCGGCGAGGCTCGAGCCGTTCCGCGGGATCATCCAGGACGAGCTCAACGTCAAGGCGTTGACCCTCGTCGAGCTCGCTTCGGCGAGCGAGTCCGACTTCGGGGTCAGCCAGCGCCTCACCGTCAACGCGCGCGCGGCCGGGCCTCGGTTGGGCAAGGACGTCCAGCGCGCCATCAAGGGCAGCAAGTCGGGCGACTGGAGCGTCGACGCCGACGGCACCGTCACCGCCGGCGGTCTAGCGCTCGTCGAGGGGGAGTACGCCCTCGAGACCGTCGTCGCCGGCGACGCCGCCGAGGCCGGTGCCACGGCGATGCTGCCCTCGGGAGGCTTCGTCGTCCTCGACACGGCCGTGACGCCCGCCCTGGCCTCCGAGGGCCTGGCTCGCGACCTCGTCCGCGCCGTCCAGCAGGCCCGTCGCGACACCGGGCTGCACGTCAGCGACCGCATCAGCCTGACCGTCCTCGGTGGGGCCGAGGTGTTCGAGGCGACGGTCACCCACCGCGACCTCATCGTCGGCGAGACGCTCGCGACGCAGTTCGCCGCCGCCGGACGCGACCACGCGCTGGCCGGCAGACTGCCGGGCACGCCGACCGACGTCGTCGTCGGCGACAACCACCCGGCGACGATCCTGGTGGTCAAGCGATGATCGCCGCAACCGCGGGCACGAGCTGGAGGACGCTGACGTGAGCACGACCCCCGACCCCCATGGCAGCGCCTTGGGGACTGCGACCGACGGCGCCGCCGCAGACGGCGTCATCATCCGAGGTGCCGTGGGCGACGACCTGACGGGAGTGCTGTCCGTCGGACACCGCACGTGGCTCGCGACCTACGAACCCATCGCGGGTCCGGAGTACGTCGCGATGGGCCTCGCGAAATGGTGGACGAGCGACGTCGTCACCGACTCGATCCGCAAGGGGCGCACCCTCGTGGCCGTCGAGGAGGACGACGTCGTCGGCGTGGCGACGTTCGGCCCGCAGGACGACGCCTTCGTGCTGTGGAAGCTCTACGTCCTGCCCGGCCACCACGGGCAGGGGATCGGTTCTCGCCTGCTGGACGCCGTCGTCGAACGGGCGCTCGAGAGCGAGCACCCGCGCATCACGCTGTCCTACCTCGAGGGCAACCAGCAGGCGGCGCGTTTCTACGTCAGGCACGGGTTCGCCGAGACCCACCGCGAGAGGCCGGGTTCCGGGCTTCCGGAGAGTGTGTGGATGGTCCGCGAGCTGAACGGCGGGGCGTCGTCATGAGCGGCCGCCCGGATGCCGCATCCCTCGAGGCGGCCCGCAACCTCGAGGAGATGAAGCGGATGCGCGAGATCGAGGAGGAGATCCTGGCCCGCGCCCCCGAGAACGACATCGGCCCGTCGCTCGACCGCATCCGCGCGGTCATGGAGCTCGCCGGCGACCCGCAGCGGACCTACCCCTCGATCCACCTCACCGGCACCAACGGCAAGACGTCGACGAGCCGGATGATCGACGCGATCCTTCGCGAGAGCGGCCTGTCCACGGGACGCTTCACCTCGCCGCACCTGCACGACATCCGTGAGCGGATCACGTTGTCGGGCAAGCCGATCCCGCGCGAGAAGTTCATCGCCGCCTACGACGAGGTCGCGCCGCTCATCGAGCTCGTCGATGCCCGGTCCCTCGAGTCCGGCGGCCGCCGGATGAACTTCTTCGAGGTGCTGGTCGCGCTCGCCTACGCCGCCTTCGCCGACGCCCCGGTCGACGTCGCGATCATCGAGGTCGGCCTCGGCGGCTCGTGGGACGCGACCAACGTCATCGACGCCCAGGTCGCCGTCGTCACCCCGGTCGACCTCGACCACACCCACCTGCTCGGCGACGACGTCGTCTCCATCGCAGAGGAGAAGAGCGGCATCATCAAGGCCGACTCGGTCACCGTGTCCGGTGTCCAGGACGAGGACGTCGCCCGCGTGCTCATCGACCGCGTGGAGGAGGTCGGTGGATCACGGATCGTCTTCGAGGGCAACGACTTCGGCGTCCTCGCCCGCGAGGTCGCCATCGGCGGGCAGCAGGTCTCGATCCGCGGCCTCGCGGGGGAGTATGCCGACCTCTTCCTCCCGCTCCACGGCGCGCACCAGGCGAGCAACCTCGCCACCGCCGTGGCGGCCGTCGAGTCCTTCATCGGTGGCGGCGAGCAGCGCATCGAGCCCGAGGTGCTGACCGCGGCGGCCGCGGCGATGACCTCGCCCGGACGCCTTGAGATCGTCCGACGCTCACCGACCGTTCTCGTCGACGCGGCCCACAACCCGCACGGCGCCCGCTCGCTCGTGACGGCGCTGGAGGAGGCCTTCGCCTTCACCCGACTGGTCGGCCTCGTCGGCATCGTCGCCGACAAGGACGCAGCCGGCATGCTGGAGGTGCTCGAGCCCGCCCTCGACCACATCGTCGTCACCCGTTCCTCGTCGCCGCGCGCCATGCGGCCCGAGGACCTCGGCAAGCTCGCCGTCGAGCTCTTCGGCGAGTCCCGGGTGACCGTCGTCCGGGACCTGCCCGACGCCCTCGAGCAGGCCGTGACCCTCGCCGAGGCCGACGGCATGGGTGGCGGCGTCATCGCCACGGGGTCGGTCATCACGGCCGGCGAGGTGCGCCTGCTGCTCGGCCACACCGACGTCTGAACCCGACCGCCCCTCGCCCCGACCTAGGCTGGCACCCATGCACCCCTTGGTGAAGCTCGTCGTCCTCCTCGTCCTCGTCGGCGTGGCGGTCGTCGTCTGGGGTCGGGTCATGGGCCGCAAGGATCCCGACCGGGAGCTCGTCGGCCTCACCGACACCGTTCGTGCCAGGGTGAGCCGCGAGATCAGCGCCGGGCACAAGCTCAACGCGATCAAGATCTACCGTGAGGCCACCGGAGCTCCGCTCGCCGACGCAAAGCGCGCCGTCGACGGTTGGTTCGTCCCGGGTCGTGGCCCGGGCGTGCGTGACGCGGCGGCGTCGTATACCGACGGCCGTCTCACCGACGAGGCCCGCGCCAGGATCAGTGAGCTGATCCTGGCCGGGCGGCGCGAGGACGCGATGAGCCTCTATGCCGAGGCGACCGGAGCCAGCGACTCGGAGGCGCGGGCCATCATCCGCACCTGGGACACCGCACAGAACTACTGAGCCACACCGCACACCACCAGACAGCCGAGGCGACCCCTTCCATGCGCTCGATCATCTTCCATGGCCAGACCGGCAAGTTCACCTTCCGCATGCTCGCGACGGTGCTCGGCGGCCAGTCCATCTGCATCCTGCTCGGCGCCCTCGTGGCGCGGGCGATCGCGGCGACCGACGGTGGCGACGCGTCGAGCACGGCCTACCTCGTCGTCGGCCTCGGTCTCGGCGCCCTGTGCATCGTGGCTGCAGGACTCATGCGTCGTCCCTGGGGCGTGACGCTGGGCTGGGTGGTGCAGGCGCTCACCCTGCTCAGCGCCCTCGTCGTGCCGATGATGCTCGTCGTCGGGCTCTTCTTCCTCGCCCTGTGGGTCACCTGCCTCGTCAAGGGCGCCCAGGTCGACGCCGAGATGGCGCGGCGCCGAGCGGCGGCGGGCGAGGGAGACCCGGCCGATAGGGTGGACGGGTGACCATCGAACGCTCCCTCGTCCTCGTCAAGCCCGACGGATTCCAGCGCGGCCTCACCGGTGAGGTGCTGCGGCGCATCGAAAGCAAGGGCTACCAGCTCGTGGCCCTCTCCGTGCTGACGCCCACTCGCGAGCAGCTCGCGGCCCACTACGCCGAGCACGAGGGCAAGCCGTTCTACGAGCCCCTCGTCGAGTTCATGAGCTCGGGTCCCGTCGCGGCCGTCGTCGTCGAGGGCCAGGACTGCGTCAAGGGCTTCCGCAGCCTCGCCGGCGCCACCAACCCGACCGACGCGGCTCCCGGCACCATCCGTGGCGACCTCGGGCGCGACTGGGGCACCAAGGTGCAGCAGAACATCGTGCACGGCTCCGACTCCCACGAGTCCGCCACACGCGAGATCGGCATCTGGTTCCCCGATCTCGCGGGCTGATCAGGGCACAATCTGGACATGACCTCCCGATCGTGGCTGCGCCCCCTGGGGCGTGACCTCGCGATCGACCTCGGCACCGCGAACACCCTCATTCACGTGCGTGGGCGCGGGGTCGTCATCGAGGAGCCGTCGGTCGTCGCCGTCGAGGTCGGCAGCGGGCGGCTGGTCGCCGCGGGGAGCCGCGCCAAGGAGATGCTCGGCCGCGCGCCGGGGACCATCCGCGCCGTTCGCCCCTTGCGCGACGGCGTCGTCTCCGACGCCGACGAGACCGAGCGCATGCTGCGGTGGTTCATCGACCAGGTGCGCACGTCGCGGCTCGTCCGCCCGCGCATGGTGCTCTGCGTCCCGAGCGAGGTCACCGGCGTCGAGCGTCGCGCCCTGGAGGACGCCGCCACCCGGTGCGGTGCGCGTCGCGTCTACATGATCGAGGAGCCGATGGCCGCCGCCATCGGTGCGGGGCTGCCGGTCTACGAGACGGCCGCGAGCATGGTGGTCGACATCGGCGGCGGCACGACCGACGTCGCGGTCATCAGCCTCGGGGGCATCGTCACGTCGAGCTCGCTGCGCATCGCGGGCGACGAGATCGACGAGGCCCTCGTCAGCCACGTCAAGAGCGAGTACTCCCTCCTGCTCGGAGAGCGCAGCGCCGAGGACATCAAGGTCGCGGTCGGCTCGGTCTTCCCGCTCCGCGAGGAGCTGACGACCCGACTGCGCGGGCGCGACCTCGTGACCGGACTGCCCAAGACGGTGCAGGTGGGCTCGGCCGAGGTGCGCCGGGCCATCGAGACACCGGTGCTCCAGATCATCGAGCTCGTCCGGGCCACGCTCGACGTCTGCCCACCCGAGCTCGCCGGCGACATCCTCGACCGCGGCATCACCCTGACCGGAGGCGGAGCGCTCCTGCGCGGCCTCGACGAACGGATGCGCCACGAGCTCGGCGTGCCCGTCCAGGTCGCCGACGACCCGCTGCGCGCCGTGGCGCGTGGGGCCGGCCGCTGCGTCGACGACTTCGACAGCCTCGAGCGCGTCCTCGTCGGGGACCACCGCCTCTAGCCGCATGCCGCCCACCCTCCGCCGCCGTCTCCTCGTCGTCCTCGCCTCGCTGACCCTCGCGCTCCTCGTCTCGGACCTCGCCGGCTCGGGGGTCGCAGACGGTGTGCGCAGGGCCGGAGGCCTCGTTCTCGGTCCCGTCCAGCGCGCCCTGGCGGGGGCCCCGCGTGACGAGCTCGCTGCGGTCGAGGGCGAGAACACCAGGCTGCGCGCCGTCACCGCGGAGCAGCAGCACCGCCTCGACGAGCTGGCCCGTCTCGACGAGCTGCTCGGGTCAAGCGTCACGAAGGGCCGCTCGCTGATCCCGGCGCGTGTCGTCGCCACCGACCTCAGCCCGCTCGGAGGGCGCAGCGTCACCATCGACGTCGGGTCGCGCGACGGCATCCGCGCGGACTCCACGGTCGTCGCTGCGGACGGTCTCGTCGGTCGGGTCGTGGCGGTGTCGCCCTGGACGAGCGACGTCCAGGTGCTGGGCAGCGCCGGCTCGGTGGTTGCCGTGCGCGTCGGACCCGCCGGCACGCTCGGCACCGTGTCGCCGTCAGCCCCGGGCGACTCCGAGTCGCGTCCCCGCGGCTCGCTCCGGCTGTCTAGCGTCGTCCCGTCGACCCCCGTCGTCGGTGACGTCGTGCGCACCCTCGGCAGCATCGACGAGACCCCGTATGCCGCCGGCATCGTCGTCGGGACCGTGACGGCCGTCGACCCCGACCGGGGGCAGCTGACCCGCAGCGCGACGGTGCGCCCCGCGGTCGACCCGGACGCGATCGACGTCGTCGCCGTCCTGGTGCCATCCGCACGGAGCGCGCCGAGAGTGGCCACCCGTGCCACGCAAGCCTCGACGGGCACCCCACGATGAGGCCGACGCTGCTGGGAGTGCTGCGGACGGCATACGTCCTCGTCACGGCCCTCGTCGTGGCGACGTTGCTGCCCCGTCTCGGCGTGCCGCCGCGGTGGGTGCCCGACCTCGTGCTCGTCGGGGTCGTCGCGACGGCGGTACTCCGCGGCCCCGTCCACGGCGCCCTCGTGGGACTGCTCGCCGGCTGGGTCGTCCAGCTCGTCCCGCCGGTCGGGAGCCCGCTCGGGCTCACCCCCCTCGTGATGATGGTCGCCGGACTCGTCGCCGGCTCCTTCCGCCGCACGTCCTCCCGCTCCCGACTGCGCGCCCCGGTCGCGCTGCTCGCTGCGGCCGCCGTCGTGCTCGTCGGACGCCTCGGGTCCGCCGTGCTGGCCGAGGGTGGAGTCGAGCCCGCCGACGACCTGTGGCGGCTCGTGGCGACGGTGGCCGTGGGTGGCCTGCTGCTGCCGCCCCTCCTCGCGCTCGATCGGGCCCTGGTGCGCCGGAGACTCGGATGAGCGCGCGTCCCCGGCGCTCCCGAGTCGGGGTCGTCGGCGTGGTCCTCGTCCTGCTCGTCACACTCTTCGGGCTGCTGCTGGGTCGGCTGGGTCAGCTCCAGCTCATCCAGGGTCCTGACCTCGCCCGGGCCGCCGTCACCATCAACACCCGGACGGTGACGGAGCACGCGCTGCGCGGTCGCATCCTCGACCGCCTCGGGGCGCCCTTCGTCGAGAACACCTTCGACACCGTCGTCACGGTCCAGCGCTCGGTGCTCGTCGACTCCCGCGACGGCGGCCGCGACCTCGTGACCCGGGTCGCCGCAGTGCTCGGCCTGCCGTTCGAGCGGCTGTGGGGCAAGACGATGCTGTGCGGGACCAAGGGCGCTCCGGCCGCGCCCGCCTGCTTCAACGGCTCGCCCTACGTGCCCATCCCGGTGGCGACCGGCGTCGACGCCCGTCGGGCCCTGACCCTGCTCGAGCAGCCGGAGAAGTTCCCCGGCGTCGGCGTCACCGCCGAGCCCGCTCGCGCCTACCCCCGACCCGACGGTGCCCTCGCGTCGCACCTGCTCGGCTGGGTCGCCCGGGCCGGCGCCGACGACGTGACGCGTGGCCAGGGACGCATCGACGCGGAGGACGCCGTCGGCAGGTCGGGTCTCGAGGAGCAGTACGACTCGGTGCTGCGCGGCTCGAACGGCAGCACGGTCGTCGCCATCGACCCGCGCGGGATCGTCACGGGCACCGTCAGCTCGACCCCGGCCGTGCCCGGGCGTGACGTCGTCACCCACCTCGACGCCCGGCTGCAGGCGCGCACGGAGGCCGCTCTCGTCCGGGCCGTCGCCGCGGCCCGGGCCGACCACCTGCGCGCGGACACCGCCGCCGCGGTCGTCCTCGACGTCACCAACGGCGCCGTCGTGGCCGCCGCGAGCTACCCCTCCTACGCCCCGTCCGTCTTCGCCGGCGGCATCACCGCCCCCGACCTTGCGCGCCTGACCGACGAGCGGGCCAGCACGCCGCTCCGGTCCCGGCTCACCGCCGAGACCTTCCCGCCCGCGTCGACGTTCAAGGTGATCTCGGTGCCTGCGGCCGTCAACGCCGGGGCGGACCTCACGGGGACCTTCGACTGCTCGCCGAACGTCTCGGTCGGCGGTCGCGTCTTCAACAACTACGAGTCGCGCGGCTACGGCCCCATCGACCTGCACAAGGCCCTCGTCGTCTCGTGCGACACGGTCTTCTACCGCCTCGCGTATGCCGCGTGGCTGGCGCAGGGCGGTCTCACGGCCCCCGTGACGGCCGCAGACCCCTTCGTCGCGATGGCGAAGGCCTTCGGGCTCGGCCGGCGCACCGGCGTCGACCTGCCCGGCGAGGCGGCCGGTCGCGTCCCCGACCGCGCGTGGAAGGAGCAGTACTGGCTCGCGACCCGGGCGCAGACGTGCAAGCGGGCGAGCACCGGCTATCCCGAGGTCGCGCGCACCGACAAGGCTCGGGCCGACTACCTCACGCGGCTCGCGTCCGAGAACTGCACGGCGGGCTACCAGTACCGCGCCGGTGACGCCGTGAACTTCTCCATCGGGCAGGGCGACACGGCCGTGACGATCCTGCAGATGGCAGGCGTCTACGCCGCGATAGCCAACGGCGGCACGCTGTGGCAGCCGCAGGTGGCGGCCGGCTACCGGACGCCGGCCGGGGCGACGACGGCGATCCCGCCGAGGCGGGTCGCCACGGTGCCCCTGCGACCCGACGTGCTGGCCTACGTCCGCTCGGCCCTCGGCGACGTGACGCGCCCCGGTGGCTCGGCCGGTACGGCCTTCAAGGGCTTCCCGCAGGACCGCTACCCGCTCGCCGGCAAGACGGGTACCGGCGAGGTGTTCGGCAAGCAGGCCACCGCGTGGTTCGCGGGCTACGGGCCGACGATGAAGCCGAAGTACGCCGTCGTGGTCGTCGTCGGGCAGGGCGGCTCCGGTTCGAAGGTCGCGGCCCCTGCCGTGCGACAGATCTTCGATGCCATCCTTGCCCTGGGCCTCTAGCCCGCACGACCGGCACGACGTGCACGACCCGCACGACCTGCACGACCTGCACGACTCCCGTCCGACCCGGGGTGGGACCTGACGAGAGGTGCGTCCGTGGACGACTACCTGAGGAGCGACGCCCCGGTCGTCGAGGCCCTCGACCGCGCCTGGGACCACAGCCGACTCAGCGTCCGCACCCGGTTCGAGCGGCTGCGGTCACGGATCTTCCTCATCGTCCAGTGCGCCGTGGCGGCGGGTGTCGGCTGGTGGGTCGCGACCGACGTGTTCCACCACCCGTCGCCCTTCTTCGCCCCGATCGTGGCCGTCGTCTGCCTCGGCATGTCCTACGGGCAGCGGCTGCGGCGGGTCTTCGAGGTCGCCATCGGGGTGGCGGTCGGCGTCTTCACGGCGGATGTGTTCGTGCACGTCGCGGGCAGCGGTCCGTGGCAGATCTCGGCCGTCGTCCTCGTCTCGATGGCGATCGCGACCCTCCTCGACGGCAGCCCGGTCATCGTCACCCAGTCAGCGGTGCAGGGCATCGTCATCGCGGCGCTGGTCGCGACTCCCGGCCAGGCCTTCGGTCGCTGGACCGACGCGCTCATCGGTGGCGGCGTCGCCCTGGTCGCGGCGACCGTCGTGCCCCAGGCGCCGCTGCGGCGCCCCCGGGTCGCGGCCGCCGAGGCGGTGCGCAAGATCGGGGAGTTGCTCCGGCGCGCGGCGGCGAGTGCCCATGACGGGGACGTCGAGGGGGCTGCGGAAGTGCTCGCCTCGGCCCGCGGGACCGAGTCGCTGCTGCGCGAGCTGAGGTCGGCGGCGGACGAGGGCCTGTCGGTCATCACGTCGTCGCCGTTCAAGCGGCACCACAAGCCGGGTGTGCGCAAGATGGTCGACCTCGTGGAGCCCCTCGACCGGGCGATGCGCAGCACGCGGGTGCTCGTGCGCCGCGTCACCGTGGCGGTCGGACGCGGCGAGTCCCTGCCGCCCGGCTACGAGGCGCTCCTGCTCGAGCTCGCGGCCGCCACGGACGTCATCGCGCGGGCCCTGTCGGAGAACGCCTCGCCCGAGATCGGCCGGCCGGCGCTGCTGCTGGTCGCGGCGGCGACGGGGGAGGTGCCGCGCACCCCGAGCCTCGCGACCGAGACCGTCCTGGCCCAGATCCGGTCGACGGTGGTGGACCTGCTCCAGGTGACCGGGCTCGACGTCGACCAGGCCATCGCCGCCCTGCCGCCCGAACGTCCTCGCTCCTCGTGACCCGCACCCCACCCGGGGCCTCCTCGTCACCCCCGGTCGGGCGGGTCGGGGACGCGCAGGGCCGGGTCCGTGCGGACCCGGCCCTGCGCATACGTGCTCTGACCCGTCAGGCGGACGGCGTCAGCTCGTGCGGACCGACCTCGATCTTCTCGACCTTGGGGTCGCCGGCGTCGGCGAAGTAGTCGGCGGGGATCGTCTCGTCCTGGCCCTCGGGCGCCTTCAGGGCGCGCAGGACGAGGGTCAGCACCGCGGCCACCACGACGTTGAACGCGAAGGCCGTCACCGCGATGTAGCCGAGCTGGCCGACCACCGGCATGTTGGCCACGGACCCCGCGAAGGGTGCACCGGTCGCCTTGTTCGTCACGTTGTACGCAGCCAGCGTGCCGTACACCATGCCGACCGCCCAGCCGGCGAGCAGCGCCCACCGGTGGAACCACCGCGTGTAGAGGTAGAACACCAGCGCCGGGAACGTCTGGAGGATCCAGATGCCGCCGAGGAGCTGGAAGTTGATCGCGTTGCTCTTGTCGAGCGTCAGCACGAAGATCAGCGCGAACGCCTTGACGACGAGCGAGGTGAGCTTGCTGACCTTGGCCTCCTGCTGCACCGTCGCGTCGGGCTTGAGCCACGCCTTGTAGATGTTCCGCGTGAACGTGTTGGCCGCGGCGATCGACATGATCGCCGCCGGCACGAGCGCACCGATGGCGATGGCGGCGAAGGCGACTCCCGCGAACCACGACGGGAACATGTCCTCGAACAGCTGCGGGATGACGAGCTGTCCGTTGACCTTGCCGTCGAGGCCGACCGGCTTGGTGCCGGCGGCGATCGCGACCCAGCCCAGCAGGGCCAGCAGGCCGAGCAGGAAGGAGTATGCCGGGAGGATCGCGGCGTTCTTGCGGATCGTGTTGCGGCCCTTGGCCGACAGCGTCGCCGTGACCGAGTGCGGGTACATGAACAGGGCCATCGCCGACCCGAGGGCGAGGGTCGCGTAGGCCCAGTAGGCCTTCGGTCCGGGGATGAAGACGTTGGGGTTGCCCGTCGCGGCGTTGGTCGTCGTCTTCATCTTGTGCTCGGCGGCGTCGAAGACGTGGCCCCAGCCGCCGACCTTCGAGGGCAGGTAGATCACGGCGACGATGATGACGATGTAGATGAGGATGTCCTTGACGAACGCGATCAGCGCCGGAGCGCGCAGGCCCGAGGTGTAGGTGTAGAGCGCGAGGACGAGGAACGCGACGAAGAGCGGCAGGTCCTTCGCGACCCAGTTGCCGCCACCGCCGACGCCGGCGACCTCGAGCACGGCCTGGATGCCGACGAGCTGCAGCGCGATGTAGGGCATCGTCGCGAGGAAGCCGGTGACCGCGACCGCCAGGGACAGGCCGCGCGAGCCGGACCTCCCGTGGACGAAGTCGGCCGGCGTCACGTAGCCATGGCGGTGCGAGACGGACCACAGGCGCGACATGAAGATGAAGATGATCGGGTAGAGGATGATCGTGTAGGGCACGGCGAAGAAGCCGTTGACGGCGCCGAAGGCCCACATCGCGGCGGGCACCGCGACGAACGTGTAGGCCGTGTAGAGGTCGCCGCCGAGCAGGAACCACGTCACCCAGGTGCCGAAGGAGCGCCCACCGAGGCCCCATTCCTCCAGGCTCTCCATGCTCTCGGGGCGCCGCCAGCGCGCGGCCCAGAAGCCGGCGCCGGCCACGACGACGAAGAAGAAGATGAGGACGGCGAGCGCGACGCCGTTGACGCCACCCGTGTCGGCGGCCGGTGCGATGGCGGTCATCGGGTGCCGTCCTCTCGGGACGCGTCGTCGTCGAGGAAGGCATCACCCTCGGGGTTCATCGGCACGTGCGGACGCGCCTTGAGGACGAGGCGGTAGGCCGTGTAGGTCAGGGCCGAGCAGATGATGACCCACAGGAACTGGTACCAGATGAAGAAGGGGAAGCCGGCGAGACGCGGCTCGTCCTTGGCGTAGGTGCCCACGAGCATCAGGGCGACGATGGGAATGACGAGGAGCACAGCGGCCAGGGCCAGCAGGCCCTTGTTCGCCGGCGGCGCCTGGTGGCGGTGCGGAGTGGTACTCACGCGGGTGACCTCCGTTGGTCGGGCCGGAAGAGTTCGGCCGTGCGTCGCGGAAACTTACTCTTGCGGCGGCCTCCCAGGTGGTCTGCGACACAGCAAGTTGCCGAGGTCTGTGCAGATCGTGATGTGCGGACGGGTGCGGTCCGGACGTCTCGAGCGCACGGATAGGGTGTCGACATGGCTGATTTCGATGTCGTTGTGCTCGGTGCCGGTCCTGGTGGCTACGTCGCGGCGATCCGCGCGTCGCAGCTCGGCAAGAAGGTCGCCGTCGTGGAGAAGCAGTACTGGGGCGGCGTCTGCCTCAACGTCGGCTGCATCCCGAGCAAGGCACTGCTGAAGAACGCCGAGCTCGCGCACACCCTGACGCACGAGAAGGCGAAGTACGGCATCGAGGGTGACGCGACGATGTCCTTCGGCCCGACGCATGCCCGCAGCCGCAAGGTGTCCGAGGGCATCGTCAGGGGCGTCCACTTCCTCATGAAGAAGAACAAGATCGAGGAGATCGACGGCTGGGGCACGCTGACCTCGGCGTCGTCGATGGACGTCGCTCTCAACTCCGGTGAGAAGCGCTCGATCACCTTCGACAACCTCATCCTCGCGACCGGCTCGGTCACCCGCATGATCCCGGGCGTCGAGGTCAGCAAGAACGTCGTCACCTATGAGGAGCAGATCCTCGACCCGGAGCTGCCCGGATCGATCATCATCGCCGGCTCCGGCGCCATCGGCGTCGAGTTCGCCTACGTCATGAAGAACTTCGGTGTCGACGTGACGATCGTCGAGTTCCTCGACCGGATGGTGCCCACCGAGGACGCCGACGTGTCCAAGGAGCTGCTCAAGCACTACAAGAAGCTCGGCGTCAAGGTCATGCTCGGCACGAAGGTCGAGTCCGTCGAGGACACCGGCTCGGGCGTGCGTGTCACGGTGAGCCCCGCAGCCGGCGGCGACCAGCAGGTCCTCGAGGCCGACCGCCTCCTCTCGGCGATCGGCTTCGCGCCGCGCACCGAGGGCTTCGGCCTCGAGTCGACCCGTGTCGAGCTAACCGAGCGTGGCGCGATCGCCATCGACGAGTTCGGCCGCACCAACGTGCCGAACGTCTACGCGATCGGTGACGTCACCGCCAAGCTCATGCTCGCCCACGTCGCCGAGGCGATGGGCATCGTCGCGGCCGAGACGATCGCCGGAGTCGAGACGATGGCCATCGACTTCCGCTTCATCCCGCGGGCGACCTACTGCCAGCCCCAGATCGGCTCGATGGGCCTGTCCGAGGCGCAGGCCCGCGAGGCCGGTCACGATGTCAAGACGGCGACCTTCCCCTTCTCGGCCAACGGCAAGGCGATGGGGCTCGGCGAGCCCGTGGGCTTCGTCAAGGTCATCGCCGATGCCGAGCACAACGAGATCCTCGGCGCTGCGCTGATCGGTCCGGACGTCACGGAGCTGCTCCCGGTCCTCAACCTCGCCCAGACCTGGGACCTCACCGCCGACGAGGTGTCGCGCACCGTCTTCGCGCACCCGACGCTCGGCGAGGCGGTCAAGGAAGCCGTCCACGGCATCGCCGGACACATGATCAACTTCTGAGCACCGGCTCCCGAGCCGACACAGCAGGACGCCCCCGCGGATCCCGCGGGGGCGTCCTGCACTTGCCGGTTGCTGCGACCGATCAGTACCAGTGCTTCCGGCCGCCGATGGCACGACCCGTCGCGCCGAGCACGAAGAGCACGATGCCAACGACCAGGATGATGGCGCCGATGGTCACAAGGATGCTGAGGGACTTCACCAGAAGTCCGATGATCAGCAAGATGAGTCCGAGAACGATCATGGTGTCGCTTAGCTCCTTCAAGATGGTTTCCCCGAGCAACGCATCTCATACCCACGCTGGGGCCGTCCCCGAACGTCGCAATGGTCACGAAACGGTCACGCACCCCGGTCGGGTCGATTAGGGGCCGCGCGTGGCGCGCTGTTACCCTTGGAGACGCCGTTGACCGGCCGCGGATCGATAGCGCCCAGGTGGACATGCCCTGGAGCACCGCGCAACGAGAATGAGAAGGAGTCGGTTCATCCATGCCTTTGGACGCTGACGTGAAGAAGCAGATCATGACCGAGTACGCCACGGTCGAGGGCGACACCGGCTCTCCCGAGGTCCAGATCGCGATGCTGACGCAGCGCATCAAGGACCTGACCGAGCACTCTCGGGCCCACAAGCACGACCACCACAGCCGTCGTGGTCTCCTCCTGCTGGTCGGCCGCCGCAAGCGCATGCTGCGCTACCTCGAGGCGACCGACATCGAGCGCTACCGTTCGCTGATCAAGCGACTCGGCCTGCGTCGATGAGTTCGTGACGAAAGGCGGTCACCGCGTCCTGCGGAGACCGCCTTTCGTCGTAGGTGCAGGCGTCCGACGTCCGTCGGTACCGCACCAGGGCCAGCCGGCCCGAAGAAGGAACCCCGCACACAACGACGATGTGCGTGGCACATGAGAAAAAAGAAAGCGAGGGCCCACATGGAGGGTCCAGACATCACCTTCGCCGAAGCCGTCATCGACAACGGCTCCTTCGGCACCCGCACCGTCCGCTTCGAGACGGGACGCCTGGCCAAGCAGGCCGGCGGCGCCGTCGCGGCGTACCTCGACGACGACACGATGCTGTTGTCCACCACGTCCGCCGGCAAGCAGCCCAAGGACCAGTTCGACTTCTTCCCGCTGACGGTCGACGTCGAAGAGCGCATGTATGCCATCGGCAAGATCCCCGGGAGCTTCTTCCGTCGTGAGGGTCGTCCCTCGACCGAGGCCGTGCTCACCTGCCGCCTCATCGACCGGCCGCTGCGCCCGACCTTCAAGAAGGGTCTGCGCAACGAGGTCCAGGTCGTCATCTCGGTGTTCTCCCTGAACCCCGACCACCAGTACGACGTGCTCGCGATCAACGCCGCGTCGGCCTCGACCCAGATCTCCGGTCTGCCGTTCTCCGGCCCCGTCGGTGGCGTGCGTGTCGCGCTCATCGACGGCCAGTGGGTCGCGTTCCCCAACTTCTCCGACGCCGAGCGCTCGGTGTTCGACATGGTCGTCGCCGGTCGCGTCGTCAAGCACACCGACGGCAGCGACGACGTCGCGATCATGATGGTCGAGGCCGAGTCGACCGAGTCGACGTGGGACCTCGTCAAGACCGAGGGCAAGCAGGCCCCGACCGAAGAGGTCGTCGCCGAGGGCCTCGAGGCCTCCAAGAAGTTCATCAAGGTGCTGTGCGAGGCCCAGGCCGAGCTCGCCGCCAAGGCTGCGAAGCCGGTGCAGGACTTCCCGATCTTCCTGGATTACCAGGACGACGTGTATGCCGCTGTCGAGGCGGCCGCGGCCGGTGACACCGCCGCCGCACTGACCATCGCCGGCAAGTCCGAGCGCGAGAGCCGGCTCGACGAGGTCAAGGACGCCGTCAAGGCGCAGCTGGCCGAGCAGTTCGCCGGGCGCGAGAAGGAGATCTCCGCAGCCTTCCGCTCCGTGCAGAAGAAGCTCATCCGCGAGCGCATCCTGCGCGACAAGGTCCGCATCGACGGCCGTGGCCTCGCCGACATCCGCGCCCTGGGCGCCGAGGTCGAGGTGCTCCCGCGCGTGCACGGCTCGGCGATCTTCGAGCGTGGCGAGACCCAGATCATGGGTGTCACGACGCTCAACATGCTCAAGATGGAGCAGCAGCTCGACACGCTGAGCCCCGTCACGCGCAAGCGCTACATGCACAACTACAACTTCCCGCCCTACAGCACCGGTGAGACCGGCCGCGTCGGGTCGCCGAAGCGCCGCGAGATCGGTCACGGCGCGCTCGCCGAGCGGGCCCTCATGCCGGTCCTGCCGACGCGCGAGGAGTTCCCGTACGCGATCCGTCAGGTGTCCGAGGCGCTCAGCTCCAACGGCTCGACGTCGATGGGTTCGGTCTGTGCCTCGACCCTCTCGCTGCTCAACGCCGGTGTGCCGCTGCGCGCCCCGGTCGCAGGCATCGCGATGGGCCTCGTGTCCGACACGGTCGACGGTGAGACGCGGTACGCCGCCCTGACCGACATCCTCGGTGCCGAGGACGCCTTCGGCGACATGGACTTCAAGGTCGCCGGTACCAAGGAGTTCGTCACGGCCATCCAGCTCGACACGAAGCTCGACGGCATTCCCGCCTCGGTCCTCGCCGGCGCGCTGACCCAGGCCCGCGACGCGCGTCTGCACATCCTCGACGTCATGGCCGAGGCCATCGACGTGCCCGACGAGATGAGCCCGTACGCCCCGCGCATCATCACGGTGAAGGTCCCCGTCGACAAGATCGGTGAGGTCATCGGCCCGAAGGGCAAGATGATCAACCAGATCCAGGACGACACGGGCGCCGACATCTCGATCGAGGACGACGGCACGGTGTTCATCGGTGCGGTCGACGGCCCCTCGGCCGAGGCGGCTCGCGCGGCGGTCAACGCCATCGCCAACCCGACGATGCCCGAGGTCGGGGAGCGCTTCCTGGGCACGGTCGTCAAGACGACGACCTTCGGCGCCTTCGTCTCGCTGCTGCCCGGCAAGGACGGTCTGCTGCACATCTCCGAGGTGCGCAAGCTCGTCGGTGGCAAGCGGATCGACAACGTCGACGACGTCGTCAAGATCGGCCAGAAGATCCAGGTCGAGCTCAAGGAGATCGACCCCCGCGGCAAGCTCAGCCTCGCGGCGGTCCTCCCCGAGGGTGACAGCGGCGACTCTGCGGCGGAGGCTCCGTCCACGGAGTCCGCTGACGCCTGAGCGACCTTCCGGTCACGATCGGCCCGTCACCCCAAAGGGGGTGGCGGGCCGTTCGCGTGTCCAGCGGGCGTCACGGGGTCGCGTCGTCGTCCACCCCGGAGCCCGTCCCCGAGGTGGACCGGCGGTAGCGCCCGGCCAGCCGCGCGTCCTGCTCCCACCACAGGCCGGAGCCGCCCGTGTCCGGGGACGCCGGCGTGGCCGCGCCGACCCCGCCGACCCCGCCGGTTGGGGAGGTCTCGTGGTGCGGCTGGACCGTCGCTGCCCGGGCATTCTCGTCCTCGAGGAGGTCGGAGGCGCGAGCGTCCCGCTCGTCGCTTCGCACCCACTCGAGGAAGACGGCGGCGATGACCGGCAGCCCCACCGACTCGGCCACGGCGAGCAGGGCGCCGCCGCCCAGTCGCTGGTCGAGCAGCGGGTCCGGGCCGCTGACACCACTGGAGAAGCCGGGGTAGCCGGGGGAGAGCAGCGTCGTGGCGGTCATCACCACGATGCCGGGCACGGCGTCCAGCAGGCCGTCCACGAAGGCGAGGAAGGTGCGGACCGGTGGCGTGGCCCAAGCGGGCAGCAGGTCGTCGGCGAGCAGGGGCACGACGAAGATCAGCCCCGTGCCGAGGAGGACGAGGTCGAGCACGACGCCGGCGGCCGGCGAGGTGACGGAGCGGACGAACACCGGCGTCACGAAGACGAGGAGCAGCGTGCCGGTCGCGAGCAGGGTGCTCACCGCCGGGAAGGTGAGCACCCGGGCGACCCGCCCGTGGAGGACCCGCAGCAGGACGTGGTCCCCGTCAGGGTGCAGGCGCTGGAGCACGCCGACGGGGTCGCCGAGGGCGAGGCCGATCGGCGTCACCGTCGCCAGCACCCCGACCCGGAGGGCACCGAGCCAGAAGACGTCCGCCCGGAACACCGCCGGCGCACCGCAGGTGGCGTACGCGAGGGTGCCGACGCCGAGGACGGCGTAGAGGACGATGCGCCCCGCCGCCGGTCGCGAACCGGCCCTGGCGGCGCGTCGCACGAGCAGGGCGTAGGGCACCACCGCGAGCAGGCACAGCGCCAGACCCTCGGGGTCGGCGGTCCACGCCGTGAGCAGGTCGCTCGGGGTGAAGGTGCTCACCGCTGGTGGCGCCGCCCGACCTGTGGTGGGAGCGCGGCCGCCGTCATCGCGTGTTCCCCGTGTGGCCGAGCGAGAAACGGCCGGGTTGCGGCCAGACCAGCAGCCCGTGGGGGCCCGCGTCGGTGGGGATCCGCGCGATGAGGTGGCCGTCGCGCGTGTCGATGACGTAGACCTCCGCGCTGTAGCGTCCGCTCAGCCACAGCTGTGAGCCGTCGGCGGTGACCCCGCCCATGTCGGGAGTGGCGTGGCCCGGCAGCTTCCACGTCGTCGCGGGTCGGTCGGTCGCGGCGTCGAAGACGGTGATCGATCCCTCGTCGCGGTTGGAGACGAAGAGGCGGCGCGCATCCCGGGAGGGGTAGATGCCGTGGGCGCCCATGCCGGTCTGCACGAAGTGGTCGTAGGTGAAGGTGGCCGAGTTGATGAACCACACGCCGTTGCGCAGCATGTCGGCCACCATGAACCATCGGCCGTCCGGCGTCAGCCGCACGTCCTGCGGCATCGCCGTGGCGCCCTTGGCGAGCTCGTTTCGCGGACCACCCATGGGGCTGTTGGGGGGCGTCGCGCCCGGCGTCTTCACCTGGTTGAGGTCGATGACCTTCTCCACGTGCGTGGCCGCCGCGTCGACGACGACGAGACGGCCGCTGAACTCGCAGCTGGCGACGAACGTCTTGAGGTCGGCGGTGAAGTCGGCGTGGTTGACGCCCGCGCAGGTCGGCACGGCCAGCGACCGCACGAGCTTCATCGTGTGCGCGTCGCGCACGTCGATGGCCCGGAACCGTGAGGCCATGACGAGGGCGTACTTGCCGTCGGGGGTGAAGTAGAGGTTGTAGGGGTCGCGGACCGCGACCGGCCGGCCGACCTCCCCGGTGGCCGGGTCGATGGGGGTGAGGGCATCGCCCTTGTCGGAGTTGACCCAGAGGCGGGTCATGTCCCACGTGGGCACGACGTGCTCGGGCGAGCTCGGGACCCGGACGTGCTTGATGACGCGCCGCGTGTCGGGATCGATCACCTCGAGCGTTCCCGCGACCTGGTTCGGCACGTAGACCAGCCGTTTGGCGTGCAGCGCCGCGCCGGTGAGCGCGTTGGCGCCTGCGTGCGCGTAGGGCCCCTCGGGCGCCTCCGTCGTCGTGGCGGACCGCTGCTGGGCCCCACTCGTCGGGGTGGTGGTGGGCGTGACGGGACTGGACGTCCGGATGACCGAGGTCTGGGCCTCCGCGCCCGTCTGCGGGCTCGTGCACCCGCTGGCCGCGACGGAGAGCAGGGCGGCAGCGCCCACCACGAGAAAGCGGGAGCGGCCCGCTCGTGCCCCGGTCATGCGGCCAGCCTCGTCATGGTGACGGCATGGAGGCCGCGTGAGGCAAGCCCGGCGAGGATGGTCGGCAGGGCCTCGATCGTCCCGGGGTGCCCCAGGTGCAGGCTGACGATGGATCCGGCGCGCACGGCGTCGAGCGTTCGCGCCGCGACGGCGGCGGAACCCGGGTCCTGGTAGTCCGCAGGGTCGACGTCGAAGGAGATGCAGCGCGCGTAGCCGCTGGCACGGGCGGCCGCCCTGATCGTGGGCGTCGAGGTGGGCGTGCCCGAGGGACGGAACAGGTAGGGGGAGGACCCGTCGATCGCGGCGACGGCCTTCGCGCCCTTCTCGATCTCGGCCGTGGCCGCTGCCGCCGACAGCCGGGGGAGGGTCTGGTGCGACCAGGTGTGGTTGCCGAGGTCATGGCCTGCAGCCACGATGGCGCGACCGAGCTCCGGGTGATCCGAGAGCCACGTGCCCACGGCGAAGACCGTCACGTGGGCACCGTGATCGCTGAGGATCTGGAGCGCGCGATGCGTCAGCGCCGGGTCGCCCGCACCGTGGAAGGTCAGCGCCACGGCCGGGACCGACGAGCTGCCCTGCCGGATGTCGTCGCCCGGCGTGCGCAGCACAGCGGGAACCGACGGCGCGTGCGCCGGCGAGCTGGTCGGTGCCGACGTCCCGGGCTTGGGAACCGAGGACGGGGCGGGGGCTGCAGGGCTCCCCGCGGTCGCGGACGAGGAGGGCGCCGGTCCACCGACCTCGGAACCGTTCGTCGAACAGGCAGCGAGGCCGAGGCCGACCGCGGAGGCCAGACCGCCGCCGATCAGCGCGCGGCGACCGACAACATGAGACTCTTCAGACACCAGGGCATCATGGCCCAACGCGCTGAAGGTCGGCTGGGACCACGCCGTGCGGCCCCCGCGTTCGCGGGTCACAGGATCGCCGTCGCGATGTTCCAACCGGTGCTGACCAGGGACCGAGGACCCCAGCCGCCGGAACCGTTCCCCGGGTAGAGCCACAGCTGGCCGGAACCGTCGCGCCCCAGGAGGTCGGCAGCCCGGTCGCCGGTGAGGTCACCGGCGCCGACGATCGCCGTCATGACGTTCCAGCCCGATCCGACCCGGACCCGGGGTAAGAAGCCGCCGGAACCGTTCCCAGGGCAGAGCCACAGGTAGCCCGTCGAGCTCTCCCTGGCGAGGAGGTCGGCGCGACCGTCGCCGGTGAGGTCGCCGGGTCCGACGATCGCGCTCATGACGTTCCACCCGCGGCCGACGACCACAGGGGTGCGCCACCCGCCGGTGCCGGTCCCGGCGTAGAGGTAGAGGTTGCCGTCGCTCGCGCGACGCGCGAGGAGGTCGGCTCGCTGGTCCCCGGTGAAGTCACCGGGACCCACCACGGCGTTGAAGATGTTCCACCCACGACCCACCAGGGCAGGCGGCAGGTTCCACCCTCCCGTGCCGTTGCCCTTGTAGAGCAGCAGGTCCCCGGTGGAGGTGACGCGGGCGACGACGTCGAGGGCGCCGTCACCGTTGAGGTCGCCGGCGGTGTCGATGAAGTTGAAGGCGCCCCAGCCCCTCCCGATCTCCACGCTGAGCGCGAGGGAGCCTCGACCGTCGCCGGCATAGAGCCGCAGCGAACCCGAGCTCCAGCGGGCGAGCACGTCATTGCGCCAGTCCCCGTTGAAGTCGGCCGTGCTGTTGGAGAGCGAGGACGACGGCATCGGCAAGGACGTGAAGGCGTAGGTGCCGCACGTGCGGTCGTAGTCGCGCGTCGCGTCCCACCACTGGGACAGGTACACCGTTCCGCCGGAGAAACTTGCCTGGGTGCATCGGTCGAGCGCCTCGGTCGGGTAGTCGAGGCTGCCCGCAGTAGCCCAGACCGGCACGCCGGGGAGCCACCAGTCGCCCGTGACCGCCTGCCAGCCCGCCGCGTAGGAGTAGACGCCGTAGGCGTAGCCGGCCTCCCGCAGGCCGCGCATGAGGCCTTCGATGACGTACCGGTTATCGAGGCGCTGGGCAGCCGCGGTCGAGGGCCACGGCTGGGCGGGTCGCGGCTCGACGTCGACCCACACCACCGGCGGACGCCAGCCGACCTTCGCGAGGGAGCCGACGGCATACCTCGCCTCGGCGTAGCCGACGTTGGAGAGCTGGGCCGCGCGCGTGGTCGGGCGCCAGGGGCCGCTCGAGCCGTAGGCCGTCAGCTGGGCGGAGGTGGGGAAGCCGGCCATCGTGTAGGCCTGGGCGGCCTTGGACCGGTCACGGAACCACGTGGCCTGGCTGGCGAGGCACGGGTTCTCGGTGAAGGGCAGGCCCTTCGTCAGGCCGACGACGACGAACTGCGTCGTCTCCGGCGGCATCGGCGCGCCGTATCCGCCGACCGCGGTCGGGCACTGCGGCCACGACACGTCGTTGCCGAAGAGGACCGCGGCCTGTGCGCCCGGTGCCACCCAGAGCCCCAGCGTCAGCCCGACGGCCATCAGGGGGACCAGGGCCAGACAGCGAAGCCGGCCCGGGATGCCGACGGTGGGCAGGCGCACGAACATGCGGATCACTTCCTCGGTCCCTTCCAGTGTGCGTCGGACTCCTCACTCCCCGTGGGGGAGTGTGACGCGCGAGTCCGTATGCCGTGTGCCAGGCCGGGTGCCCCACCTCCGGGGCCGAGTCGGCTCGTTAGGCTGGCCGGGTGAGCGACTCGACACCCCAGCCGTCCCGCGACACCAAGGTCGCCGTCATCGGAGCGAACGGCCGGATGGGGTCCGAGGCGGTGCGAGCCGTCGAGAGCGCTCCTGGCCTGTCCCTCGTCGGCGCCTACGGTTCCGGGGACGACCTCGGCGACCTCGGTGGGGCGGAGGTCGCCGTCGAGCTGACCGTCCCCGGCGCCTCCCCGGCCAACGTCGCCCACTGCGTCGAGCGGGGCGTCCACGTCGTCGTCGGCACCACCGGGTGGAACGACGCGCGGCTCGAGACCCTCCGCGCACAGCTCGCCGACGCACCTCCCGCTGCGACCGGCGCCGGGGTCGGAGTCCTCATCGCGCCGAACTTCGCCATCGGGGCGCTGCTCATGATGTCGTTCGCTGCCAAGGCCGCACCCTTCTTCGAGTCGGTGGAGGTCATCGAGCTGCACCACCCGGACAAGGTGGACGCCCCCTCCGGCACGGCCGCGCGCACCGCGGCGATGATCGGGCAGGCCCGGACCGCGGCCGGCTGCACACCTCCGCCGGACGCGACGACGCACGACCCCGACGGCGCCCGCGGCGCCCGGGTGGACGGCATACCCGTGCACTCCGTGAGGTTGCGGGGGCTCACGGCCCACCAGGAGGTGCTGCTCGGCAACGCGGGGGAGCTGCTGACGCTGCGACACGACTCGTTCGACCGGGTCAGCTTCATGCCGGGCGTCATCGCCGCGGTGCGCGCCGTGGGAGACCACCCCGGCCTGACCGTCGGGCTCGAGCACTACCTCGGACTGGCCTGAGCCGGTTCGAGCACCAGTCGAGTCTGCCGTGGCCATCCCGAAGGTCGTCCTCTTCTATGCGTTCCGTCCGCTCGCCGACCCCGAGGCTTTGCGCCTGTGGCAGCGCGACCTCTGCGAGGGCCTGGGCCTGCGCGGCCGGATCCTGCTGTCCCCACACGGGATCAACGCCACGGTCGGCGGCGACGTGACGGTCCTCAAGACCTACGTCCGCAAGACGCGGGAGTATGCGCCGTTCCATGACATCGACGTGAAGTGGAGTGACGGGACCCGGCTGGACGACCGAGGCCGCAGCCTGGACTTCCCGCGGCTGGTCGTCAAGGTCCGTGAGGAGCTCGTGTCGTTCGGGGTCCCCGACGAGGTCGTCGTGGACGCGCAGGGCGTCGTCGGTGGCGGCACCCGGCTGCGCCCCGAGGAGCTCGACGCGCTCGTCGCCCAGCGCGGTGACGAGGTGGTGCTCTTCGACGGACGCAACGCCGTCGAGGCACAGGTCGGGCGTTTCCGGGGCGCAGTCGTGCCGGACATCCGGCGCACGAGCGACTTCGTCCGCGAGCTGGACGCGGGTCGCTGGGACGAGCTCAAGGGCCGTCCGGTCGTCACCTACTGCACGGGCGGCATCCGGTGCGAGGTGCTGACGCGCCTCATGCGCTCACGTGGCTTCGACGAGGTCTACCAGCTCGACGGCGGCATCGTGCGCTACGGCGAGGAGCGGGGAGACCGTGGGCTCTGGGAGGGTCACCTCTACGTCTTCGACGAGCGGATGACCGTGGGCTTCGGCGACGATGCCGTCCACCGTGCCGCCTGCCACGTCTGCGGCGCGCCGACGAGTCGCCTGCACAACCGCGAGGACCTGCCGGGGCGGCCGCTCCAGCCGGTGTGCGACGCCCACGCGTGAGCGTGAGCGTCGGCAGGGGTCGGAGCGCTCAGTCGTCGAGCAGCTCGGCCGGGGCGCGCATCCGCCAGGCGTCCGTGACGAGCTCGGCGAGCCGGTCGGTGTCGACCTGCTCGAGACGGAGCATGACGAGCGGGGCGCCGTCGTAGGCGGGCGTCGTGAAGAAGCGCTCCGGCTCCCCGAGCACGAGGGCCTGCTTCTCGGCCTCGTCGCCGACGTAGAGCACCGCGATGTCGGTGCGGATGACCCGTCGCTGCCCCGGGCGCCGCTCGGGCCAGGACCACACGAAGCCCTTGTTGCCGACCCGGAAGTCGAAGCCGTTGCTGGCCATCTCCTCGACCCCGGGCAGCGTCAGGGCCAGGCGACGGACGTCGTCGGCGTCGGCCATCGGCTCAGGCCCAGCCCAGGGCCCGCAGCACGGCTGCGGTGGCGGCGCCCAACGCGACGACGACGATGAACGGCGCACGAAGCAGGAGCGCCACCACCGCGACCGCCACGGCGACGGCGCGGGCATCGAGCACGAGGACGCCGCCCGCCCCGGTGAACGCCTGGGTGGCGACCAGTGCGGCCAGCAGCGCGATGGGCAGCGCGCCCGTGATGCGCCGCACGCGCGGGGCGTCGAGCAGGTGAGCAGGCACGAGGTGGCCGGCGAGCTTGAGCGCGAAGGCGATGCCGGCGGCGAGCAGCAGGGAGGTCCACAGGCTCACGGCGCCTCCCTCCGCGGCGTCCGCCAGGCCAGGAGCGAGGCGGCCGCCGCCGCGACGACGGGAATGCCGGGCGGCATCGTCGGTGACAGCACGACCGCCACCACGGCGCCCACGACGGCGATGGCGACCGCGTCCCGGTTGCGCAGTCGCGGCCACAGCAGGGCGGTGAACGCAGCGCACGCCGCGGCATCGAGACCGTAGGTGCGCGGGTCCCCGATGAGGTTGCCGATGAGGGCCCCGGCGAGGGTGGTGAGGTTCCACAGAGCGAATACCGTCAGGCCGGTGACCCAGAAGCCGAGGCGGGAGATGCGCGCATCGTCCTGGGCCACGGCCACGGCGGTGGACTCGTCGATGGTCAGATGGGCCGCGGCAACCCGGCGTGGCCCGCGCGCCCCGAGCAGGTGCGTCAGCTCCAGGGCGTAGAGGCCGTTGCGGATGCCGAGCATCGAGGACGCCGCGATCGCCGCCGGCGCAGCGTGCAGCCCGTTGGCGATGATGCCGACGAAGGCGAACTGCGAGCCGCCGGTGAACATCAGCAGCGACAGCGCCATCGCCTGCCACGTGTCCAGCCCGGCAGCGACCGCGAGCGCCCCGAAGCTGATGCCGTAGGCGCCGGTCGCGATGCCCACCGACAGCGCCTGGCGCACGACGGTGCGCCGTGCCCCCGGGTCAGCGGTGCCGAAGTCTGCCGCCGCGGTCACGCCCGCTCCAGGTCCTCGCCGTCTACGCCGTCCCCGCCATCCCCGCCATCCTCGCCGTCCTCGGCGTCGACGACGGCCGCCGACAGGCGGATCTCACCGGTGGTGCCACCGTCCTGCGCCACCACTCGCTCGCGGTGCGCGCCGTCGGCCACCATGCCGGCGGCGGTGAGGAAGCCGCGCGTGGAGTCGTCGCTCGCCAGCACCCACGCGGCGAGCTCGGCCCGGCCACGGGCGCGCGTCGTGTCGACGACCGCGTGCAGCAACCGTGAGCCGTGCCCCTGGCGCCGCGCTTCGGGGTGCACCCCGAGCACGAGAAGCTCGGCCGTGCCGGGATCGGCGTCGGCGTCGTTGGAGGCGCCGACCGCCGCGAACCCGACGACCTGCTCGCCCGCGCAGGCGACGAGCAGCACGCCGTCGCCGGACTGCGCGCCCTCGAGCGTCGCGCGCCAGGCGTTCCCGAAGGCCCGCGGCTCGAACGTCGCGAGGACCTCGGGTGCGAGCGTGGCGGCATACGCCTCCCGGAAGACGACGGCCTGCACCAGCCCCACGGCGGGGGCGTCCGAGACGCGGGCGACCCGGACCGACGCGTCGGCGACGGGCCCGCGCTCGTGCCCGTGGTCGTGCCCGTGGTCGTGCTGATGTCCATTCGCGTGCTCGTGTGCCACACCGGCATCCTCTCAGGCGAGGACGGGCCCGTTGTCCGCCCCGGCCCACCCCGGCTTTGGACGCCCCCCGTCCCATCTCGCATACTGGACTCATGTATGGCAACGACGTCATCGACCCGAACGAACCGCTGAACGCGGCCGAGACCGACGCCTATGACGCGTCGGCGGTGCACGAGGACCAGCGAGACACGGTCGGGAACGACTTCGACGCCCTGATCGCAGCCGACCAGCGCATCGAACCGCGCGACGCGATGCCCGACACGTACCGCGAGACCCTGATCCGCCAGATCGCCCAGCACGCGCACTCCGAGATCATCGGCATGCAGCCCGAGGGCAACTGGATCACCCGCGCCCCGTCCCTGCGCCGCAAGGCGATCCTCATCGCGAAGGTCCAGGACGAGGCCGGGCACGGGCTCTACCTCTACTCGGCCGCCGAGACCCTCGGCATCGACCGGCAGGAGCTGCTCGACCGACTGCACAGCGGCAATCAGAAGTACTCCTCGATCTTCAACTACCCGACGCTGACGTGGGCCGACTGCGGCGCCATCGGCTGGCTCGTCGACGGCGCGGCGATCATGAACCAGGTGCCGCTCTGCCGGTGCTCCTACGGCCCCTACGCCCGCGCCATGATCCGCGTCTGCAAGGAGGAGTCCTTCCACCAGCGGCAGGGCTTCGAGATCCTCTGGAACCTCATGCGCGGCACCGAGGCCCAGCAGGCGATGGCCCAGGACGCTGCCAACCGGTGGTGGTGGCCCGCGCTCGCGATGTTCGGCCCGCCCGACACCGGCGAGGCTGCCACCAAGGGTGGTCACACCGAACAGTCGATGGCGTGGGGCATCAAGCGCTTCAGCAACGACGACCTGCGCCAGAAGTTCGTCGACATGATGGTCCCGCAGGCCGAGAAGCTCGGAATCGTCCTGCCCGACCCCCAGCTGCGCTGGAACGAGGAGCGCGGCCACTACGACTTCGGCGAGATCGACTGGGACGAGTTCTGGCAGGTGCTGCGCGGTGACGGCCCCTGCAACGCCGAGCGCATCGAGCACCGCCGCCGCGCCCACGACGAGGGCGCCTGGGTCCGCGAGGCGGCCAACGCGTACGCCGCCAAGCACCCCGCCAAGCACGAGGAGAGTGCCGCGTGAGCGGAGTCGACACCACGCCGACGAGTGCGACGACCCCGGCGCCGCCGGCGACTCCGTCCGAGCGCAGCTGGCCGCTGTGGGAGGTCTTCGTGCGCGGGAAGCGCGGACTGTCGCACGTGCACGTGGGGTCCCTCCACGCGCCGGACGCCGAGCTCGCCCTGCGCAACGCCCGCGACGTCTACACCCGGCGCCAGGAGGGCGTCTCGATCTGGGTCGTCAAGGCCGACGACGTCACCGCGAGCAGTCCGTCCGAGAAGGACTCGTTCTTCGACCCGGCCGGCGACAAGATCTACCGGCACCCGACGTTCTACGACGTGCCCGAGGATGTCGAGTACCTATGAGCGACCATGTGACCGAGGCTGCGACCTCCGCCTCGGAGTCCGCGCAGCGTGAGCCCCTGCCGGGCGCCGCCGAGAACACCGGCGCCGACCCCGGCTCGAAGCCGTACGCCGGCTACCTCCTCGGCCTCGCCGACGACGCGATGGTCTACGCCCAGCGTCTGGGCGAGTGGATGACGAATGCCCCGCAGATCGAGGAGGACATGGCGCTCGGCAACATCGCGCTCGACCTCCTGGGCCAGGCGCGCGGCCTCTACCCCTACGTCGGCTCGATCGACGGTACCGGGCGCGGCGAGGACGACTTCGCCATGCTGCGCGACGAGCGCGAGTGGCACAACGTCCACCTCGTCGAGCAGGAGCGCGGCGACTTCGCCGACGAGATGGCCCGGTTGCTGTGGTTCTCGGCCTACCAGGTCGAGCTCCACACGGCCCTGGCCGGATCGACCGATGACATCGTCGCGGGCGTCTCGGGCAAGGCGCTCAAGGAGGTGCGCTACCACCTCGACCACGCCTCGCTCTGGGTCGTGCGCCTCGGTGACGGGACCGAGGAGTCCTCCCGCCGCATGCAGGCCGCCCTCGACCGCGTGCTGCCCTACCTCGCGGAGCTCTTCGACGACGACGAGGCGTCGGTGCTCGCCGCCCGTCTCGGCGCCGGCGTGCTGCCCTCGACCCTGCACCAGGCTGTCGTCGACCGGGTCGCGCGCGTCGTCGAGCAGGCGACCCTGACGCTGCCCGACGGGTCACGGTGGCGCTCGCGGGGCGGCCGTGCCGGCATCCACTCGCGGCCCATGGGCTACCTCCTCGCCGAGATGCAGCACATCGCGCGCTCCCATCCCGGCGCGACGTGGTGAGTGTCGTGGCGGCGGAATCTGCTGTCGCACAGGTGATCTCGCGCATCCCGGACCCCGAGGTGCCGGTCATCAGCATCGCCGACCTGGGCATCCTCCGGTCGGTCGACGTCGACGAACAGGCGCACACCGTCGTGGTGACGATCACCCCCACCTACAGCGGCTGCCCCGCCATGGAGGCCATCGCGTCCCGCATCGTCTTCGAGTCCGCCCGCCAGGGGTATGCCGCCGACGTGCACACCCAGCTGTCGCCGGCGTGGACGACCGACTGGATGAGCGACGAGGGCCGAGCAGCCCTGCAGCGGTTCGGGATCGCCCCGCCCGGGCCGGTGCCGACGGGCGAGGCGCACGGCCCGGTCGCCGTGACCCTCAGCCGTCACGTCGTCGCGTGCCCACACTGCGGGTCCACCGACACCTCCGAGATCGCCCACTTCGGTTCGACCGCCTGCAAGGCCCTGCGCCGGTGCAACGCGTGCCTCGAGCCCTTCGACGAGTTCAAGGCCATCTGAATGACCGACGTCACCACCCCGGCCGCGGCCGAGCTCTCTTCGACCACGCCGACCGCCGCGGCCGCGCGCCACCGGGCGCGCTTCCATCCCCTCGCCGTCTCCTCGGTCGAGCGGTTGACGGAGGACGCGGTCGCCGTGACCTTCGCCGTGCCGGAGGAGCTCGTCGACGAGTTCGCGTTCGAGCCCGGGCAGCACCTGACGCTCCGCGCGACGATCAACGGCGAGGACGTGCGCCAGTCCTACTCGATCTGCCAGTCACGTCGCGCCGACCCCGCCGGGCGTCGACTCCGGGTCGCTGCCGCGCGCGTGCCCGAGGGCCGGATGTCGAACTGGCTCAACGACGTCGTCTCGCCCGGCGACGTCGTCGAGGTCATGACCCCGCAGGGTTCCTTCACGTGCGCGACCCGGGCGGACGGCATACGCCATCACGTCGCGATCGCCGCCGGCTCCGGGATCACGCCGGTGCTCTCGCTGCTGACGAGCGCCCTGGAGGACGAGCCCGGCTCGCGCGCGACGCTGCTCTTCGGCAACCGGCGCACGAGCTCGATCATGTTCCTCGAGGAGCTCGAGGACCTGAAGAACCGCTTCCCCGGCCGCTTCCACCTGATCAACGTGCTGTCCCGCGAGGCCCAGGACGTCGAGCTCTTCCACGGTCGGCTCGACACCGAGCGCCTCGCGACGATCTTCGGCTCGCTCCTGCCGGTCGGGTCGGTCGACGAGTGGTACCTCTGCGGGCCGTTCGGCATGGTCACCGGCGCGGAGGCGTTGCTGACGGGACGCGGCGTCGACCCGCGCCACATCCACCACGAGATCTTCCACGTCGCCGACGGGACCGAACCGAAGCGCAAGGTCGTCGTCGACGCCGGGGCACCGCCCGAGGCCACGGTCACCGTCAACCTCGACGGGCGCACGACGGTCATCCCGATGCCGAGCCGTGAGGAGACGATCCTCGACGCGACGCTGCGGGCCCGGCCCGATGCGCCCTTCTCGTGCACCAACGGCGTCTGCGGCACCTGCCGCGCGCGACTCGTGTCGGGTGAGGTGCGGATGGACCGCAACTACGCGCTGGAGCCCGAGGAGGTGGCTGCCGGCATCGTGCTCGCCTGCCAGAGCCACCCGGTCACCGACGCGGTCAGCCTCGACTACGACGCCTGACGCCGGGTCTCACCAGCGCTGTGTGCACTAATCGGCGTCCTGGCCCCGACCGGTGCACACACGACGGTGAGTCACGCCGCCTTCCGCCCCACGATCGTGCAGTCTCGCCGCCTGCACGGCACGACTGATCCCGTCCAGCCGCGGGCACGCAGCAGCTCGCCGAGCTCCGCCGCCAGGTCACACGGAGTCACGGCGACGTCGGACCAGAACGCCCGGACCGTCAACAGGCCATGTCGCGCCGACTTCCGGTCTCGTATACCGTCGCGGACCCGGGCGCCCCACCCCTCGTGCCCGAGCCTGCCGTCCACCTCGAGCACGAGCTGCTCGGCGAGGTAGAGGTTGTCGCACCGCCTGCGCTCGCCGAGGTGGTACTGACGCAGCGCCGTCGGTAGTCCGTGGGCCCGCTCGACATCGCGGATGAAGCGCACCTCCGCGGGGCTCTCGGCTCCCGCGCCGACGTCGGCGAGGCACTCGCGGAGCAGGGCCCGATGCGTCTGGTCGGGGCGTTCCTGTAGGGCCGCCGCGAGACGGGCTTCGTCAGTGAGCCAACGCTGGCAGGCGAGCGTCGCGAGACCGAGCACCCGGTCGAGGGGCGTCCGCATGCCGAGGTCGAGGACGGTGTGCGGGACGGTGGTGCGGTGCGGCCACGCCCAGTCGTCGACCCGGTCGGCGAATCGCCTCGACCGCGTGACCTGGATGCCGGCACGGGTGCTCGCCCTCCGCCCGGCCGGCACCACCACGTGGACCGCGTCCGGCTCGCGCCGTTCCAAACCCCACGCCAAGGCCGCGCTGGGTCCGGCAAGCGCCACCGGGGTCCCGACGAAGAGCAGCGCTGCGACAGCGCGGACCTCCCAGTCGTCGCGACCCGGCAGCGTCAGGTAGACCCCCGGATGGGGCGCGGCCCAGCGGCCGGAGGTCACCGCCCAGCGGATGGCCTCGTCGCTGATGCCGGCGCGGTGCGCCTGAGCCCGGGTGAGCAGACCCGCCTGACCGCCAACCTGGGCGCGTAGCCGCGGCAACTGCTCCAGGACCCGGTCGGCGCGCATGTGCCCAGCGTGCCGAGGTTGGCGTGCGAACGGCCCCAGTCATCCACACCGGAGACTCCGGGGGAGGCGCTGTGTGCACCAGTCGTTGCCAGGACCCCGATTTCTGCACACAGCGTCGAAGCGCCGGGCGCGCTCCGACGCGGCGTCACTTAGCGGGGTTAGGCTGCGGACCGTGCGGCAGTACCTCGATCTCCTCGACCACGTCCTGACCCACGGCCAGGAGAAGTCCGACCGGACCGGCACGGGCACCCTGAGCGTGTTCGGCCACCAGATGCGCTTCGACCTCGCCGACGGCTTCCCGGCGATGACGACGAAGAAGCTGCACCTGCGCTCGATCATCGGTGAGCTGCTCTGGTTCCTCCGCGGCGACACCAACGTGCGCTGGCTCCAGGAGCGCGGCATCTCGATCTGGGACGAGTGGGCCGACCCCGTCACCGGCGACCTCGGCCCCATCTACGGCTACCAGTGGCGCTCGTGGCCCACGCCCGACGGCCGCCGCGTCGACCAGATCGCCAAGGTCATCGAGCAGATCCGGACCAACCCCGACAGCCGGCGCCTCATCGTCTCGGCGTGGAACGTCGCCGACGTCGACGACATGGCCCTGCCGCCCTGCCACACGATGTTCCAGTTCTACGTCTCGCCGCCCGGGTCCGACGGTCGCCGGCGCCTCTCGTGCCAGCTCTACCAGCGCAGCGCCGACATCTTCCTCGGCGTGCCCTTCAACATCGCGAGCTACGCCCTGCTGACGCAGATGGTCGCACAGCTGACCGACCTCGAGCCCGGGGAGTTCGTGCACACCCTCGGCGACGCGCACCTCTACCTCAACCACCTCGACCAGGCGCGGCTGCAGCTGACCCGCACGCCGCACCCGCTGCCGACGATGCGCATCACGCCCGGCAAGACGAACATCGACGACTTCGACCTCGACGACTTCGAGCTCGTCGACTACGTCGCCGAGCCGGGCATCAAGGCACCCATCGCCGTCTGAACCGCGTCCGTCTGGGAGCCTTGGCGCCATGACGACTGCCTGGCCGAACGTGACCATGATCGCCGCGGTCGGGCGCAACGGGGTCATCGGGGACGGCCTGACCATGCCGTGGCACCTCTCGGAGGACCTCAAGTTCTTCAAGCGCACGACGATGGGCCACCCGATGGTCATGGGCCGGCGCACCTTCGACTCGATGGGCGCGCTGCCCGGTAGGCGCAGCATCGTCGTGACCAGGCAGCGTGACTGGGCCGCGCCCGGCGTCGAGGTCGCGCACTCGCTCGACGATGCGCTCGAGCTCGTCGCCGACGCCGAGCAGGTCTTCGTCGTCGGCGGGGGAGAGGTCTACCGCCAGGCGATGGCGTATGCCGCCCGCCTCCTCGTGACCGAGGTCGACCAGTCCCCGGACGGTTCCGTCACCTTCCCGCAGATCGACCCCGCCCACTGGACCGAGACGGCGCGCGACGAGCACCCCGGCTTCGCCTGGGTCACCTACGAGCGGCGCCGCTGACACGGCATACGCACGCAGCCCCAAAAAACATCGGTCCGGGCTGTAACGCCCGTCGACCGCCCGCGATGGAGGGGGTGGCGAGGCACTACTCGGACCCCCGAGCGAGTAGTGCCTCGCCTCTTGTATGCCCGTGACCGGCACGCTGGCGCGCCCGACGTGGGCGCGGCGCCGAGCGCGAGGCCCGGGCGCTAACCTTGGGCGCATGCCTGACGCACCCGCCCTCGGACGTGTCCTCTCGGCGATCGTCACGCCCATGCGGCCTGACGGTTCGATCGACTTCGACGCCGCCCAGCGGGTCGCGACGCACCTCGTCGACTCGGGGCACGACGGCCTCGTCGTCTCCGGCACGACCGGTGAGTCGCCCACGACCTCGGCGGACGAGAAGGACGAGCTGCTCCGCGCCGTCATCGGTGCTGTCGGGGACCGCTGCGTCATCATCGCCGGCGCCGGCAGCAACGACACCGCCAAGAGCATCGAGTCGGTGCGCCTGGCCCAGAAGGCCGGCGCGGACGCTGTCCTGGCCGTCACGCCGTACTACAACAAGCCACCGCAGGCCGGGCTCGTCGCCCACTTCACGGCGCTCGCCGACGCCAGCGACCTGCCCGTCATGGTCTACGACATCCCGGGCCGCTCGGGCATCGCCATCGCCCGCGAGACCTACCTGCGCATCGCCGAGCACGACCGCATCACCGCGGTCAAGGACGCCCGCGGCGACCTCTGGTTCGCCGGCGAGATGATGCAGGAGACCGGCCTCGACTGGTACTCCGGCGACGACGCGATGAACCTCGCGCACTTCGTCAACGGCGCCGTCGGATTCGTCGGCGTCACCTCCCAGGTCGCGCCCGGTGCCTACCGCGAGATGGCCGACGCCGTCGTCGCGGGGCGCTGGGACGATGCCCGCGCGGTGCACCGTCGCCTCGTCCCGCTCGTCAATGCCGTCATGAACGTCACCCAGGGCGCGATCATGGCCAAGGCCGGCCTGGCCGCCCAGGGACTCATCGACTCGCCGGCCGTGCGGCTGCCGCTCGTGCCCGCGGACGAGGTGCAGACCAGGCTCGTGCGCGAGGCGATCGCCGCGGTCCCGGCGCCCCCGACGGTCGGGTGACCGCCCCATGACCTCCGACCGGAGCCCTCGACGGCCCGGCAGCACCACCGAATGACAGGACACCTGTGAGCCATCCGCACCCCGAGCTGACCACGCCCCCAGCCCTCCCCGCCAACGGCCTGCGGGTCGTCGCACTCGGTGGGCTCGGCGAGGTCGGACGCAACATGGCCGTGCTCGAGACGAAGGGCAAGCTCCTCGTCATCGACTGCGGCGTGCTCTTCCCCGAGGACCACCACCCCGGTGTCGACCTCATCCTCCCGGACTTCAGCTACATCGCCGACCGGCTCGACGACATCGTGGCCATCGTCCTCACGCACGGCCACGAGGACCACATCGGCGCGGTGCCCTACCTGCTCAAGCTCAAGGGCGACATCCCGATCATCGGCTCCACGCTGACCCTCGCCCTCATCGAGGCCAAGCTCAAGGAGCACCGCATCCGGCCCTACACCATGGCCGTGAAGGAGGGGCAGCGCGAGAAGCTCGGCGTCTTCGACCTCGAGTTCGTCGCCGTCAACCACTCGATCCCCGACGCGCTCGCCGTCTTCGTGCGCACCGAGGCCGGCACCCTGCTGCACACCGGCGACTTCAAGATGGACCAGCTGCCCCTGGACGGACGCCTGACCGACCTCCGCGCCTTCGCCCGGCTCGGCGAGGAGGGTGTCGACCTCTTCCTCACCGACTCGACGAACGCCGACGTCCCCGGCTTCACGACGCCCGAGCTCGAGATCGCGCCCGCCATAGACAAGGTCTTCCGCCACGCCGAGCGCCGGATCATCGTCGCCTGCTTCAGCAGCCACGTGCACCGCGTCCAGCAGGTGCTCGACGCGGCTGAGAAGGCCGGCCGCAAGGTGGCCATGGTGGGGCGCTCGATGGTGCGCAACATGGGCATCGCGGCCGAGCTCGGCTACCTCAGGGTGCCCGACGGCATCCTCGTCGACATCAAGAAGATCGACAGCCTGCGCGACGACGAGCTCGTCCTCATCTGCACCGGCTCCCAGGGCGAGCCGATGGCGGCCCTGTCGCGGATGGCCAACCGCGAGCACCGCATCGACGTCGGCCCCGGCGACACGGTGCTGCTGGCGAGCAGCCTCATCCCCGGCAACGAGAACGCCGTCTACCGCATCATCAACGGCCTGATGCGCCTCGGCGCCACCGTCGTGCACAAGGGCAACGCCAAGGTGCACGTCTCTGGCCACGCCAGCGCCGGCGAGCTGCTCTACTGCTACAACATCGTCAAGCCGCGCAACGTGCTCCCGGTCCACGGCGAGTGGCGGCACATGTACGCCAACGCCCAGCTCGCCATCGCCTCCGGCGTCCACGAGGACAACGTCGTGCTGGCCGAGGACGGCGTCGTCGTCGACCTCGTCGACGGACAGGCGTCGGTCGTCGGTGTCGTCGAGTGCGGCTACGTCTACGTCGACGGCAGCAGCGTGGGCGGCGCCGACGAGGCCCTCCTGAAGGACCGCCGCATCCTGCGCGACGAGGGCTTCATCACCTGTGTCGTCGTGCTCGACGCGGCCACCGGCAAGATCGCGAGCGGCCCGGAGATCACGGCCCGCGGGTTCGTCGAGGACGACGAGGTCTTCCAGCAGGTCATCCCCAAGGTCGAGCGGGCCATCGAGGAGGCCGTCGCCAAGGGGGTCCGCGACGACCAGCAGCTCCAGCAGGTCATCCGCCGCGCGGTCGGCTCCTGGGTCGGGGGCAAGATCCGCCGCCGCCCGATGATCATCCCGGTCGTGCTGCAGGCCTGAGGTGACGGTGCAGGAGGTCGACGGGGGGACCGCACGCGCCGACGCGCACCGCGCGGACCGCGCCCCACAGGGCGACACGCCGGGCTCCTCGCGCGGCGGCCGGCACGAGTTCCCCGGCCGCCGGGGTCGTCGGCTCTGGCTCGACGTCGTCATCGGGGTCCTGCTGCTCGTGCTCGTCGCGGTCGGGGCGCTGCGCTGGTACGACTCGACGGCATACCTCGTCGTCGTGCTCCAGACGGCAGGGCCGTTCGTCGTCGTCGGCCTGGGACTGCTCGCCGTCGCGACCCTGGTGCTGCGCCGGTGGCGGATGCTGATCCCTGTCGTCGTCGCGTTCGTCGTCGCTGCGACGGTCGCGGCGCCCGCCTTCCGGGCGACCTCCTCCCCGAAGGCCAGCCGCGACCTCACGGTCATGTCGGCGAACACGTGGATCGGTTCCGCCAACGCCGGGCAGCTCATGGACGCCGTGCGGTTCCACGACGTCGACGTCCTCGTCGTCACGGAGGCGACGCCCGCGATCATGCGACGGCTCGACGCCGAGGGTGCGAGCGACTACTTCACCCATCGCGAGGGGATCGCGCGGGCCAGCACGTTCACCGGGACGATGATCCTGTCGCGCTACCCGCTCTCGGTGCGCAACCCCGGCACCGACGCGGCGGTCGAGGCCACGCAGAGCGTGCAGCCCGAGGTCGACGTCACGGCGCCGGAGGGCACGGTGCGGCTCAAGGCCGCGCACCCCACGGCGCCGCTCCAGGGCGACACCGCCCAGTGGCGCGCGGGGCTGAGCGCTCTCCAGGCGTGGAAGGAGCACCTCGCCGGCGACCAGCCTGTCGTCATGGCGGGCGACTTCAACGCGAGCTTCGGTCACCCCGGTTTCCGTGACCTTGCGGAGGGACTTGACGACGCCCAGCGCACCGACGGTCAGGGCTGGGTGCGCACCTGGCCCTTCGCGGGCAACCGGTTGCCGCCGTTCGTGCAGCTCGACCACCTGCTGAGCCGGCGCCTGACGGTCGTCGCGGCCGGCCAGGTGGCGTTCAACCGGGCCGACCACGCGGCCGTGTGGGCGAGCTACCACCTGCCGGCGCGCTGACGCGCCGACGCGCGACATGGGGCCAGCCGCACCCGCCGGGGGTCACCAGGGACGGGCGACCTCGACGTCGCGCGGGTCGGTGCCCTCGACCGTCCAGCTGCCACCGGTGCGGGTCCACACCGCGCCGGTGCCGTGCTCGACCAGCCGGGCGACGGCGGCGACGAGCCGCTCGACGCCCTCGAGGGTGCTGCCGAGGCCGATGCTCGCGCGGACGGCCGTGGCCGGGCGCTCGCCCCACGGGTCCTCGAGGAGCTCGTCGACGAGCAGGTGGGCGCAGAACTTGCCGTCGCGCACGCCGATGCCGTGCTCGACGGAGAGCGCCTGCGAGACGAGGGAGGAGTCCCAGCCCTCGACGGTGAAGGCGACGACGCCGACGCGGTCGCTGTCGTCGCCGAAGATCGAGAGGACCTCGACACCGGCCACCTCGTCGAGCCCGGTGCGCAGCCGGTCAAGCAGGCGGGACTCGTGCTCCTCGATGGCCTCGCGGTGGCGGGCGATGGTCGAGCACGCCGCCGCGAGGGCGATCGCGCCGAGGACGTTGGGGCTGCCGCCCTCGTGGCGCGCCGGGCCGGTCGCCCAGGTCGTGCCGTCCTCGGTCACCGACCGGGTCGCGCCACCGCCGAGCAGGTAGGGGTGCCCGGCGTCGAGCCAGTCGGCGCGCCCGGCGAGCACCCCCGCGCCGTAGGGGGCATACGTCTTGTGGCCCGAGAACGCGACGTAGTCGGCGTCCCACGCGGCGAGGTCGATGGTGCGGTGCGCCGACAGCTGGGCCGCGTCGACGGCGATCCGGGCACCGTGCCCGTGGGCGAGGGCGGCGAGACGCTCGACGGGCCACACCTCGCCGGTGACGTTGGACGCCGCGGCGACGACGACGAGGCGGTGGCGCGACGGGTGGTCCGTCAACGCCTCCTCGAGCAGGAGGTGCGCGTCCTCGACGGTCTGCGGGACGGGGAGGCGCACCGTGCGGAAGCGCCCCCACGGCAGCAGCGTCGAGTGGTGCTCGGTGCCGAAGACGAAGACCGTCGTGCGACTCGGCAGCGCCTTGCTGAGCAGCGCCCACGAGTCCGTCGTCGAGCGGGTGAAGACGACCGAGTCGCTCTCCCGGGCGCCGACGAACGCCGCGACCTCCTCGCGGGCCTGCTCGTACCACGCGCTCGTCAGCCGTGAGGCGAAGCCCGCGCCGCGGTGCACGGAGGAGTAGGTCTCGAGCGCGCGGTTGACGGCCGCCTTGACCGTCTCGAGCGCGGGCGTCGAGGCGGCGTGGTCGAGGTTGGCGTATGCCGCGTCGCCGTGGAGCGTCGGGACACGCAGCCCCGCGCCGACGACGGTGGGCAGCGTGCGCGCCTCGGGCACGACGTGCAGCGCACGGCTGCGCACGACCGGTGCCGACGTCCCGCCACAGGGCGAGGACGCCGGGTGAGCGGCGGGGTGGGAAGAGGGACGGGTCGAGGACAGGACCGACATGCCAGTGCTCCTGGGTCATGGGACCCACCCGGTGCGGGTCCGCGCTTGCCGACCTCGATCGCACGTTCGGACCGAGGGTGGCCTGGTCGTCACCCGGAGCACCCCACCGCGGAGGAGGGTTGCTGGCCAGCGAGCCGGGGCTTGTCACTGGCACTCATGACCTGGCAAGGACGATAGGGGCCGCACCAGCCGTCTGTCCACCAGTCGGTACCGGGATGTCGCGATCTGAGACGACATCCGAGGCGCGGCCGGGCGGCGACCCACGCGAGCCACGCACTCGGCATACGGAAGCTCTCGTCGAACCCCGCAGACCGGCCACCGCTGTTGCGCGTGTGACGCGTGAGTTCAGCAGCGCCTTGACGTACGGTGCCACCATGGCGTCACGTCCGTCCAGCAGCCAGCGCTCGAGCACCACCGCGGCCACACGCGCCAAGGGGTCCTCGGGCGGTGCCACGTCGCGCCCGCCCGCAGCCCGCTCGACCCGGCCCGCGCAGCGCAAGCCCGCCGCCCGCAAACCGGCCGCCAAGGCCGCGTCCAAGGCCCGGGGCGGTGGCCTGCCCTTCCCGCTCGGCGCGATGCGCAACACGTGGATGGGCGTCTCGCACCTGGCCGGGGGAGCGGTGCGTCGCGTGGGCCACAGCGCCGCGGACCTCGAGCCGGAGCACCGCCGCGACGGCATCGGCTTCGCCCTCATCGCGCTGGCCGTCGTCGTCGCCGCCCGCGAATGGTGGGGCGTCTCCGGCACCTTCGGCGACGTCGTGCACGCGGTCTTCGCCGGCACCTTCGGTCGCGTGGCGTATGCCGTGCCGCTCGTCCTGATCGCCCTCGGCCTGCGCATGCTGCGCGCCCCCCAGGACGACGCCGCCACCAACCGCGTCGTCGTCGGCACCATCGCGCTGACCTTCGCCGCGTGCGGCCTGTCGCACCTCGCCGACGGCATCCCCAACCCGCCCGACGGCGCCGACGGCATGCGTGCCGCCGGCGGCATCCTCGGCTTCCTCGCGTCGAGCCCGCTCGCCGCGGCCGTCTCCACCTACGGTGCGGTCGTCCTGCTCATCATGCTCGGCCTCTTCGGCCTGCTCGTCGTCACGGCCACCCCGGTCAACATGATCCCGACCCGGATGCGTCAGCTCCGGGCCCTCGTCATCGACCGGGGCCACGAGGACGACCAGCACGACGACGCCGACGATGCCCCGGCGGCCGCCGTCAAGCGCGCCCGCCGCAAGCCCGTGGACCTGTCCGAGCGCGACGGCGACGAGGCCTTCCGCCAGGCAGCCCAGAAGGCCCTCGAGGACGAGGGCGCCACGGGGCCGCGCCCCGGCGAGAAGCGCGCGACCCCGCCCGGCCTGCTGGCGCCGCGCCCCGGCGGCGAGAGGAGCGGCGACAAGGGCCGCGAGAAGGTCATCGACGCGACGGACCCGAAGACCCTCGGCGCCCCCGACACGAGCAAGATCGGCCCCAAGGCCGAGCTCATCCCGCCGCCCATGTCGGAGCTGCCGGCGCGGGTCGAGCAGCTGAGCCTCGGCGGCGACATCACCTACCGGTTGCCCGACCCGGCGATGCTGACGCCAGGCCCGGCGCACAAGACGCGCAGCGAGACCAACGACCGCGTCGTCGAGTCCCTGACCAACGTCTTCGACCAGTTCGACATCGACGCCGCCGTCACGGGCTTCACGCGCGGCCCGACGGTCACGCGCTACGAGGTCGAGCTCGGCTCGGGCACCAAGGTCGAGCGCGTCACCGCCCTGTCGAAGAACATCGCGTATGCCGTCGCCTCGGCCGACGTCCGCATCCTCAGTCCCATCCCCGGCAAGTCCGCCATCGGGATCGAGATCCCGAACCTCGACCGCGAGAACGTCTCGCTCGGCGACGTGCTGCGCAGCCACACGGCGCGCGGCAACGAGCACCCGATGGTCATGGGTGTGGGCAAGGACGTCGAGGGCGCCTACGTCATCGCCAACCTCGCCAAGATGCCGCACCTGCTCGTCGCCGGTGCGACCGGCTCCGGCAAGTCGAGCTTCGTCAACTCGATGATCACCTCGATCCTCATGCGCGCCACGCCTGAAGAGGTGCGCCTCATCCTTGTGGACCCGAAGCGCGTCGAGCTCACGGCATACGAAGGCATCCCGCACCTCATCACCCCGATCATCACGAACCCGAAGAAGGCTGCCGAGGCGCTCGCCTGGGTCGTCAAGGAGATGGACCAGCGCTACGACGACCTCGCGGCGTTCGGGTTCAAGCACGTCGACGACTTCAACAAGGCGGTCCGCGCGGGCAAGGTCAAGCCGCTGCCGGGGTCCGAGCGCCAGATCACGACCTACCCCTACCTGCTCGTCGTCGTCGACGAGCTCGCCGACCTCATGATGGTCGCCCCGCGCGACGTCGAGGAGTCGGTGGTGCGCATCACGCAGCTCGCGCGAGCCGCCGGCATCCACCTCGTCCTCGCGACGCAGCGCCCGTCGGTCGACGTCGTCACCGGCCTGATCAAGGCCAACGTGCCCTCGCGCATGGCGTTCGCGACCTCGTCCCTGGCGGACTCCCGCGTCGTGCTCGACCAGCCCGGCGCCGAGAAGCTCATCGGCCAGGGTGACGCGCTCTTCCTGCCGATGGGCGCGAGCAAGCCGATGCGTGTGCAGGGCGCCTGGGTCAACGAGTCCGAGATCCACGAGGTCGTCAAGTTCGTCACGACCCAGCTCAAGCCCAACTACGTCGAGAACGTCACCGTCGCAGCCCCGAAGAAGCAGATCGACGACGACATCGGCGACGACCTCGACGTGCTGCTCCAGGCCACCGAGCTCGTCGTCACGACCCAGTTCGGGTCGACCTCGATGCTCCAGCGCAAGCTGCGTGTCGGCTTTGCCAAGGCCGGCCGGCTCATGGACCTGCTCGAGTCGCGCGGCGTCGTCGGCCCGAGCGAGGGCTCCAAGGCGCGTGACGTGCTCGTGCGCCCGGACGACCTCGAGCAGACGCTCGCGCTGCTGCGCGGCGACGACGTGCCGCACCCCAACGAGCCCGTCGACGTCGACGACCTCGATGACCTCATCGAGCCCGCGGAGCCGTATGCCGCCCCGCCCGTCGACGTGGAGCCGCCGGAGGTCTCGGCGCAGTATGCCGACGACGCCGAGCCGGACGCTGCGCCCCAGCGGACGGCCGCCCTCGTCGCGCAGCGCGGCGAGCAGCGCCTCGGTGACGACGAGACGACGGCCGTGCCCACGGCCCGGTGGACCCCGGGTGACATGACGCGCACGGTCGACGAGGACGACGAGGAGTCCGAGGACGCCTGGAACCTCACCGACCGCGGCGGCCGCGAGCGCTACTGACCCCCACCTTCAACCGTCGAGAGGCCACGAATGGTCGCCTCCCAACGGTCGAGGGGCCACGAATGGTCGCCTCCCAACCGTTGGCGACTCGCCCGATGTGGCGCGGATCAGCCGTGACAAGGCGGCGACACGTGGCCTCTCGACGGGGGCGAGGCGGCCACATGTGGCCTCTCGACGGTCGGGGTTGAAGCGGCCACACGTGGCCTCTCGACGGTCGGGGTTGAGTGGGTCAGGGGTTGAAGCGGTAGCCGAGGCCGGGCTCGGTGAGCAGGTGGCGCGGGCTGGCCGGGTCGGGCTCGAGCTTACGGCGCAGCTGGTTGGCGTAGACGCGGAGATAGTTCGACTCTCGCCCGTAGGACGGACCCCAGACGGCGCGGAGCAGGTCCTGCTGCTGGACGAGGTGCCCGGGCTCCCGGCACAGCGCCTCGAGCAGGCGCCACTCCGTCGGCGTGAGCCGGACGTCCTCACCGGCGACCGTCGCGCGCCGCTCGGCGAAGTCGAGGGTGAAGTGGCCGGTGACGACCGGCGCGAGGTGCCGACCGAGGTCGCTGCCGCGCCGCACGGCAGCCCGCACCCGGGCCAGCAGCTCCTCGACACCGAAGGGCTTCGTCACGTAGTCGTCTGCACCGAGGTCGAGGGCCTCGATCTTGTCGTCGGACTCGTGGCGGGCAGACAGGACGATGACGGGCACGACCGACGCGGCGCGGATGCGGCGCAGCACCTCGGTGCCGTCGAGGTCGGGCAGCCCGAGGTCGAGGATGACGACGTCGGGCGCGTCCTCCGCCACCGACTGCACCGCGGTGCGGCCGTCAGAGGCGGTCACGACCTCGTTGCCGTGCGCCCGCAGGGCGATCGACAGCGTGCGCTGCAGCCGTGGGTCGTCGTCGACGACGAGTACTCGGGTCACGTCTCCTCCTCCTGAGCGGCCTGGGGGGCGGGCGCGAGCGGCAGCTCGATGAGCATGGTGAGGCCACCTCCCGGGGTGTCCTCGGCCACGAGGGAGCCCCCCATGACGTTCATGAGTCCGCGGGCGACGGCCAGCCCGAGGCCGAGTCCGTCGCCCTGCGGGGCGTCACCGGCCCGCTGGAAGGCAGCGAAGATCCGCTCCTTGTCGGCATCACCGACCCCAGGGCCCCGGTCGATGACGCGCAGCTGCACCGTGTCTGCGATGCGCCCCGCCGTGAGGCGCACCTCGGCGTCGCCGCTGTGCCTCAGGGCGTTCTCGACGACATTGGCGAGCACCCGGTCGAGCAGGCCGAGGTCGGCGCGGACCAGGGGCAGGTCCGCCTCGAGGTCGACCTCGACGCGGTCCGGCTCGGACGTCGTGCGCACCGTGGAGACGACGGCATCGAGCACGTCGACGGAGTGGTGGTGGGGGCGCACCGCCCCCGTCTCCAGCCGGGAGAGGTCGAGGAGGTTGCCGATGAGGGCGTCGAGGCGATCGGCGCTCTCCTCGATCGACTCGAGCAGCTCGGCCTCGTCCTCCGGAGTCAGGTCGAGGCCGGACTGACGCAGGGTGGACACGCCGGCCTTGATGCTCGAGAGCGGAGTGCGCAGGTCGTGCGAGACGGCCGCGAGCAGGGTCGTGCGGGCGGCGTTGTCGCGGGCCAGTCCGGCGGCCTCGCGTGCGGCTCGAACGAGCTGTTCGCGTCCGTGCAGGATGGCGGCGTGGGCCGCGTAGGCACCGACGACGCGCTGGTCCTCGGCAGCAACGGGCGGTCCGTCGAGCAGCAGGTGCACGCCGTCATCGACGGTGACATCGAGCGCCCACGTCGTCGCGGCCGGCACGGTGCTGCCAGCCGGCAGGAGCGGGTCCGTCGAGGCGACGACCGTCGACGGCCGGTCCTCGCCCGACTCGGTGAGAACGGCGGACCGCATCCCGAGGTCGTCCCGAGCGTGCTCGAGCAGTGCCGGCAGGGGGCGGGGCTCGGCCAGCAGGTCACGGCTCATCGCCGCGAGGGCCGCCGACTCGCGCTCGGCCGAGATCGCCTGCTCGGTCCGTCGGGCGGCGACGTTGACGACCGAGGAGACCGCCATCGCCACCAGGACGAAGACGGCGAGCGCCAGCGCGTTCGGTGCGTCGCTGATGGTCAGGGTGCCCCGGGGCTCGGTGAAGAACCAGTTGACGACGAGCGAGCCGACGACGGCGCAGAAGAGCGCGGGCCAGATGCCGCCGACGAGGGCACAGGCCACGGTCAGTGCGAGGTAGAGCAGCAGGTCCAGCGACAGGGTGTGGCCCCCGCGCGTCGCGACGAGCGCCGCGGTCATGGCCACGAGGGCGACGACGGCCAGCAGCAGCCCGCCGAGGACACGACGTCTGGGCAGGCCGGCGGCTCGTGCGCTGCGGCGACCGACCTTTGAGCCCTCGTGCGGGACGAGGTGGACGTCGATGTCGCCGGAGCGGTCCGCGACCTCGGAGGCGATGCTCGGTCGCAGGATCTGCTGCCAACGGCTGCGGCGGCTGACCCCGACGACGATCTGCGTGGCGTTGACGCCGCGGGCATGGTCGAGGATCGCCTCGGCCACGTCGGGGCCCGAGACGTTCTGGAACTCGGCGCCGAGGTCGCCCGCCAGCCTGCGGAGGCGCGCGAGCGCTGCCGGGTCGGTGGAGGCCAGGCCTTCTGCCGACTGGACGTGGCAGGCGATGAGGTCGCCGCCGGCTGCCCGGGTCGCGATGCGGGCGCCGCGCCGGAGCAGCGTCTCGCTGCCGGCGCCCCCGGTCAGCGCGACGACGATCCGCTCGCGGGCCGGCCACTGGTCGCTGATGCCCTGGTCGGCCCGGTAGCGCTCGAGGGCCTCGTCGACGCGGTCGGCGAGCCACAGGAGCGCGATCTCGCGCAGGGCCGAGAGGTTGCCGACGCGGAAGTAGTTGGCCAGGGCGGCGTCGACCTGGTCGGGTCCGTAGATGTTGCCGTGCGCCATCCGGCGGCGCAGGGCCTCGGGTGACATGTCGACGACCTGGACCTGGTCCGCCCGCCGCACGACCTCGTCGGGCACCGTCTCGTGCTGCCGTATGCCGGTGATCGACTCGACGACGTCGTTGAGCGACTCGAGGTGCTGGATGTTCACCGTCGAGATGACGTCGATGCCCGCCTCGAGGATCTGCTCGACGTCCTGCCAGCGCTTCTCGTGTCGCCCCACAGGGTGGACCTCGCCCTCCTCGCCCGCGCCGAGCCCGTCGCCGAGCCCGTCGCCGAGCCCGTCGCTGAGCCCGTCGCTGAGCCCGTCGCCGAGCCCGTCGCCGAGCCCGTCGCCGAGCCCGTCGCCGAGCCCGGTGGCTTCGGGCACGTTCGTGTGGGCGAGCTCGTCGACGAGCACCACGTGGGGACGGCGGGCCAGGACCGCGTCGACGTCGAGCTCGGTCAGGGTGGTTCCGCGGTAGGTCACCTGGCGACGCCGCAGCACCTCGAGGCCGTCGAGCAGCGCAGCGGTGTGCGGCCGTCCGTGCGTCTCGACGTAGCCCACGACGACGTCGGTGCCACGGTCGAGGCGACGGTGGGCCTCATCGAGCATCGCGACGGTCTTGCCCACTCCCGGCGCCGCACCGAGGTAGATCCGCAGCGAGCCTCGCCCCATGTCGCGATCCTCTCAGGTCATCCGTGGCCGGGCGCCGTCAGGCGCTCCAAGGCGAGGTTGAGCTCGAGGACGTTGACGCGTGGCTCGCCGAGGAACCCGCCGACCCGGTCCTGGGTGTGCGCCGCCACGAGCGCCCGCACGCGGGCGACGTCGAGCCCGCGGGCCGCGGCGACGCGCGCAACCTGGGCGGCGGCATACGCGGGGGAGATGTGCGGGTCGAGCCCGCTGGCGGAGGCCGTCAGGGCGTCGGCCGGTGAGGAGGCCGGGTCGAGTCCGGCGGCAGCCGCCCGCTTGGCGACCTCGGCACCGAGCGCGGAGCCGGAGAGGTTCGAACCCCCGCTCGTGTCGCCCGAGTAGCTGCTGGCAGACGGGCGGCCCCAGAACCACTGGGCGCCCGTCCACTGCTGCCCGACGAGGGACGACCCGGCGACCGTGCCGTCGACGGTGACGAGCGAACCGGCGGACTGGTCAGGAGCGACGACTCGCCCCACGCCCCAGACGACGGCTGGGTAGAGCAGGCCGAAGAGGACGGTGAAGACGAGCATGGCGCGCAGGCCGGCCCGGGACTGCTTGACGAACGTGTTCAGGGTGCTGGTCACGGGGATCACATCATTCCGGGGAGGTGGCTCACGACGAGGTCGATCAGCTTGATCCCGATGAACGGGGCCATGATGCCGCCCAGGCCGTAGACGAGGATGTTGCGCCGAAGGAGCTCCGTGCTGCCGATCGCGCGATAACGAACACCTTTCAGCGACAAGGGAATCAGCGCGATGATGATGAGCGCGTTGAAGATGACTGCCGAGACGATCGCCGATCTCGGCGAGGCGAGGCCCATGATGTTCAGCGCGTCGAGGCCGGGGAAGAGGACGACGAACATCGCCGGGATGATGGCGAAGTACTTCGCGATGTCGTTGGCGATCGAGAAGGTCGTCAGGGCTCCGCGGGTGATGAGCAGCTGCTTCCCGATGGAGACGATGTCGATGAGCTTGGTCGGGTCGGAGTCGAGGTCGACCATGTTGGCCGCCTCCTTGGCCGCCGACGTGCCGGTGTTCATCGCGACGCCCACGTCGCTCTGCGCCAGCGCCGGTGCGTCGTTCGTGCCGTCCCCGGTCATGGCGATGAGCCGGCCCCCGTGCTGCTCCCGCTTGATGAGCGCCATCTTGTCCTCCGGCGTCGCCTCCGCGAGGAAGTCGTCGACCCCGGCCTCGGCCGCGATCGACCTGGCGGTCAACGGGTTGTCGCCCGTGACCATCACGGTCTTGATGCCCATGGCGCGCAGCTGCGCGAAGCGTTCCTTCATGCCCGGCTTGACGACGTCCTTGAGGTGGATGACGCCGAGCACGCGAGGCGGTCGGCCCTGCTCCCGCACCGCGACGGCCAGCGGGGTGCCGCCGGACGTCGCGATGCCGTCGACCTCGGTGAGCACGCCGCTCGGCATCTCGCCGCCGAGGCCCGTCACCCACCGGGCGACCGAGTCTGCCGCGCCCTTGCGGTAGGCCGTGCCGTCGGGCAGGTCGGCGCCCGACATCCGGGTCGCGGCACTGAACTCGACGAAGGTGGCTCCGGCCCGGGGCAGCCGGTCGAGCGCCTCTCGCGACGGCGCGTCGAGCGCCGACGCGGCCAGCTCGACGATGGAGCGTCCCTCCGGGGTCTCGTCCGCGAGTGACGAGACGTATGCCGCCCGGGTGACCCCGCCGTTGTCGAGCCCCGGGGCGGCCAGGAGCTCGGTCGCCCGACGGTTGCCGAACGTGATGGTGCCGGTCTTGTCGAGCAGCAGCGTCGACACGTCGCCGGCGGCCTCGACGGCGCGGCCGGACATGGCGAGCACGTTGTGCTGCACGAGGCGGTCCATGCCGGCGATGCCGATCGCCGACAGCAGCGCACCGATGGTCGTCGGGATCAGGCAGACGAGCAGGGCGACGAGCACGACCGGCGACTGCGCCTGGCCTGAGTAGATCGCCATCGGCTGCATCGCCATGACGGCCAGCAGGAAGATGATCGTCAGCACGGTGAGCAGGATCGTGAGCGCGATCTCGTTGGGGGTCTTCTGCCGCGAGGCGCCTTCGACGAGGGCGATCATCCGGTCGATGAAGGTCTCACCGGGCTTGGTCGTGATGCGCACGGTGATCCCGTCGGACAGGACGGTCGTACCCCCGGTGACCGCGCTTCGGTCACCGCCGGACTCGCGGATGACTGGGGCGGACTCGCCGGTGATGGCCGACTCGTCGACGGTGGCCATGCCCTCGACGACGTCGCCGTCGCCGGGGATGACCTCGTTCGGTCGGACCACGACGAGGTCGCCGATCGCGAGGTCCGACGCTGCGACGGTCTCGAGGGAACCATCGGGGAGTCGACGCTGGGCCGTGGTGGTCTTCCGGGTGGCGCGCAACGTGGCCGCCTGGGCCTTGCCACGGCCCTCGGCGACGGCCTCGGCCATGTTGGCGAAGAGGACCGTGGCCCAGAGCCAGACGGCGACGGCCCAGGCGAACCACGAGGGGTCGACGACAGCCTGGACGGTCGTGACCACCGAGCCGACCCACACGACGAACATGACCGGGCTGCGCCAGACGTGACGTGGGTCGAGCTTGGCGACGGCCTGGGGAAAGGTCGTGACGAGCTGCCGCGCGAGCTGCGCGTACGTCGTGCTCGACCGGCCGGGCCGGATGAGGGCCTCGCGGCCAGCGCGTGCGGGCCGGGACGGCGGCTCGCCACCGGGCGTGGTGCGTGACGACTTCGTCGTCGACGAGGGGGTCATGAGAGTGCCTCCGCGAGGGGACCGAGGGCCAGGGCCGGGAAGAAGGTGAGACCGCCGACGATGACGGCCACCCCGACGAACAAGCCGATGAAGGTGGGGGTGTGGGTGGGGAGCGTGCCGGCGGTGATCGGTCGGCGACGTTGTGCCACAAGGGAGCCGGCCAGGGCGAGCACGAGGACGATGGGGGCGAACCGGCCCAGGAACATGCACAGCGCCAGCGTGAGGTTGGTGTAGGGAGTATCGGCGGAGAACCCGGCGAAGGCGCTGCCGTTGTTGTTCGCCGCGGACGTGTAGGCGTACATGACCTCGGTGAGGCCGTGCGGACCCGTGGCGAGCATCTGTGACGACACGAGAGGCGCCACCATCCCGATACCGGTGAAGGCGAGGACGAGGGTCGGCATGACGAGGACGGCGAGGGCGGTCAGGGTGATCTCGCGACGCCCGATCTGCTTGCCGACCAGCTCGGGGGTGCGCCCGACCATGAGACCGGCGAGGAATACCGTGAGGACGGCCACGAGCAGCGCGCTGTAGAGGCCCGTGCCGACGCCACCCGGCGACAGCTCGCCGAGCATCATGTTGAACAGCGCGCCACCGCCCCCGAGCGCAGAGAAGCTCTCGTGCATCGAGTTCACGGCCCCGGTCGACGTGGCCGTCGTGCTCGTCGCGAAGAGCGCCGAGGGCCACACGCCGAAGCGGAGCTCCTTGCCCTCCATCCCGGCCAGCGGGCCGGACGCTGCGTGCACCTCCGACCACGTGACCACGCTGAGCATAAGGACCCAGAGGGTCGCCATGAAGCCGAGGACCGTCCAGCCCTGGCGGCGGTCGCCGACCATGACGCCGTAGGTGCGCGGCAGCGAGAACGGGATGACGAGGAGCAGGAAGATCTCGACGAGGTTGGTGAACGCGTTGGGGTTCTCGAAGGGGTGTGCCGAGTTGGCGTTGAAGTAGCCACCACCGTTGGTGCCGAGCTCCTTGATCGCCTCCTGCGAGGCGACGAGGCCGCCCTGGATCACCTGGTGCCCGCCCGAGAGCGTCGTGACCGTCGTCGGTTCGGTGAGGTTCTGGATGACGCCACCGAGCAGCAGCACGACCGCGCCGACGAGGGCGATCGGCACGATCACACGGAACAGTCCGCGCACGAGGTCGACCCAGAAGTTGCCGAGCGCCGCGCCGCTCGAGCGCACGAGGCCGCGCACGAGGGCAACCGCCACGGCCAGGCCGACGGCCGGGGAGACGAAGTTCTGGACGGTCAGGCCCACGGTCTGCACGAACGGCGACGTCCCGGCCTCACCGGCATACGACTGCCAGTTGGTGTTCGTCACGAACGAGACGGCCGTGTTGACCGCCGTGTCCACGTTCATCGCGGCGCCGCGAGCGAGTGGCAGCACGCTCTGGAGCACGAGGACGAGGAACAGCAGCACGACCCCGACGACCGAGAACGCGACGACGGCGACGGCGTAGGTGGTCCAGCGCTGTTCCGAGGTGGGATCCACCCGTACGAGACGGTAGACGAGACGCTCACCCCGCCAGTGCCTCTCATCGGTGAAGACCTTCGCCATCCAGTTGCCGAGCGGCACGTGGACGATCGCCAGGGCTGCCACCAGGACGGCGATCGTGAGCAGCCCGCTGACGGTGTCGCTCATCAGAAGCGATCCGCGTGGAGGAGGACGTGGACGAGGTAGACGAGCAGAGCGAGCGCCACGAGGCCCAGGAGGATGTTGGTGACCATGCCTCGTTCCTACGCCGCGGGCGGTCCCGGTCCCGGGGCGTTTGACCCGGCGCTGACGCCTCTTGACGCGTTCTTGACGGGTCGCCACTAGAGTCCGGGACGTGAGTGCGTCGCTGGAGCTCTGGCCGTCATCGCCCCGTCGTGCGGGGCCGCCGTCCCGGCTGGACCGCCTGCGCCGCAAGGTTTCCGAGCTGCCGTGCGCGATGCTGCTCTTCGCTCAGCTGGCGGCGCTCGTGGCCTACCCGTTCGTCGAGACCAGGGCGGGTGACGTCCGTGAGACCGGTCGCGCGATCTTCGGCCTCATCGGCCTGCTCGTGCTCTTCCTCGCCGTGCGCGCCGTGCGCGCGACACCGGCCCTGACGTGGGTGGCCGTGCTCCTCGGCGGGCCGGTCGTCCTGCTGACGGTCGCGGAGGCGGTCTGGGCCGACAACACGACGGTCGCCCTCTGGAGCGCGCTGCTGCACGCGCTCTTCTACTTCTACACGGGCTACGGGTTGCTGCGGTACATGTTCGCCGACAACTGGGTGACCCGCGACGAGCTCTACGCCACCGGGGCGACGTTCACCGTTGTGGCGTGGGGCTTCGCCTACCTCTACGTCGCCGTGCAGATGCTGTGGCCGCACTCGTTCACGATCTACGGCGAGGGCGCGCCCGGCACGCGCACGTGGTTCGAGCTGCTCTACCTCTCGATCACGACGATGACCTCCACCGGCCTGTCCGACATCATCGCCGTCGAGCCGCACGCCCGCGCCTTCGTGCTGCTGCAGCAGATCGCCGGCATGCTCTACGTCGCGCTCGTCGTCGCGCGCCTCGTCGGCCTGACCATCGCCCGCTTCCGCCAGTAGGTCGCGCCGGTCTCCGAGGACGTATGCCGTGTGCCCGGGTCGCGCTCAGGCCGTGACGTCGAGCTCGGCGAACGTCCTGAGGCTGGGGGAGCGGGTGGTCCGGAGGTCGCGGGCGACGGCCTCGACGTCGCGCATGACGCGCAGCGTGTTGCCGCGGACGAGCTGCGCGACGTCGGCCTCGGACCACGACCGCTCGAGGAGCGCGGCGACGAGCCGGGGGTAGCCGCTGACGTCCTCGAGCCCGACGGGGAAGGTGTCGGTCCCGTCGTAGTCGCCGCCGATGCCGATGTGGTCGATGCCGGCGACCTCGCGCACGTGCTCGAGGTGGGCGACGACCTGCTCGATCGTCGCGTCGGGCTTCGGGTGCTGCTGCCGCCACGTGGCGGTGAACCGGCCGAAGGCCTCCCAGTCGCGGGCCTCGACACCGACCTCGGCGGCCGCCGCGGCCGCCTCGACCCGCCAGGCGGCGGTCGCCGGTGAGACGAACTCCGGCACGAAGGTCACCATGCACACGCCGCCGTTGCGGGGCAGGGCGGCGAGGACGTCGTCGGGCACGTTGCGCGGGGTGTCGCACAGGGCGAGCGCCGAGGAGTGGCTGAAGATGACCGGGGCCTCGGTCGTCTCGAGCGCGGCCCGCATGGTCGTGGCGGCGACGTGGCTGAGGTCGACCATCATCCCGAGACGGTTCATCTCCCGCACGACCTCGCGGCCGAACTCGCTGAGGCCACCGACGACAGGCACGTCGGTGGCCGAGTCGGCCCACGGCGTGTTGTCGTTGTGCGTCAGCGTCAGGTAGCGCACGCCGAGCACGTGCAGCAGCCGCAGGGTGCCCAGCGAGCAGCCGATCGAGTGGCCTCCCTCGGCGCCGAGCAGCGAGGCGATCCGTCCCGTCGCGGTGGCCTGCTCCACCTCGTCGGCGGTCCCGGCGAGGACCAGCCGGTCGGCATACGCCCCGATCATGCGGTGGACCGCGTCGACCTGCTCGAGCGTGGCGGTCACGGCCGAGTCGCCCTGCAGCGTGCTCGGCACGAAGACCGACCAGAACTGCGCGCCGACCCCACCCTCGGTGAGGCGAGGCAGGTCGGTCTGCGTCGTCGTGAGGCGGCCGGAGATGTCGAGGGCCTCGAAGTCGTAGCCGGTCTGCTCGCGGGCCTCCCACGGGAGGTCGTTGTGCCCGTCGACGAGGGGGTGGGCCCGGAGCAGCTCGCGTGCCCGCATGAGGAGTTCGTCGTGGCCGTGGGGGGCGGTTCCGAGCATGTCGGCCATTGAACACCCCGGCATCTAGAGTGGACGCATGACCCCTCCCCACCCGAGCGCCGACAAGAGCGTCGCACTCGTCACCCTCGGGTGCACGCGCAACGAGGTCGACTCCGAGGAGCTGGCCGGACGGCTGCTCGCCGGAGGATGGCGCCTCGTCGACGACGCATCGGAGGCGGACGTCGCGGTCGTCAACACGTGCGGCTTCGTCGAGCAGGCCAAGAAGGACTCCATCGACGCGCTGCTCGAGGCCTCCGACCTCAAGGGCGACGGCGGCCGCACGCAGAAGGTCGTCGCGGTCGGCTGCCTCGCCGAGCGCTACGGCAAGGAGCTCGCCGACCAGCTGCCCGAGGCCGACGCCGTGCTCGGCTTCGACTCGTACCGCGACATGAGCTCGCACCTGCAGACGATCCTTGCCGGTGGCCACGTCGAGAGCCACACGCCGGGCGACCGTCGCACCCTGCTGCCGCTCACGCCAGCGAAGCGCCAGGACGGCGCCGCCGACGTCGCGTTGCCCGGACACGGCGACGCGCGCCCCGACCTGGCCGACGACGACGTCCCCACACCCGCCTCGGGCCCCCGGGTCATCCGCGCCCGGCTCGACGGGCGGCCCTGGGCACCGCTGAAGATCGCGTCCGGCTGCGACCGCCGCTGCTCGTTCTGCGCCATCCCGATGTTCCGGGGCGCCTTCCTCTCCCGCCGCCCCGCCGACGTCGTCGCCGAGGGGCGCTGGCTCGCCCAGCAGGGCGTCAAGGAGCTCTTCCTCGTCTCGGAGAACTCGACGAGCTACGGCAAGGACCTCGGAGACCTGGCCCTGCTCGAGAAGCTGCTCCCCGAGCTGACGGCGATCGAGGGCATCGAGCGCGTCCGCGTCTCCTACCTCCAGCCCGCCGAGATCCGGCCCGGGCTGCTGCGTGCCATGGCCGACGTCCCCGGCGTCGTGCCCTACTACGACATCTCCTTCCAGCACGCATCCGAGCAGCTCCTGCGCTCGATGCGGCGCTTCGGCTCGCGCGAGGCCTTCCTCGACCTGCTGGCGCGCGTGCGGGCCGACGCCCCGCACGCCGGTATCCGCTGCAACGTCATCGTCGGCTTCCCCGGCGAGACCGAGGCGGACCTCGCCGAGCTCGAGGCCTTCCTCACCGAGGCGCGCCTCGACGTCGTCGGCGTCTTCGGCTACTCCGACGAGGACGGCACCGAGGCCGAGGGGTATGCCGGCCACCTGGCCCCCGAGGTCGTCGCCGAGCGGCTCGACCGCTTCACCCGCCTCGTCGAGGAGCTCAACGCCCAGCGGGCCGAGGAGCGCATCGGTGAGCGCGTCGTCGTCCTCGTCGAGGAGATCGACGACGAGGACGGCTCCGTCATCGGCCGGGCCGACTTCCAGGGTCCCGACGTCGACGGCGTCACCATCGTGCGCGTCCCGGAGGGTGCCCCGGCACCCCAGGTCGGCGACCTCGTGCCGGCCGTCGTCGTCGGCACCGAGGGGATCGACCTCGTCGCGGAGCCGCGATGACGCCGCAGACCTTCCACCGGGGGGAGGGGCCCGCGCCCCGGCCCACCGACTGGAACCTGCCCAACGCCCTGACGGTGCTGCGCTTCCTGCTCGTGCCCGTCTACGCCGCGCTGCTCTTCCAGGACGGCGGCCACCAGCCGTGGTGGCGTTTCTGGGCGTGGGCGGTCTTCGTCCTCGCCGCGGTCACTGACGGCATCGACGGCAAGATCGCGCGGCAGCGCGGCGAGATCACCAACTTCGGCAAGGTCGCCGACCCCATCGCCGACAAGGCCCTGACGGGCACGGCGTTCATCGGCCTGTCGCTGCTCGGTGTCGTGTGGTGGTGGGTGACCGTCGTCATCCTCGTGCGCGAGATCGGCATCACCGTCCTGCGCTTCGTCGTGATCCGCCACGGCGTCATGCCGGCCGGGCGCGGCGGCAAGCTCAAGACGATGCTCCAGACCCTGTCGCTCGGCGCCCTGACCTTCCCGCTCTGGGTCCTGCCGCTCGGCGACGCGTGGCTCCTCGTCGCGTACGTCGTGCTCGGTGCGGCCCTCGTCATGACGGTGCTCAGCGGCATCGACTACGTCTTCAAGGCAGCCCGGCTGCGCGAGACGAGCGAGCGCACGAGGACTCGACGGGCCGCCCGCGCCGCCCAGCGCGAGGCACGGCCGCAGTCCGACGCGCCGCCCGAGCGGACGGCGCAGCGGGACTGACGTGGGCGACGGTTCCGGAACGCCGGGCGCGCTCCTCGTGGCTGCACTGACCGAGGCCGGTCAGACGCTGGCGTGCGCCGAGTCGCTGACGGCTGGGCTCGTGGCCGCCACCGTGGCCGACACCCCAGGGGCCTCTGCGGTGCTGCTCGGTGGAGTCGTGGCGTATGCCGCCGCGGTCAAGACGTTCCTCCTGGATGTGCCCGCCGACCTCGTCGCGCGGGTCGGCACGGTCGATCCCGCCGTCGCCGTCGCGATGGCCGAGGGCGTACGCCGTCGGCTGGGGTCGACATGGGGGCTGGCGACGACCGGTGTGGCCGGTCCGGGACCCTCCGAGGGCAAACCCGCGGGCACCGTGCACGTGGCCGTGGCGGGACCGTCGGGAACAGCGACGCGCGCGCTCGAGTTGAAAGGGACCAGGGCCGAGATCCGGTCGGCGACCGTCGACGCGGTGCTCCGGCTCGCGGTGCAGGAGACCGGCGCCACGCGCGGAACACCTGCGCCGCCGTGGGACCCTCGGGGTACGGTAGGGCTGTCGGGTCACCCCGGTGGTGACCCCGCACCCGACACCGCCACACCAGCGACCTGAGGAGGACGGCATGACGACACTGTTGCGACGCGAGCTCGGTGACGTCCTGCGCGAGCGCCGCCGCGCCCAGGGCCGCACGCTCCGTGAGGTGTCCGCCACGGCCTCGGTCTCCCTCGGCTATCTCAGCGAGGTGGAGCGCGGCGAGAAGGAAGCGTCCTCGGAGCTGCTCGCCTCGATCTGCGGCGCGCTCGCCCTGCCGCTCTCGCAGGTGCTCATCGACGTGTCCAACCGGATGGCCGAGAGTGAGGGTCTCGCTCCGACCGTCACGCTCCCTGTCGCGTCGGACGACGTGGTGTCCGCCTCCGCCGCCTGATCGTCTACCGTGCTGGGGTGCTCAGCCCCTTCTCGGACCTCGACTCACGCCTCGCCCTCGCTACCACCAGGCACGCCTCGGCGCCCTCACAGCCCGCCGTCCTGTCGGTGTGGCTCGGTGACCTCGACGGTCGCCCCCGCTACGAGCACGACGCGCTCGCCGCCCACTACGCCGCGTCCACGATGAAGCTCCCTCTCGTCATCGCCGCCTATCGTCGGGTCGTGCGCGGCGAGCTCGACCTCGACACGCCGGTCCGGGTCTCCGGCACCTTCGCGTCGGTGCACGACGGGTCGCCCTTCGACCTCGACGAGTCGGACGACCAGGACCCCGTGACGTGGGCAGCGCTCGGCGAGACGCGTACGCTCGCCGAGCTCGCCGAGCAGGCCATCACCCACTCGAGCAACATCGCGACCAATCTCTTGCTCGACGTCGTCGGCCTCGGCGAGGTCGCGGACGTGCTCCGCATCGTCGGCTGCTCGCCGGCAATGATCGTGGGGCGCGGCATCGAGGACGCGGCCGCCCGCACGGCGGGCATCACGAACACCGTGACCGCCGCCGACCTCGGGCTCGTCATGGCCGCCGTCGGACGCCGCGAGCCGACCCTCGGCGGCGACCAGGTGCTGGCCCCCGTCGAGGCGATGCTGGCCCGCCAGGTGCACGTCGACCAGGTGCCCGCAGGGCTGCCGCCGGGCACGCCGACGGCGAGCAAGTCCGGCTGGATCCCCGGCGTCTCGCACGACGTGGCGCTGGTGCGTCCCCCTGGCGAGGAGCCGTTCGTCCTCGCCGTGTGCACCACCGTCGACCTCGACGAGACCGCGGCCGCCGCCTTCGTCGCCGACATCGCCAGGGACGTCTGGCGGGCTGAGCACCCGGTGGGGGAGGAGCAGCCGTGACGACCATCGAGCGGGTGACGACGACGACCGTGTCCGTGCCGCTGCACACGCCGTTCGTCACCGCGCTGCGCCGCACCGAGACGACCGACACCGTGGTCGTGACCATCACCGACAGCGACGGCCGCGCCGGCTGGGGCGAGGCGCCGCAGGTGTGGCAGGTGACCGGGGAGTCCCTCGCGAGCGCCACTGCCTGCATCGAGGCGATGCTCGCTCCGGTCGTCACCGGGCGGAGGCTCGACGACCGGGACGACCTCGCGGCCGCGGCATCGGCCGTCCAGCGCGCCGTGGCCCGCAACTTCGGTGCCAAGACGGCGGTCGATGCGGCCCTGCACGACCTCGTCGCCCAGGCGGAGGGGGTCTCGGTCGCCGCGGTCCTCGCGGCCCGGCCGGACGGCATACGCGATGTGCTGACCACCGACGTCACCCTGTCGGCAGGTGCGGCTGACGCCCTCGCCGACACCGCCCGCGCACGGGTGGCCGAGGGCTTCCGCACCTTGAAGATGAAGGTGGGCACCGACGCCGGCACGGACGTGCAGCGCGTCGCAGCGGTCCGGGCTGCCGTCGGGCCCGACGTCGCCATCCGCCTCGACGCCAACCAGGGCTGGTCCCGTGAGGAGGCGGTCCACGTCATCCGGGCGCTCGAGGTCGCCGACCTCGGGGTCGAGTTCGTCGAGCAGCCGGTCGTAGCTGACGACGTCGAGGGTCTCGCCTGGGTGCGCGAGCGTGTCGGCCTGCCGGTCATGGCCGACGAGTCCTGCTTCGGGCCTTTCGATCTCGAACGGATCATCCGGCTGGAGGCGGCCGATCTCGTCAACGTCAAGCTCGCCAAGTGCGGGTCTCTCACGGTCGGCCGGGACATGCTGCGTCGCGCCCATGACGCAGGCCTGCGCACCATCGTCGGCTCGATGATGGAGAGCCACGTCGGGGTGGGAGCCGCGGCCGCGCTCGTCGCCGCCGAGCCCACGACCGAGGTCAGCGACCTCGATGCCGCCTGGTGGTCGGTGCGTTCGCCCGTGGACGGCGGAATCGCCTACGCCGGCAAGCAGATTCGCGTGCCCACGTCGAAGGGCTTCGGGATCACGGGTTTCGCAGCGCCCGCTTGACCCGTCGCTGCACGACGAAGGGCCCCGCCGTAGCGGGGCCCTTCGTCGTGCAGGAGGAGGTCAGTTGCCCACGACACGGAGCGTGAAGGTGCCCTCACCGTTGCCCGTGGTCGAGGAGTTGACGCCGACTGCGCGCAGGGACTCGAGGAACGTCTTCGCCTCGCCGTCCACCTGTCCCTTGGTCAGCGTGTAGACCTTGTCGAGATCGACGAAGAGCGTGACGTTGGAGCTGCTGACGTCGCCCACGGCCAGCTTGAAGGCGTCGCTGTCCCCGAGCTTGCCGCCGGACTTGAGGTCGTCGGCGTAGCCGGGCGTGGTGGCCACGAAGACCTTGTCGCCGTCGACCTTGTGCGTCAGCATGTCGCTGGGCGCGCCGGAGGCGTCCATGAGACGGCCGACGAGCTCGTCGGCGCGCTTGGCATCACTGGAGACGACCTTGGCGCCGATGGTCGGGACCTCCGACGTGAAGTCCTGGTCGGGCATCGCAATGGTGAAGGACCGGCCGAGGAGGACCTTGAGGTCGTCCGGGAGCTTGACGTCGAGCTGCTGCTCGACCTGGCCGATGGGGTCGGACGCGCCGTCGGCTGCAGCGAGGCTCTCGATCTGCTTCTTGACGGCGGGCCACGCGCCGTCGAGCATCTGGTCGGCGCCCGAGATGTTGAGGGCTCCCAGCGTGTTGGCCGGGAGGGACGCGATCTCGGCACCGCCGCCCTTGACCGACTTGGTCCCGTCGGCGCCGCGCACGATGCCGGCCATCTCGACGTAGTCGGCGTCGAAGCGCAGCGCAGCAGCGAACCTGCCCTTGGCGCCGGCCGTGGTGACGGCGCTCAGGCCAGCCGTCCCACCCAGCTTCTGGATCTCGCCGAGGCCTCGGCCCATGTCGAACCAGGCCGACATGATGCCCTGCTCGCCCAGCGCACCCATGTCCTGAGTGAAGGTGGCGTTCTGGGCCAGCGAGCCCTTGTCGACCGCGGCCAGGGTGGCGTCTCCGACACCTGACGGCGTGACGATGGCGTAGCCGTCCTTCATGCGCAGGTCGGTGTCACCGCTCTTGTCGCACGCGAACAGCTTGGTCAGCGTGTCCTTGGCGGCAGCCTCGTCCTTGACCTGGATCGCGACGGCGACGTTCGGGGCCTTCTCGGAGCCGCCGGGTCGGATGGCTGCACCGACGCGGTCCCCGAGCCAGGGCGCGATGTCCTTGTCGTAGTCGAACTTCGCGACGCAGTCGTTGGTGGAGTTCTTGGAGGCCATCTCCCAGAGCTTCTTGCGAGGGTCGTCGCTCCCCAGGGTGTCCTTGACCTGGGGGAGCTTGCCCAGGAAGCGCACCGCGGCGATCTTCTGGCCGGCGGAGGGGTCGATGTCGAGTCGGAGGTAGGCGTACGCGTCGCCGGGCAGCACGTCGGCGGGCTGGGAGCCGCCACCGCTCAGGCTCTGGAAGGCGAACGCGCCGGCGCCGCCGAGGACGAGCGCCGTCGCGACGCCGCCGATGAGCAGACCGGTCCGCTTGCGGCCACCGGTGACCTTCGGCTGCGGGTCGTCGGCGAGGGCGACCCCGCCGGGGACGGTCCCGGCCGCCGTACCTGCCGATGTGCCGGCCGTCGGGCCGGCCGTCGGGTAGGTGTAGGGCTGGTCGGGTTGGTTCGTCCCATGGGTGGGCTCGGTCACGGTCTGCTCCCCTGAAGTGTCGGTGGGCCCGCGGCGTCGCGCGGGACGGCAGGACAATACCGTCCGAGCCGGACATTCGTCGCCGGTTGTGGTAACGGTCCGACGACGGTTTCGGCGCGGAACGGCCCCCGCCGCGCGGGTGGCAGACTGCTGTGGTGCGGATCAGCCATTTCTGGACCTTGATGGACGACGAGTTCGGCGCGGCGTATGCCGGGTCGCTCGCCCGCGACCACGTGCTGGGCGCGCTCGGCAACCGCACCGTCGTGCAGGCCCTCGCCGACGGCGAGGCCCCGCGGGCCGTCTGGGAGGCGCTGTGCACCGACATGGACGTGCCGCCCGAGCGTCGACTCGGCCGGGACGCCCGGGTCGCTCGTGGGGCTCAGGGCGGTCAGGGCGGGCAGACGCGCCGCTGACGGGTCGCCGAGGAGCGCTTCCCGGCGTGTCGTGATGACTTCGAACACCTGTTCGGTAATGTTCTCCACAGGTCCTGCGCCACCACCCGCATCGTCCACAGGCCGTCTCGTGGTCCACCTGATGTCGGCGCCGGCACCTAGCGTCTGACCCGACAGCGAATCTCTCAGGACGAGCAGTCGCCCGGGTCGAAGGTAGACGACCGCAGCGCAGACGGCAGATAGGTGACCGACATGGCATCGGTGCAGGCAAAGGACAAGGACAAGGCCCTCTCCTCGGTGATGGGCCAGATCGAGAAGAGCTACGGCAAGGGCGCAGTCATGCGTCTCGGCGACGACATCCGTCCGCCGATCGAGGTCATCCCGACCGGGTCGATCGCGCTCGACGTCGCGCTCGGCATCGGCGGACTGCCCCGTGGCCGTGTCGTCGAGATCTACGGTCCGGAATCCTCGGGCAAGACCACGGTCGCCCTCCACGCGGTCGCCAACGCGCAGAAGGCGGGTGGGATCGCGGCGTTCATCGACGCGGAGCACGCGCTCGACCCCGACTACGCGAAGAAGCTCGGCGTGGACACGGACGCGCTGCTCGTGTCGCAGCCAGACACGGGCGAGCAGGCACTCGAGATCGCCGACATGCTGATCCGTTCCGGCGCCATCGACATCATCGTCATCGACTCGGTCGCGGCCCTGGTGCCCCGTGCCGAGATCGAGGGCGAGATGGGTGACAGCCACGTCGGTCTGCAGGCGCGACTCATGAGCCAGGCGCTGCGCAAGCTAACGGGGGCCCTCAACAACACGGGCACCACCGCGATCTTCATCAACCAGCTCCGCGAGAAGATCGGCGTCATGTTCGGCTCGCCGGAGACGACGACCGGTGGCAAGGCGCTGAAGTTCTACGCCTCGGTCCGCTTGGACGTGCGTCGCATCGAGACCCTCAAGGACGGCACCGAGCCGGTCGGCAACCGCACCCGCGTCAAGGTTGTCAAGAACAAGGTGTCGCCGCCGTTCAAGCAGGCCGAGTTCGACATCCTCTACGGCCACGGCATCTCCCGTGAGGGCGGCCTCATCGACATGGGTGTCGAGCACGGCTTCGTCCGCAAGGCCGGCGCCTGGTACACCTACGAGGGCGACCAGCTCGGTCAGGGCAAGGAGAATGCCCGCAACTTCCTCAAGGACAACCCCGACCTGGCCGACGAGATCGAGAAGAAGGTCAAGGAGAAGCTCGGTGTCGGGCCGCGCGTCGACCAGCCCGCCGAGGTCTCGGACGTGCCTGTCGACTTCTGATCGTGGGTCCCTCCGAACCGGAGACCGCGCAGGACCGTCTGGCCCGCGCCGCGGCCGCCCTGGCTGAGGCCGAGGGTGTTGCTGGGGTGCGGGCCGACAGCCCGCCCCGGGCTGTCCCGGTGCGCGAGAGCGGCGCGGGACGTTCCGACGGTCCAGCTCGGCCAGCTCGGCCAGGTCGGCCAGGCGGTCGGCGTGGGCAGCCGCGGTCTGGATGGGGCTCGGACGATGCGGGGGAGCGGCCCGACTGGGCGCCTCCGCCGGACGACACCGAGACGCTCGTCCCCGATGCTGACGCCGAGTCCGTCGCGCGTGCCATCGTCCTGCGGCAGCTGAGCATGGCTCCGCGGAGCCGATCCCAGCTCGAGCGGAAGCTGCGCCAGTGCGGGTGTGACGACGAGGTCGCGGCCAAGGTGCTCGACCGGATGACCGAGATCGGACTCGTCGACGACGAGGCGTACGCCCAGATGCTGGTCCGCTCGAAGCAGTCGGACAAGGGGCTGGCGCGGCGCGCTCTCGCCCACGAGCTGCGCAAGCAGGGCATCGACCAGGAGATCGCCGACGACGCGCTGGGCCAGGTCGGGGCCGGTGACGAACGCGTGCGGGCCGAACAGCTCGTCGCCAAGAAGCTGCGCTCCATGCGTGGCCTGACCCCTGAGGTCCAGACCCGCCGCCTGGCCGGACTGCTCGCCCGCAAGGGCTACTCGGGTGAGGTCGCCTGGCCCATCATCCGGGACGCCGTCGACGGCCTGCCCGAGCACCGACGCGACTGACATCTCCGGCCCGTGGGCGCCGGGACACCGCGAGGGGGTGAGGACCGAATCGGTCCTCACCCCCTCGCGGTGATGCTGTCGTGCTGTCGTGCGGTGCTGCTCAGACCTCGGCAGGCACGTTGGCGATCGCCGAGATGTCGAACTCGAGCTTGACCTTCTCGCTCACGAGGACGCCGCCGGTCTCGAGGGCCGCGTTGAAGGAGAGGTTCCAGTCGGTGCGGTCGATGGTGACCTCACCCTCGAAGCCGACCCGGGTGTTGCCGAACGGGTCCTTGGCCGAGCCGGTCTCCTCGAAGGGAACCGTGACCGACTTGGTGACGCCGTTGATGGTGAGGTCGCCGGTGATGGCCCACTCGGCGCCGTCGCGCTCGACATCGGTCGAGACGAAGGTGATCTGCGGGTAGTTGGCGATGTCGAAGAAGTCGGGGGTCTTCAGGTGGCCGTCGCGCTGCTCGTTGCCGGTCGTGACGCTGGCGGCCTCGATGGTCACGGTGACCGACGAGTTGGCCGGGTTGGCGGTGTCGACGTGGGCGGAGCCCTCGAACTGGTCGAAGTTGCCCCGGACCTTCGTCACCATTGCGTGACGGGCGGAGAAGCCGATTCGCGTGTGGCTCGGGTCGAGCGTGTAGTCGCCGGAGATGTTCTCGACGGCGACCGAGGGGGTCTCGGCGACGGTCTCGGTCTTGGTGCGGTTGAACAGGCCCATGATGTGTCCTTCGGAGTAGTTATTGAATCTTCAACAACTATGGTGCTCCAAAGTTGTTGAACTGTCAAGCACTGGGGTCAACGAGGCCACCCCTCCGGCTATTCCCCGACCGGGGAGCGCGGCCGTCGGCAGCCGCCGCACGACGTACCCTTGTCGATGCCATGACAACGCAGAACTTCACTCCCGCGCCCGTCGCGACCGCGCCCATCACCCCGGGCGGCTCGCCCCGGACCTACGACGTGCGCACGCACGGCTGCCAGATGAACGTCCATGACAGCGAACGCCTGGCCGGCCTGCTCGAGACGGCCGGCTACGTCGACCTCGCCAGCCTGCCGGCCGGGGAGCGTCCCGAGGTCGCCGACGTCGTGGTCTTCAACACGTGCGCGGTGCGCGAGAACGCCGACAACAAGCTGTACGGCAACCTCGGACAGCTGCGCCCGGCGAAGCAGAAGAACCCCGACATGCAGATTGCCGTCGGCGGCTGCATGGCCCAGAAGGACCGCGGCGCCATCGTCCAGCGCGCGCCGTGGGTCGACGTCGTCTTCGGCACCCACAACATAGGCTCCCTGCCGGCCCTGCTCGACCGGGCCGCCCACAACAAGCGCGCGGAGGTCGAGATCCTCGAGAGCCTCGAGGTCTTTCCCTCCACGCTGCCGACGCGACGCGACTCTGCCTACAGCGCCTGGGTGTCCATCTCGGTCGGCTGCAACAACACGTGCACGTTCTGCATCGTGCCGAGCCTGCGCGGCAAGGAGCAGGACCGCCGCCCCGGAGAGATCCTCGCCGAGATCGAGGCGCTCGTGGCACAGGGTGTCGTCGAGGTGACGCTCCTGGGCCAGAACGTCAACACCTACGGCGTCGAGTTCGGCGACCGGCTCGCCTTCGGCAAGCTGCTCCGGGCGTGCGGCGAGATCGAGGGACTCGAGCGGGTGCGCTTCACCAGCCCACACCCGGCGGCCTTCACCGAGGACGTCATCCTCGCCATGGCCGAGACGCCGAACGTCATGCCGAGCCTGCACATGCCGCTGCAGTCCGGCTCGGACAAGGTGCTCAGGGACATGCGCCGCTCCTACCGCAGCACGAAGTTCCTCGGGATCATCGACAACGTCCGCAAGCACATCCCGGACGCCGCGATCACGACCGACATCATCGTCGGCTTCCCCGGCGAGACGGAGGAGGACTTCCAGGGCACGCTCGAGGTCGTGCGCGAGTCCCGCTTCTCCAGCGCCTTCACCTTCCAGTACTCCATCCGCCCCGGCACCCCCGCGGCGACGATGGACCACCAGGTCCCCAAGCAGGTCGTCCAGGAGCGGTTCGAACGGCTCATCGCCCTCCAGGAGGAGGTCAGCTGGGCCGGCAACCGAGCTGTCGAGGGTCGTGAGGTCGAGGTCCTCGTCACCCCGTCGGAGGGGCGCAAGGACGCCGAGACCAAGCGCCTGTCGGGACGGGCCCGCGACAACCGGCTCGTCCACTTCGCCGTGCCCGAGGGTGGCGAGGTGCCGAGGCCGGGTGACATGGTCACCGTGCAGGTCACCTACGGCGCGCCGCACCACCTCGTCGCCGACTCGGGCCTCGAGGGCGGGACGTATGCCGTCCGCCGGACTCGGGGCGGCGACGCCTGGGCTGCGCTCCAGGACGTCCCCCAGGGCACCGGCAAGCCGGGCGTCAGTCTGGGGATGCCGTCGATCGGCAAACCGGCCGCAGCACCGACGGCACCGGGCTGCGCTGTCGTCTGAACCGATTCGGGCCGAGGCGACGCCTCGTGCTTGACTTGGCGCATGAGCGTGCGCCCCATCGTCATCACCGGCGAGCCCGTCCTCCATCGGGCAGCAGCCCTCGTCACGGACTTCGACGACGATCTCCGCACCCTCGTCGAGGACATGTACGAGACCAACGTCGCAGCCAACGGTGTGGGCCTCGCGGCGCCTCAGATCGGTGTGGGGCTGCGCGTCTTCATCTGGAAGATGGCCAACGATGACGGGGTGCCCGAGCAGGGGCACGTCATCAACCCGACGCTCACCACCTCGAGGATCCCGCAGGAGCGGCCGAACCCCGACGAGGAGACCGAGGGCTGCCTGTCCGTGCCCGGCGAGGCCTTCCCCCTCAAGCGTGCCGATCGGGCGCACGTCATCGGCTTCGACGTCGACGGGAACCGGGTCGAGTTCGACGCGACGGGCTGGTTCGCCCGCTGCATGCAGCACGAGTACGACCACCTCAACGGCACGCTCTACGTCGACCGCCTCGACGATCGGCAGGCCAAGAAGGCCCGCAAGGCCGTCAAGCGCAACGGCTGGGGGAAGCCCGGCAACTCCTGGCACCCCGGCGTCGACCGCGACCCCTTCGGCCACGCCGAGGACGACGCCGAGCATGCCGGCGAGCACACCGACGAGCTCATCGGCTGATTGCGCGCCATCGTCGTGAAGGGCAAGACCTCCAGCGGTCCGGTGGCCCGTGGCGCGTGACCGGGAGACCTCCGACGCCGAGCCGATCGTCGCGGTCGTGGGTCCGACCGCCACGGGCAAGTCCGACCTCGCTCTCGACCTGGCCGAGCGACTCGGGGGAGAGGTCGTCAACGCCGACGCCATGCAGTTCTACCGCGGCATGGACATCGGCACGGCCAAGCTGCCCGCTGCCGAGCGGCGGGGTGTCCGGCACCACCAGCTCGACGTCCTCGACGTGACCGAGGAGGCCAGCGTCGCGGGCTACCAGGTCGCCGCGCGGGCCGACATCGCTGCCATCCGGGGCCGCGGCCATCGCCCCCTTCTCGTCGGCGGCTCGGGCCTCTACGTGCGGGCGGCCCTCGACCGGCTCGAGATCCCCCCGACCGACGCCGAGGTGCGCACCCGCCTCGAAACGGAGTCCGAGGTCGTCGGCGGCGACGCCCTCCACGCGCGGCTGCGCGGCCTGGACCCGCGGTCTGCTGCCTCGATCCTGCCCGGCAACCTCCGTCGTGTCATCCGGGCGTTGGAGGTCATCGAGCTGACGGGCAGGCCCTTCAGTGCGACGATGCCCAAACGCGAGTTCGTCTCTCCCGCAGTCGTTCTGGGGTTGCGAGTGGACCGCGAGGTCCTCGTCGAGCGGATCGACCGACGCGTCGAGCGCATGTGGGAGGACGGCTTGCGGACAGAGACCGAGACCCTGCTCGGAGCCGGCCTGCGTCACGGGGTCACGGCCAGCCGGGCCATCGGCTACAGCCAGGCCATCGCCGTCCTCGACGGTGACCTCGACGAGACCGCGGCGCGGCGCGACACCGCCCAGGCGACGCGCCGCTACGCCCGGCGGCAGGAGTCGTGGTTCCGCCCCGATCCGCGCATCGTCTGGCTCGACGCGGCCGCGCCCGACCTGCTCGACCGGGCGCTCACGGCGGTTCGCGAGGCGGATGCTCGGGTGCGACACGGCATGGCGGAGAATGCCTGACATGACGCGTTTCACCAAGGGCCACGGCACCGAGAACGACTTCGTCCTCGTCCCTGACCTCGAGGGCTCTCTCGAGCTCACCCCCGCCCAGGTGCAGCGCATCGCCGACCGGCATGCCGGGATCGGCGCGGACGGCGTGATCCGGGTCGTGCGCACGGCGCTCTCCACCGACGAGACGGTGCGGGCGCAGTCGCGCGACGCCGAGTGGTTCATGGACTACCGCAACGCCGACGGCTCCCTCGCCGAGATGTGCGGCAACGGGACCCGCGTCTTCGCCGCGTACCTGCGGCGCGAGGGGCTGGCCTTCGGCTCGACCCTCACCATCGCCACCCGCGCCGGTGTGAAGACGGTCCGGGTCGTCGACGAGGGGTATGCCGTGGACCTCGGTCCGTGGCGGCTCGCCGACGAGGAGGGTGCGCGACGCGACGGCTTCGACGTCATGGTGCGGCCGCGCCACGGCAAACCGGTGCCGGCGCTGTCGCTCGACCTGGGCAACCCGCACGCCGTCGTCATGCTGCCCGAGGGCATCACCCTCGAGAACCTCGACCTCGGTGAGGCGCCCGAGCTGCACCCCCAGCCGGCCGACGGGTCCAACGTCGAGTTCGTCCGTGCCGTGGGGCCGGGGCACATCGCGATGCGCGTCCACGAGCGCGGCGTCGGCGAGACCCGCTCGTGCGGCACCGGCGCTGCGGCGGCAGCCCTGGCCACGCGCTTCTGGTCCGGCGTCGAGGACCTCAGCCCGTGGACCGTCGACGTGCCGGGCGGACGCCTGACCGTCACGCCTCTGCCCGGTCAGCGGGTCGAGCTCGCGGGGCCGGCCGTCCTCGTCGCCGACGGCGACTTCCCGCTCTGAACCCTGTCGTGACGCGTCCCGACGGGTCGAGGTGACTCTCCGTGACCCGGCCCGGCGGCATACCTCGACCCGGGCCGGGAGCGGACCGGCTCAAACGCGGCGGACCTCGAGGATGCGGAACGCCTTGGCGGACGACAGGCGCGTGCACGTCAGTCCCCAGTCCTGCGCGTTGACCCATCTCTGCAGCGAGTCGGAGCCCAGGTGCTTCTGCACGACGAGGTGGCCCACGCCGTCGTCGGCCAGGCGCGGGAGCCAGCGCTCGAGGAGGGCGTGCAGGGCCGCCTTGCCCACGTGGATCGGCGGGTTGGACCAGATTGTCGCGAACCGCAGGTCGGCCGGGACCTCGTCCGGCTCGCAGAAGGTCGCATTGTCGACGCCCGCCGCGCCGGCGTTGGCCCGGGCGAGGTCGAGCGAGCGGCGGTTGACGTCGACACCCCAGACGCGTGCGGCAGGGGAGCGCAGCGCCAGGGTGATCGCGATCGGCCCCCAGCCGCAGCCGAGGTCGAGCAGGTCGCCGGTCGGGCTGGGGTCGGGTGCGCCGGCCAGCAGCACGGACGTGCCCGGGTCGAGGCGGTCGGGGGAGTAGACGCCACGAGCGGTGCTCAGCGTGAACCGGCGCCCCTCGAGGGTGACCTCGATGGTGCGGCGCTCCTCCGGGGTGGCCGGCTCTGCGGTGAAGTAGTGGTCGGTCGGCTCGCTCATCAGGGGTCACGGTATCGGCCGCGGCCGCACGCCTCCACGACGAGCACGTCAGGGGTGGGTAAGCAGGTCTTGGGCACAAACGAGTGGCTCGTGGCGTTGGACCAGTGGAACCATAGGGAGAACATGACGAGCAACCACACCCAGCACACCGATGACCGAGCCCACGCTGCGGAGCGTGAGCGTGACCTCTTCGCCACCCGCGCCGACGCGCTGGCCGAGGACGCCCACGAGACCGACGACACGGCATACCCCCTCTACGACGGCGATCAGCTCGACCGTGAGGAGCGCGCCGCGCTCCGACGCGTCCAAGGCCTGTCGACCGAGCTCGAGGACATCACCGAGGTCGAGTACCGCCAGCTCCGCCTCGAGCGGGTCGTGCTGGCCGGCGTCTGGACCGAGGGGACCGCCGACGACGCCGAGAACTCCATCCGCGAGCTCGCGGCCCTCGCCGAGACGGCAGGTTCGACCGTGCTCGAGGGTGTCGTGCAGCGTCGTCAGCGGCCCGACCCCGCCACCTGGCTGGGCAAGGGCAAGGCGCTCGAGCTGCGCGACATCGTCGTCCAGGAGGGGGCCGACACCGTCATCTGCGACGGCGAGCTCGCCCCGAGCCAACGGCGCGCGCTCGAGGACGTCGTCAAGGTCAAGGTCATCGACCGCACCGCCCTCATCCTCGACATCTTCGCCCAGCACGCCAAGAGCCGCGAGGGCCGCGCGCAGGTCGAGCTGGCCCAGCTGCAGTACCTCCTGCCCCGCCTGCGTGGCTGGGGTGAGTCGATGTCCCGTCAGGCCGGTGGCCGTGTCGCCGGGGGTGAGGGCATCGGTTCGCGTGGACCCGGTGAGACGAAGATCGAGCTCGATCGCCGCCGGATCAACACGAAGATCGCCAAGCTCCGCCGCGACATCAAGGACATGAAGACGAGCCGCGACACGCGGCGCCACTCGCGTCGCGCCGGCGGCGTCCCGTCGGTCGCCATCGCCGGCTACACCAACGCCGGCAAGAGCTCGCTGCTCAACCGCCTCACCGGCGCCGGCGTGCTCGTCGAGAACCAGCTCTTCGCGACCCTCGACCCGACCGTACGTCGGACCGAGACCGCGGACGGCCGCGTCTACACGCTCGCCGACACGGTCGGCTTCGTGCGCAGCCTGCCGCACCAGCTCGTCGAGGCGTTCCGCTCGACGCTCGAGGAGGTCGGTGACTCCGACCTGCTGCTGCACGTCGTCGACGGCTCGCACCCCGACCCCGAGGGGCAGATCTCAGCGGTCCGCGAGGTGCTCGCGGAGGTCGGCGGCGACCAGATCAAGGAGATCATCGTCGTCAACAAGGCCGACATCGCCGACCCGGAGGTGCTCGACCGGATCCGGCGCCACGAGCGGCACTGCGTCACGGTCTCGGCCCGCACCGGCGCCGGTCTCGCCGAGCTGCGCGCCCTCATCGACGACGAGCTGCCGAAGCCCGACATCGAGGTCGAGGTGCTCGTGCCGTACGACCGCGGCGACCTCATCTCGCGCCTGCACGAGGAGGGCGAGATCCTCGAGAGCGAGCACGTGGCCGAGGGGACCCGCCTGCGCGCCAAGGTCACGCCGACCATGGAGCCGGACCTCGCGGCATACGCCGTCGTCGCCAGCTGACACCGATCGCTCGAAGGGCCCCCTCCGTGGGGCCCTTCGGCATGTCGGGCTCCGGGCTGTCAGGGCTCTCGGGGAGGATGGGCGGCATGGCCCTCGAGATCCCGTGCCCCTACTGCGGCACCCAGATGTATGCCGAGCAGGCTCACAACCGCTGCCCGAAGTGCCGCTACATCGAGCCCTGCTGTGACGGCGCGCCCCTGGCCGCCTGTGAGACGCGCGCGCCCGAGCGACAGGTGCCGTGAACGCTCCGGCCGGCGAAGGCTCCGTCTGGCTGACGACCGAGCGGCTCGCGCTGCGGCGACCTCGCCCCGAGGACCTCGACGACTACGTGCGCGTGCACAACGACCCACGGACGTATGCGCACGCGCCGTCGAGCATGCCGAGCCCGGAGCAGTGCCGCGAGCGACTCGCGGCCGACCTCGTCGACTGGCAGCAGGACGAGCTGGGGTATGCCGTCGTCGTCGACCGCGCGTCGGGTGACGTCATCGGGTGGGCCGGTTTGCGGCACAAGGAGTCCGACCACGAGAGCCTCAACCTCTACTACCGGCTCGAGCACGACCGTCTCGGTGCCGGACTCGGGCGGGAGATCTCTCGTGCGGTCGTCGCCTGGGCGGTCGAGCACTGTCCCGAGGCCCTGGTCACGGCGATGGTCGACGAGGTCAACGCCGCCTCGCTGCGCACCGCGTCGTCCGCAGGACTGGTGCGGGTGGGCATGCGGCCCATGAGGGACGATCCGGACGGCACGCCGATGGCGTACTTCGAGGCGCCCCGCGTCGAGCCGGTGCCCACCGGGGCCGTCGACGACGCGCTGCGTGACGCAGTCGTCGACCTGTGGGGCCGGGTCAACGACGCCGGCGGCGCGGTCGGCTTCCTTCCCGGCGCGGCGCGCCGCGACGTGGCCGCGGCCCTCGACCGCCATCTCGAGGACGTCCGTGACGAGCGCTCCCTGCTGTGCGTGCTGAGGGACCCCGACGGCAAGGTCAGTGGGCTCGGCCTCTGGGAGCACTCACGTGGGTTCCCGTACGCCCATGTGGCGGGGCTGAAGCGGCTGATGGTCGAGCCGACGGCGCAGGGACGCAACCTCGGGCGCATCCTCCTCGGCGGCATGGTCGGCATCGCGCGGCGCGAGCTGCCGTGGGTCGAGCTGCTGCGCCTCGACTACCGCGGCGGTCTCGGCCTCGGCGGCTTCTACGGGCGCGCCGGCTGGACCGAGGTCGGCCGCGTGCCGCGCGGTCTGCGCCTCAGCGCGACCGACTACCGCGACGACGTCGCCATGGCCCGCCGCGTCGACGGATGTCCTCTCGGGTGATTCCCGGGCTGATCCCGGGCCGTTCACAGCGCTGTCCACGGGGCAGTCGGGGCGGAACCGCGACCTCTCAGGAGAGGCCCGTGACCCGGCCGTCCTCGGTGATGTCGATGCGCTCCGCGTTGGGGGAGCTCGGCAGCCCCGGCATCGTGCGCATGTCCCCGCAGATCGCGTAGACGTAGCCGGCGCCCACCGCCGCGCGCACCTCGCGCACCGGCATCCGCCACCCGCGCGGGGCACCGCGCAGGGTGGGGTCCGAGGAGATGGACAGGTGCGTCTTGGCGATGACGACGGGCAGGCCGCCGTAGCCCAGCCGTTCGTAGTCCTTGAGTGCTCGCGCTGCCGCGGGGCTCACGTCGATGCCGTCGGCGCCGTAGACCTGGGTGGCGATGGCCTCGATCTTCTGCTCGAGCGGCAGGTCGAGGGGATAGAGGAACTCGAAGGCGGTCGGCTCGTGCGCGGCTTCGACGACGACCTGCGCGAGCTCCAGCGCGCCCGCCCCGCCCTCGGCCACGTGGCGGGTCACGGCAGAACGGACCCCGAGGCTGTTGCAGAAGCGCCGGATGACGGCGTGCTCTGAGTCGTGGTCGTCGGGGAAGGCGTTGATCGCGACGACGGGCTGCACGCCGAACCGCCGGACGATCTCGATGTGCTTGCGCAGGTTGGGGAGCCCGGCCTCGACGTCCTTGGGGCTCTCCTTGAGCATGCCCGCGGGAAGGGGCTTGCCGGCTCGGACGGCATACCGCCCCGAGTGGGTCTTCAGGGCGCGGACGGTGGCCACGACGACCGCGACATCCGGCTTGAGCCCGCTGACCCGGCACTTGACGTCGAAGAAGCGCTCGGCGCCCATGTCGGCCCCGAAGCCCGCCTCGGTGATGGCGTAGTCGCTGCCGCGCATGGCGATGAGGTCGGCGGTGACGGACGACGTCCCGGTGGCGATGTTGCCGAACGGTCCGCAGTGGATGATGGCCGGTCCGCCTTCGAGCGTCTGGAGCAGGTTGGGCTTGAGGGCGTCCTCGAGGATGGCCGTCATGGCCCCTGCGGCGTGCAGGTCCTCCGCGGTGACGCTCTTGCCCTCGGTCGTGTAGCCGACGACGATCCGGCCAAGCCGTTCGCGCAGGTCGTGCAACGAGGTGGCGAGGGTGAGCAGCACCATGACCTCGCTCGCGGCGGTGATGTCGAAGCCGGTCTCGCGCGCCAGCCCGTCCTGTCGCGCCCCGAGCCCGATGACGACGTTGCGCAGCGCACGGTCGTTTACGTCGAGCACGCGCCGCCACGTGATGTTGCGGACGTCGATGCCGAGCTCGTTGCCGTGGTGCAGGTGGTTGTCGATCATCGCCGCGAGCAGGTTGTGGGCGGACGTGACGGCGTGGAAGTCGCCGGTGAGGTGGAGGTTGAGCCGCTCCATCGGGACGACCTGGCTGTAGCCGCCACCGGCCGCACCGCCCTTGATCCCGAACGTCGGTCCCATCGACGGCTGACGCAGCGCGACGACCGCCCGCTGGCCGAGGCGGTGCAGAGCCTGCGCGAGCCCGACCGAGGTCGTGGTCTTGCCCTCGCCGAGCGGCGTCGGTGTCACCGCCGTGACGACGACGTACCTGGCCGTATGCGTCGGCGCGGGCTCGTCGAGGACCGCGAGGTCGATCTTGGCGACGCCGCGGCCGTACGGCTCGAGGTGCTCGTCACGGACGCCGAGGTCGGCGGCGACGTCGGCGATCGGACGCAGGGTCGCTGCGTTGGCGATGTCGAGGTCGGTGGGCAGGGGTGCGCTCATGGTCCGATCCAACTCCCGGCGCCGGTGCCGCGCACCGGAATCGCCGAGCCCCTCCAGTGAGCTCGGTCCCACGAGGGCCGGGCATCGGCGCACCGGTCCACAGGTCGGGGCCCACGGCGGCGGTGCCCCCGTGCGTCGGCACTACGCTGACCCAATGCCCCAACGCCCCGCGCTCGACGACCTCCTCCACGCCGCGGTGTCGGGAGTCGGTGGCGCGGAGCGGCCGGGACAGGTCGAGATGGCCAAGGCCGTCGCGCACGCCATCGACGACGGGGAGCACCTGCTCGTCCAGGCCGGCACCGGCACCGGCAAGTCGCTGGCCTACCTCGTGCCGGCAGTCGCCCACGCCTTCGAGGCGGGCAAGCCTGCCGTCGTGGCGACCGCGACGCTCGCGCTGCAGGCGCAGATCGTCGACCGGGACATGCCGCGCGTCGCCGACGCGCTCGCGCCGGTCCTGGGTCGCCGCCCCACGTACGCCCTCGTCAAGGGCCGGCGCAACTACGTGTGCCTCAACAAGCTCGAGGGCGGCTTCCCCGACGACGAGGACGGCCTGCTCTCGGTCGGGCAGGTCGACGCCTCGGTCGGCCGACTCGGCCAGGAGGTCGTCCGGCTGCGTGAGTGGGCGTCCACCACCGACTCCGGCGACCGTGACGAGCTCGTCCCGGGCGTGTCCGAGCGCGCCTGGCGTCAGGTGTCGGTCTCGGCCCACGAGTGCATGGGCGGCAAGTGCCCGCTCGTCACCGAGTGCTTCGTCGAGCGTGCCCGCGAGGCGGCCAAGGACGTCGACGTCATCGTCACCAACCACTCCTTCATGGCCATCGACTCGTTCGAGGGGCGGCAGATGCTGCCCGAGCACGACGTGCTCGTCGTCGACGAGGCCCACGAGCTCGTCGACCGCGTCACGGCCACGATCACCGACGAGCTCACCGGCACCATGGTCATGACCGCCGCCAAGAAGGCCGGTCGGATGTCGGAGAACACCGCGGCCCTCGACGAGGCGGGGGAGATGCTCGCCCAGGCGCTCGAGCCGCTCGAGGAGGGGCGGATGCTCGGCATCCCGGACTCCGTCGGCCTCGCCCTCGCTCGGGTGCGCGACACCGCACGCACGGTCCAGAGCGACCTCAAGCCGCCGCCCGGGCAGGAGGCCGACGGCGCTCGGCAGATCGCCCGTGCGGCGGTCGACGAGGTGCACGAGAACGCCGAGCGCATCCTCGAGGAGCGCGAGCTCGACGTCGTGTGGCTGAACCGCGACCAGCGCCGGGGTCCCGTCCTGCGCGTCGCGCCGATGAGCGTCGCCATGCTCGTGCGCGACAAGGTCTTCGAGGAGCGCACGGTCGTGCTCACGTCGGCGACGCTCGAGCTCGGCGGCACGTTCGACTCCGTCGCCGGCACGATCGGCCTGCGCGGCGAGGGGGCTCCGAAGTGGCAGGGCCTCGACGTCGGTAGCCCCTTCGACTACCCCAAGCAGGCCATCGCCTACGTCGCTGCCCACCTGCCGCCGCCCGGCCGCGACGGCGCCGGTGACGACACCCTCGACGAGATAGAGCAGCTCGTGCGCGCCGCCGGCGGCCGCACGCTGGGTCTCTTCTCGTCGATGCGCGCCGCGCAGACCGCCGCCGAGGTCATGCGTGCCCGCTTCGGTGACGACATCCCGGTCCTGTGCCAGGGCGAGGACCAGATCACGACGCTCGTGCGCCAGTTCGCCCGCGACCCGCGCACCTGCCTCTTCGGCACCCTCACCCTGTGGCAGGGTGTCGACGTGCCCGGCTCGTCGTGCCAGCTCGTCATCATCGACCGCATCCCCTTCCCGCGGCCCGACGACCCGTTGGCGTCGGCGCGGTCGCAGGCCATCGCGCGGATGGGTGGCAACGGCTTCATGGCCGTGTCGGCCACCCACGCCGCGCTCCGGCTCGCGCAGGGAGCCGGCCGTCTCGTGCGCCGGGCCGACGACCGCGGCGTCGTGGCCTTCCTCGACTCCCGGATGATGACGGCGAGGTATGCCGGGTTCCTCCAGCGCTCGCTGCCCCCCTTCTACCCGACCACCGACAAGCAGATGGTGCTCGCCGCGCTCGCGCGCCTCGACGCGATGGCCCCGCCGCCGGTCGCGGTCGAGGAGCCCGCGCTGCGCTCGCTCACCGGTGCCCGGGCCGACGCCGACGGCACGGAGCACCCGAGGCCGGTCGCCGTGCCACCGCCGGCTCCGGTCTCGTCGCGCAGCGCCGTCACGTCCGGACACGCCTGGACCGACGAGCAGGACGAGGAGCTGCGCGACGCCGCCGACGCCGGCATGCAACTCGACGAGCTCGTCGACCACTTCGAGCTGCCGGAGGAGACCATCGCCGCGCGGGTCGAGCAGCTCGGGCTCACCATCGCGTCGGGCGCGCTCTTCGACTGACGCGCCCCACGGCATACGCGATCACCCCAGCGACCGCACCCCTCGCCCCGCAACACACCCGGTAACGGTCAACCACTCGGTGCTGCAACCGGATGGTCTGCTCGGTACCGGGTGTGTTGCGCTCGGCGTCAGGGGGTCTTCGAGGTGGCCGCGGGCGGCGTGGGCAGCTGCAGCAGGTTCGAGGTCCCCTGTGGCACGACGATGAGCGAGTCGCCGTGCTCCTTGAGCATGTCGATGTACTTGCTCATGAGGACCTGCTCGTTGAGCCGGTTCTGGCACTTCTCGGACGGCACCGGCACGACCTTCACGGCCTTGACGTCCTTGCCGTTGATGACCTCGTTGACCTGCGTCGAGGTCGCTCCGCAGCGGATGATCTGGTCGGCGTCGGACGTGGCCTGTGCCTCGGTCTTGGTGATCTCGGCCTTCGCGAGAGCCGTCTGCAGGTCGGCCTTGGCCGCCTCGGCGTTGGCGAGCGAGCTCTGCACCTTGTCGTAGTTGGCCTGGACGCTCTGGTCGAGCGTGATGGCCCTCGGGTCGACCTGCTCCACCGTGACGCCGACCTCGCCGAGGCGCTTCTCGAGGCCTTCGGTGATCCGCAGCGCGAGCTGGGCGCGTGACTGGCGGACCGTGGCGGCCGTGAACGTGGTCGGCGCGTCGCGGGTCACCGACGAGACGCCGGGCAGCACCGCACGCGAGATGAACGACTCCTGGTCGGGGTACTGCCGCACGATCTCGGAGAGCTTGCCCGGGTTGAGCGAGTAGCGGATGGTCACGTCGTACGCGACCGTCGCGTTGTCGCTCGTGACCGTCGAGATCCGGCCCCCGCCCTCATCGAGCGCGATGGTCTGGTTGCGGATGTCGAAGCGGATGAGGTCCTGCCACGGGGCCTTGAGGTGGATGCCGGTGGCGCTGATCGCCTCGTCACCCACCGTGCCGAAGGTCTTGGTCACCGCGGCCTCGCCCGCGTCGAGGCGGTAGTACGAGGCGCTCGCGACGAGGAACAGCGCGAGCCCGAACGGGATCGCGGCGTAGCGGCTCAGCTTCTTGGGGTGGTCCTTGAGCCGGAGCAGGACGAAGCCGGCGGCGGCGAGCACGATGGCGAGGACGAGGGCGAACATGACCTTCACTTCCACAGGGGACGGGGCGGGCCGGCTGTCGGGCCCGCATGGCAGAGTTGACGCCATGACCGACCCGGCCGTTCCGCCCTTCGTGCTCGTGACCGGACCGGAGGGCGTGCTGGTCGAGCGCGCCGTCGCCGGGGTGCTCGTCGCCGGCAAGGAGGCCGACGTCGAGGTCATCCGCATCGACCCTGCGACCTACGAGTCCGGGGCCCTGCAGATGCATGCCAGCCCGTCCCTGTTCGGCGGCGCCAAGACCATCGTCGTGCGCGACCTGCACGAGTCGTCGGACGAGCTCCAGCTCGACCTGCTCTCGCTCCTCGCGGCGCCCGACCCCGACCTCGGTCTCGTCGTCGCCCACGGTGGGGGCATGAAGGGCAAGAAGGTCCTCGACACCATGAAGAAGGCCGGCGCCCGGGTCATCGAGTGCCCGGCCATCAAGACCGACCGCGACAAGACCGACTTCGTCATGAAGGAGTTCGCGGCCGCCCGGCGCAAGATCACGAGCGAAGGGGTGCGCGCCCTGGTCGAGGCCGTCGGCAAGGACGTGCGAGAGCTCGCCGCGGCCTGCTCGCAGCTCGTCTCCGACACCGAGGGCACGATCGACGACGCCGTCGTCGACACCTACCACGGGGGCAAGGTGGAGGCCACGGGCTTCCGGGTCGCCGACGCGACGGTGGCGGGCCAGTCGGGAGAGGCCCTGCGCCTGCTCCGTCACGCCATCGCCACCGGCGTCGACCCCGTGCCCATCGTGGCCGTCATCGCCTCCCAGCTGCGCCAGCTCATCAAGGTCGGCGCCGCCGGGCGAGGCAGCTCCGCCCAGCTGGCCAAGAGCCTCGGCATGGCTCCGTGGCAGGTCGACAAGGCACGTCGGGCCGTCGGTCACTGGAGCGCCGACGGCCTCGCCGTCGCGGTCCAGGCCGTCGCCGCTGCCGACTTCGAGGTCAAGGGCGGCGGACGCGACCCCGTGTATGCCGTGGAGCGGGCGATCCTGACCATCGCCCGTGCCCGCGCCGCGCGCTGAGTCGCACCCCCACGGAGTGGCCCGACGACCGCGCGGGACGGCATGCTCCCGGTTTGGTCGTGCGCACCGGCCGCTGGTAACTTTGACCCTTGCGTGCGCGCTCAGGTCGTGCGCGCACGTCTGCAGCATCCAGAGCTGCTCACGCGGGGTGTCCCCACGCCCGGTCCCGAGCAGCTTTGCCGCCCTCTAACGGCAACCATCCGACCGAACGAAAGAAACCATCAACGTGGCAAACATCAAGTCGCAGCTCAAGCGCATCAAGACGAACGCGACGCGCACCGAGCGCAACAAGGCCGTCAAGAGCGAGCTTCGCACGTGGGTCCGCAAGGTCCGTGAGGCCACCGCCTCCGGCGACAAGGACGCCGCTGCCGACGCCCTCAAGACCGCCTCGAAGAAGCTCGACAAGGCTGTCAGCAAGGGTGTCATCCACCAGAACCAGGCCGCCAACAAGAAGTCGGCGCTGGCGAAGAGGGTCGCGTCGCTCTGACGCACCACCCTTTCGCGTGAGCGGGCCCGTCACCTCGTGGTGACGGGCCCGCTCTGCGTCCGGAGGGGGTCAGGGAGCCTCAGCCCGCGTGCAGGGCGCGTGCCGCAGCGACAACCTGGTCGTAGCGCTCGCGGGGGAGCACGGCACCCTCGCGGCGCACCCCGTCGGGGTCCACCCGGACCAGGCGGTTGACCCGCACCTCGCTGGGACGACCACGGCCGTCCCAGGCGCCGGTGCCGATGTCGACCCACTCGCGGCCCGAGCGCCGCTCCTGCTGCTCGTCCCGGTCGTGGTCCTTGCTCGTCAGGGGCAGCGCCACGAGCCAGTCGCCGTCGCGCCCGACGACGAGCACGGGGCGGTCCTTGCCCTGGGTGTGGTCCTCCTCGTAGGGCACCCACGTCCAGACGATCTCGCCCGGGTCCGGCCGGCCATCCGGCCGTGGCGCGTACGTCGTGTCGGGCAGCCGCGTCGCGTCACCGGGATAGGCCGCACCCGGGTGGGCGACCGACCGCCCGGCCGGCGGGGTGCTCGGCCGGCTGGTCGGTCGGGCGCGGGTGGGGGAGGAGGCGCCGCGCACGATGCCACGGAGTCGGCCGAGGAGACGCTCGAAGGTGCTGGACATGGGAATCACCGTAGCCGCGCCGCCGTTACCGTTGGGGTCCGAGACCGGGTCGACGGCGATCCGCACCACGCCACCCTGCCACCACGCCGGTGCCACCACCGTGGCCGCCGATCGAACGACCCAACCCGGAGAACCTCTGTGAGCCCCGCCAGACGCCGCACGACCCTCGCCATCCTCGCGCTCGCCGTGGGAGGTTTCGCCATCGGCACCACCGAGTTCGTGACGATGGGCCTGCTGCCGCAGATCGCCGAGGGCACCGGTGTCGACATCGCCACGGCAGGCCACTACGTCTCGGCCTACGCGCTCGGCGTCGTCGTCGGGGCACCGCTCATCGCCGTCGCCGCGGCCAAGGTCCCGCGCAAGGGACTGCTCATGGCCCTGATGGGCTTCTTCGCCGTGGCGCACCTCGCCATCCTCGCGGCGGACAGCTACCCCACCGTCATGGCGGCACGGTTCCTCGCCGGTCTCCCGCACGGTGCCTTCTTCGGGATCGGCTCGGTCGTGGCTGCCTCCCTCGTGTCCCACCACCGCCGCACCGCCGCGGTGGCGGCCATTCTCGGCGGCCTCGGGGTCGCGAACGTCGTCGGGGTGCCCGTCGCGACGCTGCTGGGCCAGCGGTTCTCCTGGCACCTGCCCTACGTCCTCGTCGGCGCCATCGCGGCCCTGACCGTCGTGGCCATCGCGATCTTCCTACCGCACCAGCCGCCGAGCGGCGAGGAGTCCATGCGAGCCGAGATGCAGGCGCTGCGCCGCGTCCAGGTCTGGCTAGCCCTGCTCGTCGGCGTCGTCGGCTTCGGCGGCATGTTCGCGATGTACTCCTTCATCACGCCGACCATGACCGAGCTCGCCGGCCTGGACGAGCGCTACATCCCGTGGGTGCTGGCGGCATACGGCATCGGCATGGTCGTGGGGATGGTGCTGAGCGGGCGGATCGCCAACCGGGTCGGGGTGCTCAAGGGCATCATCGGCGCCCTCGGCCTCATCGCCGTGCTCCTGGCCCTCTTCGGTTGGGCGGCGCACACCCTCTGGCTCGCCGTCGTCATGGTCTTCGTCCTGGGCCTGCTGCCCTCGATCGTCGTGCCGCTGCTCCAGACGCGCCTGATGGACGTCGCGCACGAGGGGCAGTCGCTCGCGGCCGCCCTCAACCACTCGACGCTCAACACGGCGAACGCGCTCGGTGCCTGGCTCGGCTCGATGGTGCTGGCCGCCGGGTGGGGCTACGGCGCGCCGAGCCTCGTCGGTGCCGGTCTGGCCGTGCTCGGGGTCGGGGTCGCGGTGCTCTCGGCGGTGCTCGAGCGTCGGTCGCGCGTCGTCGCGCACGGCTCCGACCGTCCGGTCGACCGGGCTGCTGTCGGCGCCGAGACCACCAACGCCTGACCTGAGAACGTCGGGCGACCCGCGGGCGCGACGCGGTCACTCGACTGACCGAGGCTCCCACCGTTCGTCGTCGTGACGTCCACCGTGCGCCGCTGTGCTCGACACGGCGCCGACCGGAGCCGCGTCCGGCGCGAGAGAGTCGGGTGGCCCCTGCTGGATCGCGGGGGCGTCCTCCGGGAGGGGCGTCGGGGCGAAACCGACCATGGCGGGCAGGGCGTACGCCCCCGGCGCGGCCGGCCGGCCCCAGAGCCACGGCTCCTTCGGACGCCAGAGCAGGCGGCCGGGACGGCGCCGGTCGCGCAGCGCGTGGATGCGCCACAGCAGCACCGGGTGGCTCGCGACGGCGTTGGTGACCCAGACGAAGAAACCCGGCTCGGTGACGGCACGGTCTGCCATCGCGTCCACGTCGACCGAGCGGCCGAGGTACTTGCCCCCGGCGAGGGTCGCCATGGCGGAGCGCGCACCCTGCGGCGCGAGCGCATGGCCGTAGTTGTCGGCGGTGAACTCCTGCGCCCGGCTCAGGGTCGAGCCGATGAGGGGGATCCATTGCGACGCGAACGTCCCGAGGACGCGCCAGTAGCTGACGTGCCCGGCGGCAATGTGCCCGACCTCGTGGGCGATGACGAAGCGCAGCGCGTCGGGCTCCCTCGCCGCGCCGCCGACCTCGAGCAGGTCACTGTTGATGAACACGAACCGGCGGAAGCCGTGTCCCGAGGCGGCGGCGTTGAGGACGCCGTTGCCGAGCACGACGTACGCGTCGGGGACGTAGGACAGGCCGGACCGGGCGGCCGCGTCGACGAGCATTGCATAGGCCTCGGGGAACTGCTCCGGAGTCAGCTTGATCCCGGAGAGCCGCTGCTGGGCCCACAGCTGTCCGCGCGCGAACCAGACGAGCAGCGGGGCGAAGATCAGCGCGAGGGCGTAGACGTCCGGGGTGCGCTGCTCGTCGATGGCGAGCGACACCTCGGAGAAGGCCGCGACGAGGAGCAGCACCGACGTCACGATGGCGACGACGAGCGTCACGATCTCGCGCGGGTGCCGCACGTAGCGGCGCAGCGGCAGGTGCGAGCCGGGGGCCACGGGCAGGACCTGCATCGGTTGGGCGCGCATGGCGGCCATTGTGCGTCACCGGGGCGCCCCGATGCGGAGGCAGGCCGGGGAGGCGTGAGCACCGGCACCCCAAAGCATGGGAGACTGTGCTGGTTGCAGCGGCGGCCCCGAGCGAGTCGAGTGACTCGAGCGCTGCCGACGCCGCTCACCCACCGACCAGCCACCCTGACTCTGCGAGGTTCGTCCCACGTGTCGCCCATGGCCCGCTCCGCGTTGGCACCCAACGCAACGCCGCCGGACCTGATCCGCAACTTCTGCATCATCGCGCACATCGACCACGGCAAGTCCACGCTGGCCGACCGCATGCTGCAGCTGACCGGCGTCGTCGACTCGCGCGCCATGCGCGCGCAGTACCTCGACCGTATGGACATCGAGCGCGAGCGCGGCATCACGATCAAGAGCCAGGCCGTGCGCATGCCGTGGGAGCTCGACGGCACGACGTACGCCCTCAACATGATCGACACCCCGGGGCACGTCGACTTCACCTACGAGGTGTCCCGCTCGCTCGCGGCGTGCGAGGGCGCCGTGCTCCTCGTCGACGCAGCCCAGGGCATCGAGGCGCAGACCCTCGCGAACCTCTACCTCGCGATGGAGAACGACCTGACCATCGTGCCGGTGCTCAACAAGATCGACCTGCCGGCGGCCCAGCCGGAGAAGTACGCCGAGGAGCTGGCCAAGCTCATCGGGTGCGAGCCCGAGGACTGCCTCAAGGTGTCGGGCAAGACCGGCGCGGGCGTCGAGCCGCTGCTCGACACGATCGTGCGCGACCTGCCGGCCCCGGTCGGCGACCCCGCCGCGCCGGCCCGCGCGATGATCTTCGACTCCGTCTACGACACCTACCGCGGCGTCGTCACCTACGTCCGCGTCGTCGACGGCAACCTCAGCCCGCGCGAGAAGATCGTCATGATGTCGACGCGGGCGACCCACGAGCTGCTCGAGATCGGCGTCATCAGCCCCGAGCCGGTGCCGTCGAAGGGTCTCGGGGTCGGCGAGGTCGGCTACCTCATCACCGGCGTCAAGGACGTGCGCCAGTCGCGTGTCGGCGACACGGTGACCAACGCGAGCAAGCCCGCGACCAAGGACCTCGGCGGCTACCGGGACCCCAAGCCGATGGTCTTCTCCGGCCTCTATCCCATCGACGGGTCCGACTACCCCGACCTGCGCGACGCCCTCGACAAGCTCAAGCTCAACGACGCCGCGCTGGTCTACGAGCCCGAGACGTCGGCCGCCCTCGGCTTCGGTTTCCGCGTCGGCTTCCTCGGTCTGCTCCACCTCGAGATCGTGCGCGAGCGCCTCGAGCGCGAGTTCGGCCTCGACCTCATCTCGACGCAGCCCAACGTCGTCTACGACGTGACGATGGACGACGGCAAGGCCGTCCACGTCACCAACCCGAGCGAGTACCCCGACGGCAAGATCCGGGAGGTGAGCGAGCCGATCGTGCGCGCCACGATCCTCGCGCCGTCGGAGTTCGTCGGGGCGATCATGGAGCTCTGCCAGCAGAAGCGCGGCAACCTCCGGGGCATGGACTACCTCTCCGAGGACCGGGTCGAGATGCGCTACACGTTGCCGCTCGCCGAGATCGTCTTCGACTTCTTCGACCAGCTGAAGTCGCGCACCCGCGGCTACGCCTCGCTCGACTACGAGCCCGACGGGGAGCAGGTGGCCGACCTCGTCAAGGTGGAGATCCTCCTCCAGGGCGAGACGGTCGACGCGTTCTCGGCCATCGTCCACAAGGACAAGGCCTACGCCTACGGCGTCATGATGGCGAGCAAGCTCAAGGACCTCATCCCGCGCCAGCAGTTCGAGGTCCCGATCCAGGCCGCCATCGGCTCGCGCATCATCGCGCGCGAGAACATCCGCGCCATCCGCAAGGACGTGCTGGCCAAGTGCTACGGCGGCGACATCAGCCGCAAGCGCAAGCTCCTCGAGAAGCAGAAGGAGGGCAAGAAGCGCATGAAGATGGTCGGTCGGGTCGAGGTGCCGCAGGAAGCCTTCGTCGCCGCGCTCTCGAGCGACTCCGACCCGGGCAAGTCGAAGAAGTAGCCCCCACCGCCGTCGCCGCGAGTCGTACCGTGGTGGCGTGGAGCCGACCACACCGCTTGGGCAGCAGGCCGGTCACGCGGGGTGCCCGGCGCGGGCCGAGCACCACGAGCACGTGCCCGGACCACGCCTGTCCCGCGGGGTCGAGCGCGCGGTCGGCTACCGCCTGTCGGGCTTCCCGGCCGGGGTCCACGTGGGTATGCCGTCCGGCTCCGTCCCGCTGGTCGTGCCGCTCGACGACGCACTGACCGTCGCCGACGGTGGTGGGGCGCCCCGGACGTACGGCTCGGTGATCGCCGGCCTGAGTGCGGCGCCGGCCCGCATCCACCACGACGGCTCCCAGCACGGCGTGCAGATCGCGCTGCGGCCCGGTGCGATCCGGACGCTGTTCGGGATGCCGGCTGCCGAGCTGGCAGCACGCTCGTACGAGCTCGTCGACGTCGCGGGCGAGGATGCCGATCACCTGCGCGAGCGGCTGCACGAGGCGGAGGCGTGGTCCGCGCGGTTCGCCCTCGTCGAGACGTGGCTGGAGGGGCTGCTCGATCGCACTTCGCGGCCCCGCCCGCCGGAGCCGGAGGTCGCCGAGGCATGGCGCCTCATCACCACCAGCGGGGGAGCAGTCTCGATCCGCGACGTCGCCTCACAGGTGGGGTGGTCGATGCGCCGGCTCCAGTCGCGCTTCCGGCTCGAGTTCGGCCTCAGCCCGAAGACCGCCGCGATCGTCGCCCGGTTCGAGCGGTCGGTGCCGCTCGTCGCCTCGGGCCGGACGTCCCTGACCGACGTGGCCGTGCGGTGCGGGTGGTCCGACCAGGCCCACATGGATCGTGACTGGCGTGCGCTCGCGGGAACCGCGCCCTCGCGGTGGCGAACGGAGGACGTGCTCGCCGCCACCTGAGCGGCGAACCGGCGCACCCGTCCGGCGCACGCGCATACGTCCAAGCCGGGAGAGCGAGCGACGAGCAGGGTGGGGACATGACCACGGACAGGGACACGGAGATGGACAGGCAGGCGGGCATGAGCACGACGCGCACTGCGACGGGGCCCGCCGCTCGCGACCACAGCGTCTGGGTGGGCCTCAGCTACGACGACCCGCTCGCGGCTCGGGCGTGGTTGCGCGCGCTCGGCTTCATCGAGGGGATCGTCGTCGACGGCGAGGCACGCGGCGAGATCCGGCACAGCGAGATGCTCTGGCCCGAGGGTGGCCGGGTCATGGTGAGCAGCCGGACCAGGGTGGACCCGACCTTCGTCGCGGCACGGGGATCGGCCACGGTCTACGTCGTGGTCGACGATCCCGATGCGGTCTGGGAGCGCGCCCAGCGCCTCGGCGCCGAGGTGGTGCGACCGCTCGAGGAGAGCGACTACGGGTCGCGCGGGTTCTCCGTCGTCGACGGCGAGGGCACGAACTGGAGCTTCGGCACCTACGCCGGCTGACGGCATACGACCACTGGCGGCACGGGGCGCCTGGTCGAGGGTCGGCGCGGTGGCTCAGGCCCCGAGGAGCTTGTGCCGCATGCGGTCGGTGTCGGCGGCGGTCCAGCCCTGGGCGCGGAGCCAGCCGTGGACGCCGCCGTGTCGCTCGTCGAGCGCGCCGAGGAGCAGGCGCATCGTGTCGGTCGTCGGTGACTGCTGCGCCACCGTCTTGTCCTCGAGGTTGCGCGCGTAGGCCGGGCGGGAGCGCAGGCGGTCCATGATGGCCGACACCCGCTGCGCCGATGCCGCGAAGTCGGCGATGACGAGCTCGTCGGGCACGTCGACGACCTTGAGCGCCAGGCCGACGACGGTGCCCGTGCGGTCCTTGCCGGCGGCGCAGTGGACGACCGCGGCCCCCTCGCTCGAGGCGATGGCGTCGAGCGCGGCGACGACGGAGTCGGGGCGGCTGGCGAGGTAGCTGAGGTAGTGCTCCGACCAGAACCGGTCGTGGGCGCGGTCCTGGTCGGGGTCGCGCCTCGCGGCCGTGAGCTCGCGCCGCTCGTCCGTCTCCCACGGCAGGGCCCGCTCGGCGGCCGGGATGCCCGACTCGTCGGTGTCCTCGCGGTAGAGGGTGTGGTGGTGGTGCGTGACGCCGGCGACGGCACGGAGGGGGCCGTCGCCCTCCTTGGCCAGTTCGACATGGGTGCGCAGGTCGACGATGTCGGTGACGCCGTAGCGGGTCACGAGCGTGTCGACGGCCTCGGGGGAGAGGTCCTGGAGGTTGTCGGAGCGCAGCAGCCGGCGGGGCCGGACCGTGTCGCCGTCGGCCGTCACTATGCCGCCGAGGTCACGCATGTTGACGACGCCGTCGAGCTCGATCCAGTTCGGGAGGTACACCCCTGCAGCGTAGGCGACGGGAGAAACGACATGGCGCGATAGGCCTACCGTCAGATATCTTGATGTCGAGAGAGTTGCTGATGAGGAAGAGGACCCGTGATCTCGAGCACGACCCCACCGCAGGCGCCGCCGACCCCACCCCTGACGCGTCGCGGCATCCCGGTGGACCGCGACCTGCGCATCCTCGCCCTGGGCTCGTTCGCCAACCGGTTCGGCGCCGGCGCCGTCCTCACGACGAGCGCGCTCTACTTCACCCGGCAGGTCGGCTTCAGCGCCACCGAGGTCGCCCTCGCGATGTCGGTCTCGGCGGTCGTGGGCATCGTCGTGCAGGTGCCCGCCGGCCACCTCGGCGACACCCGAGGCCCGCGACGGGTGCTCACGGCCTTCATGGCCGGGGCGGCCCTCTTCAGCGCGCCGCCGGTTCTCGCCACGACCCCCTGGGCGCTCGCGCTCCTGCTCGGCGTGCTCGCGTTCTTCGAGCGGGGCGCGGGAGCCGTCAACCAGGGCGTCATCGCCCAGCTCGCCACCGGTGGGCGCGGGGTGCTCTTCAAGGCCTACCTGCGTGCCGTCACCAACACCGCCCTCGGGCTGGGCTCGGTCTTCGGCGGCGCGGCCCTCGTCATCGACGAGCGATGGGCCTACGTCACCGTCTTCGTCCTCAACGCCGTCTTCACCGGGTTCGCCGCGTGGAACTCGACCCGACTGCCCGACATCGCACCGCACGCACGCGCGGCCGGCGAGCCGAGACTCGCCGTCGTCCGGGACTGGCCCTTCGTCGTCATCACCGTCATCACCGGGCTCTTCTCCCTCCACTTCTTCGTCATGGAGCTCGGCCTGGCGCTCTACGTCTCCGCCCACACCGCCGCCCCCACCGTCATGGTGGCGATCCTGCTCATCGTCAACACCGCGGCCGTCGCCCTCTTCCAGGTGCGGCTGTCCCGTCGCGCCGACTCCGTCGAGGCCGGTGCCCGGGCCCTCGTGCGCGGGGCGTGGTGGATCGCGGCCGGTTTCGCCGTCGTCGCGCTGGCCGACCGGGGCACCAGGTGGTTTGCCGTCGGCGTCCTCGTCGTCGGGTCCCTCGTCCACGTCGTCGGCGAGATGATCGGGTCGGGAGGCCAGTGGGGCCTGCAGATGGGACTCGCGCCGCACGAGCGGCAGGGTCAGTACCAAGGCTTCGCCGGCCTCGGGTTCAGCGTGCTCGCCGTCGTCGCGCCCCCGGTCGTCACCTACCTCTGCGTCGGCCTCGGTGAGACCGGCTGGTTCGTCCTGGCCGCCTTCATGGTCGTCATCGCGCTCGTCTCGGTCCCGGCAGCGCGCTGGGCCCTGGCGTCGCGGGCTCGTTACGGGGTCACGACGCACTCGGGCTGACCCGGCTGCCTCCCGGCCCTCTCGCCACGGCTCGAGGTGTCACAGGCGATGCACGTCGACGCTGAGCACGCTGACGGACAGGAAGGGTGGGCCGTCCGACCTGAAGTCCTCACCGCCCCCGCTGACGATGTGTTGCACGACGTCCAGCCCCGAGTCGACGTGCCCGATGAGGGAGTAGACGGGTGACCCCGGGGCGACCGTGAAGTCGTGGTGGACGACGAAGAACTCGCCGGCGGTGCCGAGGAAGCCGTCGCCGCGGGCCATCCCGACGTCGCCGACGCGGTAGGTCTGGTCAGCCGGGACGTTCTCCAGCGGCAGGTCGTAACCCGGTTCGGCCGTGCTGCGCCCGCTCGGGTCCCCGCACTGGAGGAACGCCGTGGGTGCCGGTGGCGTGGTGAGCCGGTGGCAGACGCTGTCGGTCCAGTAGCCGGCCCGGGCCAGAGCGATGAACGAGGCGACGCTCCTCGGCGCGCGCTGCCCGTCGAGCCGCAACGTCACGTCCCCGCACGTCGTGTGCAGGGCGGCCCTCCAGTCCGACCCGGCCGCCACGGACGCGGGCGGTGCGGTCGTGAACCTGGGGAAGGTCGCGCGTGGGGTCGGCGGGGACACGCACGTCACGGCGACGGTGGGCGCCTGCGTGGGTCCGGCCTGCCGCTGCTGGTGGGTCAGCACGATCACGGACGCACCAACGGCGAGGCACAGCAGGGCCGTGCCCACGAGGAGCCGCACGGTCCTGCGGCGCGCCGGCTGCGCATCCGCCATGAGGGCAGCGTACGACGTGGACGAGGCAGGCCTCCCGGGCTGGGAGAATGGAGGTATGCCGCCCTCCGCCCTCCCCGACGGCGACCCCGCTCCCAGCACGGGTGAGCTGCCGCCCGCGGCGCTCTCCGACCTGGCGTCGACCGATCTCGGCGTCTACGTCCATGTCCCGTTCTGCACGGTGCGCTGCGGCTACTGCGACTTCAACACCTACACCCTGACCGAGCTCGGCGGTCCCGGTGCCACCATCGGCATCGACACGTACGCCGACGCCGCCATCCGCGAGCTCGACCTCGCCCGCTCGGTTCTGGGCCGCGAAGCGCCAGCTGTGTCAACGGTCTTCGTCGGTGGTGGCACTCCCACCATGCTGAGGTCGGGCGATCTCGTGGCGGTGCTGGCCGGCATACGCGAGCGGTTCGGGCTGGCGCCCGACGCGGAGGTGACGACCGAGGCGAACCCGGACTCCGTGACACCCGAGTCGCTGCGTGAGCTCGCCGACGGCGGCTTCACCCGCGTCTCCGTGGGCATGCAGTCGGCCGTGCCCCACGTGCTCCACACCCTCGAACGCACGCACGACCCCGACAACGTCGCGCGCGCCGTCGCGGCCACCCGGGCGGCGGGCATGCAGGTCAGCGTCGACCTCATCTACGGCACGCCGGGGGAGTCCCTGGAGGACTGGCGGCGCAGCCTCGAGGCGGCCGTCGCGCTCGAGCCCGACCACGTCTCCGCCTACGCCCTCGTCGTCGAGGAGGGCACGAAGCTGGCCGCCCAGGTGCGGCGCGGCGTCGTGCCCGCACCGGAGGACGACGACGAGGCCGACAAGTACGAGCTCGCGGACGAGCTGCTGTCGGCCGCCGGCTTCGGGTGGTACGAGGTGAGCAACTGGGCTCGCTCCGAGCAGCACCGCTGCCGCCACAACGTCGCGTACTGGGCCGGGACGAACTGGTGGGGCGTCGGTCCGGGCGCCCACAGCCACGTCGGCGGCGTGCGCTGGTGGAACGTCAAGCACCCGAGTGCGTATGCGGCTCGGCTCGGTGCGGGGGAGTCGCCCGCGCACGCGCGCGAGACCCTCACCGCCGACCAGCGCTACGACGAGCGTGTGCTGCTCGGCACACGGCTCGTCGAGGGGCTGCCCGTCCCGGATCTGCGAGGATCGGGACGCACCGCCGTGGCCGGCCTCATCGCCGACGGTCTGCTCGATGGCACCGCCGCCCTGCGGGACTCCCGTCTCGTCCTGACCCGGCGTGGCCGACTGCTCGCCGACACCGTGGTGCACCGGCTCCTCGCCGACTGAGGGGCCCACGACGAAGGAGGCCCCATGACGGAGACGGTGCGCGAGACCCGAGCAGCCGGGACCCCGGCGGAGGTGGTGGCGCGCGCGCGAGCCGCCTTCGACAGCGGGACCACCAAGCCCAGGCCGTGGCGGGTGGCGCAGCTGCGGGCCCTGCGCACGCTGCTCGTCGAGCACGAGCTCGAGGTCGCCGAGGCCCTGCACGCCGACCTCGGCAAGAGCGCCACGGAGGCGTGGATCACCGAGACCGGCTTCGTCGTGAGGGAGATCGACCACACGCTGCGCCACCTGCGCGCGTGGACGGCTCCGCGGCGCGTGCCCGTGCCACTCTCCCTGGCCCCCGGCCGGGCCAGGGTGGTGCGCGAGCCGCTCGGCGTCGTCCTCGTGATCGCGCCGTGGAACTACCCCGTGCAGCTGTGCCTGACGCCGCTGCTCGGGGCCCTGGCCGCCGGCAACGCCGTCGTCGTCAAGCCGAGCGAGATCGCTCCGGCCACGGCACGGCTGCTCGCGCGCCTCGTCCCGCGCTACCTCGACCGGTCTGCCGTCCACGTCGTCGAGGGCGGCGTCCCCGAGACCACCGCCCTGCTCGCCGAGCGCTTCGACCACATCTTCTACACCGGCAACGGCGCCGTCGGACGGATCGTCCTCGAGGCCGCGCCGCGCCACCTGACGCCCGTGACGCTGGAGCTGGGCGGCAAGTCGCCGGCCTACGTCGCCGACGACGCCGACCTCGCGGTGACGGCGCAGCGGCTCGTGTGGGGCAAGTTCACCAACGCGGGGCAGACCTGCGTGGCACCGGACTACGTCCTCGCGTCGCGCGCGACCCTCGAGGCGCTCAAACCGCTTATCGCACAAGGGATCCGGTCGGCGTTCGGCGAGGACCCGTCTCAGTCCACGGAGTACGGCCGCATCGTCAGCGAACGGCACTTCGAGCGGCTCACGGGGATGGTGGACCACGACCGCGTCGTGACGGGCGGTCGCTCGGACGCGTCCAGTCGTTACCTCGAGCCGACGGTCGTCGAGGTCGACGACCCGGACCATCCGGAGCAGCTCGTCATGCGCGACGAGATCTTCGGGCCCGTGCTGCCGCTCGTCGAGGTCGACGACCTCGATGCCGCGATCGCCTTCGTCAACGGGCGGGAGAAGCCGCTGGCGCTCTACGTCTTCACCTCCTCCAGCCGGGTGCGGCAGCGCTTCACGCGCGACACCTCCTCGGGCGCGCTCGCGTTCAACGTCCCGCTGGCCCACCTGGCCGTGCCCGGCCTGCCGTTCGGCGGGGTCGGTGCGAGCGGGACGGGTGCCTACCACGGTGAGCACTCGGTGGAGCTGTTCTCGCACGCCAAGTCCGTGCTGTCGATGCCCACGCGCCCCGACACGACGGTCTGGGTCCGGCCGCCGTTCACGGCCCTCAAGCAGCAGGTCATCGCCCGCGTCGCCGTCCCCGGCCGCCGACGCCGCAGCCCTGCGCCGCCGCTCGGATGACCTGAGGGGCCGGTGCTGCTCAGGCGGCGGGCTCGGTCACGAAGTCGATGAGCTCCTCGACGCTGGCGAGCAGGGTCGGCTCGAGGTCCGCGTAGGAGCGCACCGTCCCGAGGATGCGCTTCCACGCTCGGGCGACGTCGGCCTGGCTCGCGTGCGCCCATCCGAGCTCGGCGCAGATGCCGTGCTTCCACGAGGTGCCCCGCGGGATGACCGGCCACTGCTGCCAGCCGAGGCGCTCGGGGCGCACGGACTGCCACACGTCGACGTAGGGGTGGCCGAGGATCTTGACGTGCCGGGAGAGGCCGGGCAACGCCCGCGCCTGCTCGACGATGCGCGCCTCCTTCGTGCCCGGCACGAGGTGGTCGACGAGGACACCGAGCCGACGCCCGGGGCCGGGCTCGAACTCGGCGATGATGCCGGCGAGGTCGTCCACGCCGTCCATGAGCTCGACGACGACGCCCTCGACGCGCAGGTCGTCGCCCCACACCTTCTCGACGAGCTCGGCGTCGTGCCGCCCCTCGACGTAGATGCGCGAGCCGCTCGCCACCCTCGCGCGGGCGCCTTCGACCGCCACGGAGCCGCTCGCGGTTCGCGAGGCGGCGCGCCGTGCGTCGGCGAGGGCGGTCGCCGCAGCAGCCTGCGGCGGGGTGAGCGTCACCGGGGCCCCGTCGACGAGGAACCCGGGCCCGAGCGGGAACGCCTTGGTCCGGCCGCGACGGTCCTCGAGGTGCACGACGTGCATGCCACCCGCCTTCTCGACACGGACGACGGCGCCGACCCAGCCCGTCTCGACGTCCTCGACGACGAGGTCTGGCTCGGCGGGGATCGGGGTCGACCGGCCGCGCCTCGGGGCACGCCAGTCACCGCTGAGCACGTCGGATCCGTAGCGATCGTTGGGGGACACGACAAGCGAGGGTATGCCGCGGGCGTGCGACCGCGCGGACGCCACGCGGTGACCGGCTGAGACGCCGGGGTGACGCGGCTCGCACAGGAGGTGGGCACGGCACCCGGGTCCCGCCTACGGTGGGATGAAGTCGGAGATCGGCGGGGACACGACGTAGACTTGGCACTCGTCGATCGAGAGTGCCAGACCGGCGCAGACTGACGTGAGCCACACCCGTGCCAGACCCGTGAAGGAGGGACGATGAGCGAGGACCGAAGGTTGATGGTGCTGCGCGCGATCGTGCAGGACTACGTCCAGACCTCCGAGCCGGTCGGGAGCAAGGCGCTCGTCGAGCGCCACCACCTCGGGGTCAGCGCGGCTACGGTGCGCAACGACATGGCCCTCCTCGAGGAGGAGGGCCTCATCCATGCCCCCCACACCTCGGCGGGCCGGGTGCCGACCGACGCGGGCTACCGCGTCTTCGTCGACCGTCTCAGCGCCGTCAAGCCCCTCGGGTCGGGGGAGCGGCGGGCCATCGGCCAGTTCCTCCAGGGCGCCGTGGACCTCGACGACGTCGTCGACCGCACGGTGCGTCTGCTCGCGAGCCTGACGCGTCAGGTCGCGGTCGTCCAGTACCCGTCACTGACCCGGTCGACGGTGCGTCACATCGAGCTCGTCCCGATGGGCTCGTCGCACCTGATGATCGTCCTCATCGTCAACACCGGCCGTGTCGAGCAGCGCGTCGTCGACACCGGACGCGTCCTGTCGGACGCGACCGGTGAGGCCCTGGTCGCCTCCATCCGGTCACGCATCAACGAGGTCGCGGCGGGCGTCCCGTTCACCGTCGCCGCGACCCGGCTGCGACGCCTCGTGGGCGACGCCGACGATGCCGACCGCGCCGCCGTCGAGGCCGTCGTCTCCGCTCTCGGGGACGCCCTCGTCGAGGAGCGCGAGGAGCGCGTCGTCCTCGCCGGGCAGGCGAACCTCGCCCGGGCGGGCGCGGACTTCCCCCGCAGCATCGGACCGATCCTCGAGGCCCTCGAGGAGCACGTCACCCTGCTGCGCCTGCTCGGCCAGCTCACCGACGACCCCGAGCTCGTGTCGGTGCGCATCGGCTCCGAGAACCCCGTGACCGGCCTCCAGTCCACCTCGCTCGTGTCGATGGGCTACGGCTCCGGCTCCGAACGCGTGGCGAGCCTCGGGGTCCTCGGCCCGACCCGCATGGACTACCCCACGACGATGGCATCCGTCCGGGCCGTCGCCCGCTACGTCTCCGAGATCCTCGACGAGAACCAGGCCACCTGACCAGCACCACCTCGGCCAGTCCGCCGGTGCAGCGCCGCGCCGGAAACCGAAAGCACCACGTACCAAAAAGGAATCCCAGCTTGAACGACTACTACGCCGTCCTCGGTGTCTCGCGCGACGCGAGCCAGGAGGAGATCAAGAAGGCCTACCGTCGACTCGCCCGCAAGCTGCACCCGGACGTGAACCCCGGTGCAGAGGCCGAGGAGGAGTTCAAGCGCGTCTCGCAGGCCTACGACGTGCTCTCCGACCCGCAGAAGCGCCAGTCCTTCGACATGGGCGCCGACCCGTTCGCCACGGGCGGCGGCGCCGGCTTYGGCGCCGGACAGGGCTTCTCGTTCAGCGATGTCATGGACGCCTTCTTCGGCGCGGGCGCCCAGGCCGGCACCCGCGGCCCGCGCTCGCGCGTCCAGCGCGGACAGGACGCCCTGGTGCGTCTGGACATCGACCTCTCCAAGGCGGTCTTCGGCTCCGAGGAGGAGCTGACCCTCGACACCGCAGTGGGCTGCACCCGCTGTGACGGGGACGGCGCCGAGCCCGGCACCGGACGCCAGACCTGTCCGATCTGCAAGGGCGCCGGCGAGGTCCAGCAGATCCAGCGCAGCTTCCTCGGCCAGGTCATGACCTCCCGCCCCTGCGTCAACTGCCAGGGCTTCGGCTCGACTCTCACCGACCCGTGCCACGACTGCTCGGGTGACGGCCGCGTGCGCACCCGCCGCTCGCTCAAGCTCAAGGTGCCGGCGGGCGTCGACACCGGCACGCGCATCCAGCTCACCGGTGAGGGGGAGGTGGGACCGGGCAACGGGCCCAACGCCGACCTCTACGTCGAGATCCGCGTCGTCAACCACGACACCTACACCCGCCGTGGCGACGACCTGCACTGCAGCGTGGAGCTGCCCATGGCCGCGGCCGCGCTCGGCACGAGCTTCAAGCTGTCGACCTTCGACGGCATGCAGGACCTCGAGATCAAGGCCGGCACGCAGAGCGGTGACGTGCTCACCCTCCGCGGACTCGGCGTGACCCACCTGCGTCACGGTGGCCGCGGCGACCTGCTCGTCCACGCGACCGTGCAGACCCCGACCCGACTCACCGAGGAGCAGGAGGAGCTGCTCCGCCAGTTCGCGGCCCTCCGCGGCGAGGAGAGCCCCCAGGGACGGCTGACGCCGGCCAACAAGGGCCTGTTCGGCAAGCTGCGTGACGCCTTCAAGGAGAAGTGACCCCACGTGAGCGCCCGGTGACCCACCAGCTCTTCCTCGGCGACCCGTCGGCGGTCGCCGAGGCCGTCGCCGGGTCGTCGCTGCTCCTCGACGGCGACGAGGGGCGTCACGCTGCGGCCGTCGTGCGACTGCGCCCGGGCGAGCGTTACTTCGTCGCCGACGGAGCGGGTCGCCGCGTCCTGCTCGAGGCGACGGACGTCGACCGGGCGTGGGTGCGAGGCCAGGTCCTCGACGTCACCGACGAGCCCGAGCCCCAGCCGCGGCTCGTCCTGGTCCAGGCCCTCGCGAAGGGCGACCGCGACGAGCAGGCGATCGAGGCGGCGACCGAGCTCGGCGTCGACGAGGTGGTCCCGTGGCAGGCGGAGCGCTCCGTCGTCGTCTGGCGGGGCGACCGTGCGGCCAAGTCCCTCGCCAAGTGGGTCGCCGTCGTGTCCCGGGCGACCAAGCAGTCGCGCCGGGCGCGTATGCCGTCGACGTCCCCCGTGGTCGGCCTGGCTCCGCTCGTGGCGCGCGTGGTGGAGTCGGCGTGCACGCTCGTGCTCCACGAGGACGCCACCGAGCCGCTGGCGACGGTGGACCTGCCGGAGTCGGGTGACGTCCTCGTCGTGGTGGGGCCAGAGGGCGGGATCACCGACCGCGAGATCGAGGCACTCACCGCCGCGGGGGCCCACGCCGTGCGCCTGGGGTCGACGATCCTGCGCGCGTCGTCAGCCGGTCCCGCGGCGCTCGCGATCCTCAGCGCGCGCACCCGCTGGGCCTGACGGCATACGCCCGCCTCTCCTCGACCACGAGGCAGGGCGCGACGGTCGGTGCGCGGGTCAGCGCGCCGTGAAGGGGATGCGTTGCTCTGCCACCGTGGAGCCGTCGTTGGCGCTGGCTTCGAAGACGCGCAGCACGTAGGCGCCTGCCGTCAGCGACTGCTTCGTCGGGAAGGTGTACGAACCCCGGGCGGGGGCGCCCTGGGAGGCGGTGGTGAAGCCACTGTCGACGACCTTCCCGTCGCGTAGGAGCTGCCACTGGACGTTCGCCTCGAAGGTGCTGGCGACACCCGAGACGGTGAGGGGGGCGCCGGCCTTGACGACCGAACCCCGCCCCGGCTCGTCGACCCAGATCGGAGCGACCTGGCCGAGCACCTCGATCGGGTCGCTGGGCCGGGTGTAGGACGTCGACGCCGCGTGACCGGGCGCGACGTCGGCGCTGCCGTCGGCGAGCTCGAAGCGGACGGGCAGCGCGGAGCCGAGCGCCGCCTGCACCGTCCACACGAGCTGCTCCGCGGCGAGCGGAGTGGCGTCCCGCGTGCCCGAGGAGAGGCGCACCGTGATGGAGGCGTCCCCGGCCGTCACCGACTCGGCGGTGACGCCGGTCCAGGCGGAGTGGTAGGAGCTGCCGGCCGGTGCCGGCCCCATGGCCAGCCGCAACGCGGCCACCGCGTTGCCCGACGGGACCGAGGGAGACGGGACCCCGGCGGCGACGAACTCCCGGAAGAGCCGGATCTGGCCACTCCCCGCCGCGACCGGACCGAGGTAGTAGACGGGCACGCTCGCGGTCGTCGCAGCCGGCGGCGGGCCGCCCGTCGTCGCGGTCGGGGCGGGCGTGGTCGGCTGGGCCGCGGTCTGCGTCGGGACGCTCGACCGTCCGCTCGACGGGGTCGCGGACGACGCGCCGGGCGTCGGCGTCCCCACGGCGGTCGGCGTCGCGGCGACCGGGGGCGTCTGTGCCGGAGGACGGTTGACCGCCCACACCGTGCCGGTCACCAGCACGGCGGTCGCGGCTGCGGCAGCAGGCAGGATCCAGCGGTGGTGTCGGCTGCCGGAGCTCGACGAACGCGCCACGCTCGACGCCACGAAGCCGGTCCCGGTGCCGGCGTGACCCTCGTCGAGGATGGCGCCGAGCCGGTCGGTGGGCGTGATGGCGTTCGCCTCGTCCTCGAGCGAGCGGCGCAGCCGGTCCTCGACGAGGCGCAGGCCTGCGCCGTCGACGAACGGGTGGTCGGCGGGCGTCTCGCCGGGTCGCGACGGGTCGGTGTTCATGACAGCTCCAGGGGGTCGATGGTGCGGCGCAGGGCCGTCAGGCCACGGTGGGCGTGGGTCTTGACGGCGCCGGGGGAGATCTCGAGAGCGTGGGCGATCTGGGCTTCGGACAGGTCGGAGTAGTAGCGCAGCACCAGCACCTCGCGCTGGCGCGACGGGAGGGCCCGCAGGGCGTCCATGACGGCGTGGCGCTCGGCCGAGTGCAGGACGTGCGTCTCGGCGCTCCCGTGGCTGCCCCGTCCCGGGGCGTCGGCCGCCGCCGCCTCCCGGAGGTTCTGGCGGTCGACGACGACGGCGTGCCGCTGCACGGACCTGCAGCCGTTGACGACGGAGGTCTGGAGGTAGCCGACGACACGTCCGCCGTCCCGGATCGAGGCCCAGCTGCGATGGGTCGCCACGAACGCGTCCTGCACGACGTCCTCGGCGGCGAGCTGGTCGCGCAGCAGGAGCCACGCGAGGCGCACGAGCCGGTGCCAGTGGGCCCGGTAGAGCTCGGTGATGGCCACGTCGGGGTCGGTGGGCAGCTCGGCCCCGACGTTCGGTTCGTTCGGGGCGCGGTCAGCGGCCCCCGAGGCCCCGGGGTCACTGAGCTGGCCGGACGGCATACCCAACGCTCTCACGGACAAATGACGCGCACCGCACCTCCATGGTTGACACGTCGACGTGGCAATCGTGCGGACCGTCCACGACGTGCCTAGGGTGCACTCATGACCTCGCAGACCCCGAGTGACTGCCTCTTCTGCAAGATCGTCGCCGGGGAGATCCCGTCCGACCGCGTCGCCGAGAGCGACCGGTCCATCGCCTTCCGCGACATCAACCCCGCGGCGCCGATCCACGTCCTCGTCGTGCCGAGGCGCCACGAGCCGACCGTCGGTGCGCTGGCGGCCGCATCGGGTGACGACCTCGCCGACGTCTTCCGCCTCGCCGCGCGCGTGGCCGAGGAGGAGGGCGTCGCCGACGCGCACCGGATGATCGTCAACACCGGCAGCGACGCCGGGCAGACGATCTTCCACGCGCACGTGCACCTCCTCGCGGGCGCGACCTTCACCGAGCGGGGGATGGTGTGAGCTCGGAACGCCCCACGGGCGACGACAAGCCGGCCACGACGGGGTCGGCCGCAGACGCCAAGGACACCGACGGCGAGGCGAAGCCGGTCGACCCCGTCGACGACCTCGTCACCACCCACCACACCCTCAAGGTCGGCCGCCGCACGCTGGGCTACACCGCGACGACCGGTCGCGTCGTGCTGCGCGAGGAGGAGCACAAGGACGGCACCTTCGGCGGGCACAAGGCCCGCGCCGAGCTGTCGATGACGAGCTACGTCCTCGACGACGCGGACGCCCGCACGCGGCCGGTCACCTTCGCCTTCAACGGCGGTCCCGGCAGCTCCAGCGTCTGGCTGCACCTGGGCCTGCTCGGCCCGCGCCGCGTCGTCAGCGGCGACGTCGGAGCCCTTCAGCCGCCCCCGTACGACCTCGTCGACAACCCGGAGTCGCTCCTCGCCGTCAGCGACCTCGTCTTCATCGACCCGATGTCGACGGGCTACTCGCGCGCCGTCGAGGGCGGCAAGCCGGGGGAGTACCACGGCTACCAGAAGGACGTCGAGTCCGTCGCCGAGCTGATCCGCCTCTGGACCTCTCGCAACGGTCGCTGGATGTCGCCGAAGTTCGTCGCAGGCGAGTCCTACGGCACCCTGCGTGGTGCGGCGCTGGCCGAGCACCTCCAGTCCCGCTACGGCATGTACCTCAACGGCCTCGTGCTCATCAGCAGCGTGCTCGACCTCAGCTCGGTCGACTTCGAGAACCAGCGCAACGACCGGGCCCACGCGCTCTACCTGCCGACGTATGCCGCCGTGGCCCACTACCACGGCAAGCACGGCCGGCGGTCGCTGCAGTCCGTCCTCGACGAGGCCCAGGAGTATGCCGCCCGCGACTACCCGTGGGTGCTCTCCCGGGGCAACCGCCTCACCAGGCGCGAGCGTGCCGAGGCCGTGGCGACGCTGGCCCGGCTCTCCGGCCTGACCGAGGACTACGTCGACCGGGCCGACCTGCGCATCGAGCACTGGCGCTTCTTCACCGAGCTGCTCCGCGACGACCGGCTGTCCGTGGGCCGGCTCGACGCCCGGTTCACGGGTCCGGCGGCGGCCGCCATCGCCGAGAACATGGACGCCGACCCGTCCCACGACGCCATCACCGGCCCCTACTCCGCGGCCTGGAACCACTACGTCCGTGACGAGCTCGGCTACGGCAGCGACCTGCACTACGAGCAGATCTCGCGCCTCGTGCACCCGTGGTCGTTCCATGACTTCGAGGGACGGCCCGTCGACGTGTCGCCCAAGCTCGAGCGCGCCATGCGCCAGAACCCGCACCTCAAGGTGCACATCGCGTACGGCTACTACGACGGTGCGACGCCGCACTTCGCGGCCGAGGACGTCGTGGCCCACCTGCAGCTGCCCGCCGACCGGCTCGCGAACATCGAGCACGCCTACTACGAGGCGGGTCACATGATGTACGTCCACGAGCCCTCCCGCGTCCAGCAGAGCAGGGACCTCGCCCAATTCGTGGTGAGGAGCTCGGGCCGCGCCACGTAGACTCGTCCCCACGATGAATGACGCGCAACCTCGACCATCCGAGACCGACAGCCCTGACGGCACCCAGCACGCCGCAGGCGGCAAGACCGGGGGCGACGCCCCGGTGCTGACGCGGCAGATCCCGCCGCCGATCGAGATGGTGACCCTGCTCGGCGCCCGGGACGAGCTGCTCCGCACCATGGAGCGCCAGTTCCCGCTCGTCGACACGCACGTGCGCGGCAACGAGATGACGTTCGCCGGCCCCGCCGGCGAGCTCGAGATCATCGACTCGCTGCTCGACGAGCTGCTCGTCATCGTCGAGACCGGACAGCCGCTCAACCGCGACGCCGTCGAGCGCTCCATCTCGATGCTGCGGAGCCAGACGATCGAGCGTCCCGCCGACGTGCTGACGATGAACATCGTCAGCAGCCGTGGTCGCACGATCAGGCCCAAGACGCTCAACCAGAAGCGCTACGTCGACGCCATCGACCAGCACACGATCGTCTTCGGCATCGGTCCTGCGGGCACCGGCAAGACCTACCTCGCGATGGCCAAGGCCGTGGCAGCGCTGCAGGCCAAGCAGGTCAACCGGATCATCCTCACGCGTCCGGCCGTCGAGGCCGGCGAGCGACTGGGCTTCCTGCCCGGCACGCTCAACGACAAGATCGACCCCTACCTCCGGCCCCTCTACGACGCCCTGCACGACATGGTCTCGCCCGAGACGATCCCCAAGCTCATGGCGTCGGGCACCATCGAGGTCGCGCCGCTGGCCTACATGCGAGGACGTTCGCTCAACGACGCGTTCATCATCCTCGACGAGGCGCAGAACACCTCGAGCGAGCAGATGAAGATGTTCCTCACCCGCCTGGGCTTCGGCTCCAAGATGGTCGTGACGGGCGACATCACGCAGGTCGACCTGCCCGGCGGCACCCGCTCCGGCCTCAAGATCGTGCGTGACATCCTCGGCGACGTCGAGGACATCCACTTCGCCGAGCTGACGTCGCACGACGTCGTCCGGCACCGACTGGTCAGCGCCATCGTCGATGCCTACGAGCGCGACGACGCCCGTGGCCAGAAGCGCGCTCGTCGCCAGGGCAAGGACCCGGCAGGCGGGGCCACCGGGCCGCGACGCGCGGCCGGACGGCATACGCCCTCGGTGGACGCGACGCCCGACACGCAGGAGGACCTCGCGTGAGCATCGACGTGCTCAACGAGACCGACGCCGACGTCGACGAGCTCGAGCTGCTCGCCTGCGCCTCCTACGTCATGGAGCAGATGCGCGTGCACCCGCAGGCGGACCTCTGCATCAAGCTCGTCGACGAGGACGCCATGGAGGTCCTCCACGTGCAGTGGATGGACCTGCCCGGGCCGACCGACGTCATGAGCTTCCCGATGGACGAGCTGCGGCCCGGCCGGGAGGGGCAGGAGCCCGACGAGGGCACCCTCGGCGACATCGTGCTCTGCCCGTCCGTCGCGACGAAGCAGGCCCTCGAGGCGGGTCACGCGCCGATCGAGGAGATGCTGCTGCTCACCACGCACGGCATCCTGCACCTGCTCGGCTACGACCACGCCGAGCCGGACGAGGAACGCGAGATGTTCGAGCTGCAACGGCAGCTGCTCCTGACGTTCCTCGCCACGCGCAACCGCCCGAGCGCCTGACCGCGGACGAGAGACCGAGATGTTCCCGCAGTTCGCGCTCCCGGCGCTCGTCAGCATCGTCGTCGCGTTCCTGCTCTCGGCCGCCGAGGCCGCGATCTTCCGCATGTCGCGCGTGCGGGCGCAGGAGCTCTTCGACGAGGGCCGCTCTGGCGCCAGGTCGCTCATGACCGTGGTCGGCGACTCGCCGCCGTACCTGTCGGTGATCGCGTTCCTGCGTGTCGTCGCCGAGGCCACCGCCGCGGTCCTCGTCACCCTGGCCGTCGCCGGGGAGGTCCAGTCGACGTGGAGCCGCGCCCTCATCAGCATCGCGATCATGGCCGTCGTGTCGTTCGTCGTCGTCGGCGTCTCCCCGCGCACGCTCGGACGGCAGAACTACGACACGGTGGCCCTGTGGAGCGCGCCCTTCGCTGTCGGGCTGCGTCGCGTGCTCGGCCCCCTCGCCAAGCTCCTCGTCGTCCTCGGCAACGCGGTCACGCCGGGCAAGGGCTACACCGACGGGCCGTTCCAGACCGAGTCCGAGCTGCGCGACCTCGTCGACATGGCCGGCGACTCGGACGTCATCGAGGCCGACGAGCGCGAGATGATCCACTCCGTCTTCGAGCTCGGCGACACCCTCGCCCGAGCGGTCATGGTCCCGCGCACCGACATGGTCGTGCTCGACGCGGACAAGACGCTGCGCAGCGCGATGTCGCTCTTCCTCCGGTCCGGCTTCTCGCGGATCCCCGTCGTCGGCGAGGACAGCGACGACGTGCGCGGGCTGCTGTACTTCAAGGATGTCGCCCGCCGGCTCAACGCCGCCCCCGAGGACGGTCGGCACCCCGCCACCGAGGTGATGCGGCCCATGCACTTCGTGCCCGAGAGCAAGCCGGTCGACGACCTGCTGCGCGAGATGCAGCGCGACCAGAACCATTTCGCCATCGTCGTCGACGAGTACGGCGGCACCGCCGGGCTCATCACCATCGAGGACATCATCGAGGAGATCGTCGGCGAGATCGCCGACGAGCACGACCGTGAGGCACCCGGCGTCGAGCAGCTCGAGGACGGCACCCTACGGGTCCCGGCCTCGATGGACATCGACGACCTGGCCGAGCTCTTCGACGTCACCATCGACGAGGAGGACGTCGACACCGTCGGCGGCCTCCTGACGAAGGTCATCGGGCGCGTCCCGATCGTCGGCTCGTCCGGTACGGTCGCTGGGCTGGAGCTCACGGCTGAGCGCATGGCCGGACGCCGCCACCGGGTCGCGTCGGTCATCGTGCACCGCGCGCCGGTGCCGGAGGACGACGCCGCACACATCGAGACGGAGGACGCCCATGGCCACTCAGGACGCTGACCCGACACGCGGCGACGGCATGGCGCCCGGAGGTCGGTCGGAGGACTACCGCGCCGGGTTCGCCTGTCTCGTGGGCCGGCCCAACGCCGGCAAGTCGACGCTGACCAACGCCCTCGTCGGACAGAAGGTCGCGATCACGAGCTCGAAACCGCAGACGACGCGGCACACGATCCGCGGCGTCGCCACGACTCCTTCGGCGCAGGTGATCCTCGTCGACACCCCGGGGCTGCACAAGCCCCGGACGCTGCTCGGGCAGCGGCTCAACGACCTCGTCCGCGAGACGCTCCTCGAGGTCGACGTCATCGGCTTCTGCCTGCCGGCCGACCAGCGCATCGGGCCGGGCGACACCTTCATCGCCAACGAGCTCACGGAGCTGCGCTCGCTGCGGCGCCGCCCGGTCGTCGCCATCGCCACCAAGGCCGACGCCGTCGACCGCGAGCGGCTCGCCGAGCACCTCATCGCCATCGACCAGCTGGGGGAGTGGGACGCGATCATCCCGTGCTCGGCCGTGTCGGGGAGCCAGGTCGAGGAGGTGCGGGACGTCCTCGCGTCCTTCCTGCCGCGGTCGCCGCAGCTCTACCCCGACGGCGTGCTCACCGACGAGCCGGAGATGGTGATGATCGCCGAGCTCGTCCGTGAGGCAGCCCTCGAGGGTGTGCGCGACGAGCTGCCGCACTCGCTGGCCGTCGTCGTCGAGGAGATGGTGCCGCGCGAGGGGCGACCGGAGGACAAGCCGCTGCTCGACGTCCGGGTCAACGTCTTCGTGGAACGCCCGAGCCAGAAGGCGATCGTCATCGGACGCGGAGGCTCCCGGCTGCGTGAGGTCGGCACGAACGCGCGCAGGGGCATCGAGGCGCTCCTCGGCCAGAAGATCTACCTCGACCTGCACGTCAAGGTGGCCAAGGACTGGCAGCGCGACCCCAAGCAGCTGCAGCGCCTGGGCTTCTGACGGGTCCTTGACCAGCGACCAGAGAGCTCGCGCTGGCAGGTTCGCCGCCCAGTAGGGTGCCTCGGTGAGCAGCCCGATCCAGAGCCGCGTCGGCCAGGTCTTCATCCCGGTCCGCGACATGGCGACCGCCGTGCCCTGGTATGCCGCCGTGCTCGGTTTCGAGCCCGGGGTCGCCTCCCACGAGGGCACGATCTACGACATCCCCACCGACGGCGAGACCCGGCTCGCGCTCGACGCGAACCGGCCCGCGTTCGACGCGTCGGGACCGCCGCGCTTCTTCCTCTGGACCGAGGACCTGGCGGCGGCGGTCGGCCACCTGCGGGACCTGGGTGTCACGATCACCTCCGACGTCGAGGACATCGGGAGCGTCCGCTTCGTCCAGTTCACCGACCCCGACGGGAACCTCCTCATGGTCTGCCAGCGCGCCTGACGTCTTCCACCGTCCTAGACTCCCGAGAAGGAGGCGGACATGTCGGAGACTGCTGCACACGACCACGAGCTGGAGGTCCTCGAGGAGGACCAGACGGTACCCCCGCGGCCCGAGGAACAGATCGCCGACGTCCGCGAGGACACCGCCGACGCCGACTCGCCCGACACCACGACGGCCCCGTGACCGACGACCCGTGGGGTCGCGACGAGCCGCCGGCCGTAGCCGACGTCGACCTGCTGCCGCTGTCGCCGGCTCTGGCGGAGATCGAGGCAATGCTCGACAACGGTGAGGACCGGGTGCTCGCCCCCGGGGAGCGACACCTCCTCCCGGGGGTCGCAGACCTGCCCGAGGTGGCGGGCCTGGCAGACGAGGGGTGGGAGCCCCTGCCCATCGGGTTCGCCGGCTGGGAGTGGGCGTTGCTCCCGGCGGTCTGGCCGCGCGAGCACCGACGGTGGGTGCGCGACCGGATGCCGAGGTTCGGGCTGATGTCCTGCGGCGACGACGAGACGCGGCTCGGTCCCGAGGCGGGGCGCGACACCCACCAGCAATGGCTGCTCGCCCGAATGGCCCGCTCCGTCGACCTTCCGCCGCCACCCCGCGAACGCATCTGGCTCCTGCGCTCTCCTTGGCCGTCCCTGCCGCTGTCGAGCCTGCTGCTGCTCATCGGACAGCACCGGGATCGGAAGGGGTTCGGCTGGGACGCCCTGGCCAACATGCGGGCGGCAGTGGACGTCCTGTCGCACACCGAGGACGAGGCCTGGGCGTCGTGGACCGGTCGGCAGGCCGACGCCGCGCGCGCCTGGCACGCGGAAGCGGCTCAGGACCCCCACGTCGGGCACTGGGTTCGCCTGGGGCTGGGCCCAGCCCATCTCCGCGCCCTGATCGCACCCCTGTCCGAGGGCGGGGCCGGGCTGACGCCCCTCCAGGCGCGGGAGTGGAGTGAGATCGTTTCCATGTCGGAGGCTCCGGGGGACGAGGTCGTGAGTCGTACCGTCGCGTGGCGACGGATCGGACTGCCGCCTGATGCGCCGGTGGAGCGGCTTGCCGCCGTGCTCATCCAGCGGACACCTGCCGAGGTCGCCCCTTGGCTCGAGGCGGGCCTCACCGTGGCCGATGTGGCCGTCTGGGAGGCCGAGGACCTGCCGCAGGCCGTGCGCTGGCGCGACGCGGGCTTCGGAGCCCGGGAGGCGAGGGAGCTCGTGCTCGCGGATCCGACCCTGACCCCCGAGGAGGCCCGCGGGTTCGAGGTCGCTGGTATCGAGCCGCACGCCCGGCAGCGGTGGGTCGCCGCGGGGTTCACGCCGGAGCAGGCCCGGGCCTGGACCGACCTCGACATCGTCGCCTCGGAGGCCCGCGTGTGGCGTGCGGTCGGCCAGGGGCCTGACGAGGCCCGAACCCAGAGGGCATCGGGGGGCGGTGCATTGCCGACGGGCGTCGAGGTCGGATGGGCGGGTTTCGGATCGGGCCGCGAGGACGTCAACTACGGCGTGACTGACCCGCCGGGCACCCGTGGCAGCATCGCGACCGAGCGTCCAGAGGGCTTCGAGATCCGCTGACGAGACGGTCGTCTCATCATCCGGGCAGCGGTCCCGACGGGTGGACGTGACCCGAGCACCCGGCATACGGTGAAGTCGTGCGAGCGGTGAGCCTCCTCCTTCTCTGCCGCGACGAGGCCTGATCCCGGCCCTCCTCGTCGCGGAGTTTCCCGTGTCCGGCCGGACACCGAGCGAAACGCAGACGAAGAGAGTGCAGCGATGATCCACCCCCAGCAGACGTCGGGAATGCCGTTCCAGAAGTACGTCCCGTTCCACGAGCAGATCCCCTTCGAGCTCCCGGACCGCACGTGGCCGACGAAGCGCATCGAGCAGGCCCCGCGCTGGTGCGCCGTCGACCTGCGTGACGGCAACCAGGCCCTCATCGACCCGATGAACTCCGAGCGCAAGCTGCGCATGTTCCAGCTGCTCGTGAAGATGGGCTACAAGGAGATCGAGGTCGGCTTCCCGTCCGCGAGCCAGACCGACTACGACTTCTGTCGCGAGCTCATCGAGGGTGGCCACATCCCCGACGACGTGACGATCCAGGTGCTGACGCAGTGTCGCGACCACCTCATCGAGCGCACCTACGACGCGATCCGGGGCAGCAAGCAGGCCATCGTCCACTTCTACAACTCGACGTCGGCGCTGCAGCGCAAGGTCGTCTTCGGGCTCGACCAGGACGGCATCATCGACATCGCCGTCCAGGCGGCGCGCCTGTGCAAGAAGCTCGAGGAGACCATCCCGGACACGACGATCTACTACGAGTACTCGCCCGAGTCCTACACCGGCACCGAGCTCGACTTCGCGATGCGGATCTGCAACGCCGTCGTCGACGTCATCGACCCGACGCCGGACCACAAGATCATCGTCAACCTGCCGGCGACCGTCGAGATGGCGACACCCAACGTCTACGCCGACTCCATCGAGTGGATGGTCCGTCACCTCGAGCGCCGTGAGTCCATCGTCGTGAGCCTCCACCCGCACAACGACCGGGGCACGGGCGTGGCCGCCGCGGAGCTCGGCTACCTCGCCGGCGCGGACCGCATCGAGGGCTGCCTCTTCGGCAACGGGGAGCGCACCGGCAACGTCTGCCTGGTCACGCTCGGGATGAACCTCTTCAGCCAGGGCATCGACCCGCAGATCGACTTCAGCGACATCGACGAGGTGCGCCGCACCGTCGAGTACTGCAACCAGCTGCCGGTGGGCGAGCGACACCCCTACGGCGGCGACCTCGTCTTCACCGCCTTCTCCGGCTCGCACCAGGACGCCATCAAGAAGGGCTTCGAGGCGATGGCGGCCGAGGCCAAGGAGAAGGGCACGAGCATCGACGACCTCGTCTGGGGTGTGCCCTACCTCCCGATCGACCCGCACGACATGGGCCGGTCCTACGAGGCCGTCGTCCGCGTCAACAGCCAGTCCGGCAAGGGCGGCGTCGCCTACATCATGAAGACCGAGCACCAGATGGACCTGCCGCGCCGGCTGCAGATCGAGTTCTCCGGTGTCGTCCAGCGCGGCGTCGACCAGGACGGTGGCGAGGTCGCTCCCGCCGAGCTGTGGGGCCGGTTCCAGGACGAGTACCTGCCGGACCCGGCACGCCCGTGGGGCCGCTTCGAGCTCGTCAACGTCGTCACCGACTCGACCGTCGACGGAGCCAGCACGATCGAGGCCACGGTGCGCGACGGCGGCGAGTCCCGGACGATCACCGGGACGGGCAACGGCCCGATCGCGGCCTTCGTCGATGCACTGGCCACGGTCGAGGGCACCCCGGACGTGCGTGTCCTCGACTACGCCGAGCACGCCCTGTCCGCCGGTGGCGACGCCCGCGCTGCGGCATACGTCGAGTGTGCCGTCGGCGAACGTGTCCTCTGGGGCGTCGGTGTCGACCCGTCGATCGTCACCGCGTCCATCAAGGCCATCGTGTCGGCGGTCAACCGGGCCGAGAGGGACGCCCCGGTCGCCTGACCCGGCGCTGTGTCGGGCACCTCATCGGGCGCACATTCCAGTGAGGTAGCGTCGGGCTTCATGGAGTCCCCGGTCGGTCGAACACTGCTTCGACTGACCGGGGTTTCCCTTGTCGCGGTCGCCGTCGTCGCCCTGATTGCCCCGCGACGCGTCAGCGTCGACTACCGGTGGCAGGTCGTCGTGCCGACCGTTGTCGTGGGCATCGCCCTCGCTGCGCGCGTCCGCGTACCGTGCGCCCTGAAGAGTCGGTGGCTGCCCGGCGTCATCGCTGTGGCGGGCGCTTCGGTCGCAACGTTCGTCGCGATGCAGACCCGGTACCAGTACGGCTGGGACGCGGGGGCCGTCATGTCGATGGCCCGCTCACTGCACGCCGGGCGGCCGCTCAGCGAGCATGAACTCGACTACTTGTCGGTCTTCCCGAACAACCTGCCGCTGCTCGCGATCGACCGGGCGGCGGCCGACGTGGGACAGTCGCTCGGTGTTGCTCCCGACGCGGTGCTCATCGCGCTCGGCGGTATCGGCCTGGCCGTGACTCTGTATGCCGTGCATGTCCTCGTCGTGCAGTTGGCGGGTCGCGGTCCCGCGCTCGTCGCCCAGATCGTCACCATCGCTCTCGTCGGGCTGAGCCCCTGGCTGAGCGTGCCGTACACCGATGTGCTGGCCATGCCGCTCGTCGTCGGCGGGGTCGCCCTGGCATCGCGGGCGCTGATGCCGGGACAGCGCAGGTCACGCACGGTGCTGTGGACCCTCAGCATCGCGGCACTCGCAGTGGCCTACGCCGTCAAGACGACCCCGGTCGTCGTCGTGGCGGCCGCCGCCATCACGGGAATCATCGCGGTGTTCGACCGGGAGCGGCGCCCGCGGCGGCCTGCGCTGGGTCTCAGCGCAATCGCCGTGGGCCTTGTCCTGTTCCTGGTCCTCGCCGTGGCGCTGCCCGCTGCATCGACGACCGTGGCCGGTGTCGACACGCAGGACCTGCGTCCCGACGCCTCGCCCACCCTGCTGTGGTGGGTCGCCAACGGGTCGGCCGAGACCGTCTCTAGTTCCGGTGTTGTCAGTTACGGGGCCTATGTGCGCGCCATGGTCGACGCCGTGGACGAGGGCACCCCGGACCAGATGAACGAGTATGCCCTCGGCTACCTCGCCGAGCGGTGGCAAGAGCGTGGGCTGCTTGGCACGGTGGAGTTCTATGCGAACAAGCTGGCGTGGAACTGGGGGGACGGGATGTTCTCGGCGTGGGGCGAAGGTGGCGACTCGCTCCCCGGCCGACTGGCCCCGGCGACAGGCGTGACGGGAGTGGTTCACGACCTCAACGGTTTCAACGGCGGCGGTTACCAGCTTCGCGCGGAGCTCACCCAGGGGCTCTGGCTGGCGGTGCTGATCGTCGCGGGCATCGGTCTTCTGCGGGCGCCTTATCGGCGCCAAGTCCTGTTGCTTGCGCTGAGTGTGCTGGGTATCGCCGCCTTCACGATGGTCTTCCAGGGCCGGGCGCGCTACCTCTTCTCATTCGCCCCCCTCCTCGTCGTCTTGGCCGCGACCGTCCACGCGTCGCTCCTGGGGCAGGCCAGACCTGGTGCCAGGGGCGCGGCCGTGACGGTCTGCCCGGACGACGCGGATACGGACGACGGTCGGCTCGTGGGTCTCCTACGGTGAGGGGATGAGCTCGAGGAACGGTCGCGCCGGGGTCGACGTGTGGTTGGACGTGTCCGCCGGGGTCGCCGGGGACATGCTCCTCGGCGCGTTCGTCGACGCGGGTGCCTCACTGGCTGTTGCGCAGGCCGCCGTCGACTCCGTGATCCCGGGCACCGTGCGGCTCGTGACGCACGAGACGGAGCGGGCCGGCATGCGCGCCCTCAAGGTCGAGGTCGAGCTGCTCGCGCCGGACCAGCACCACCGGCCCTGGTCCGAGATCCGGGACCGGCTGCGCGACGCCGACCTCGACGACACGGTGCGCCAGTGGTCGCACGCAGCCTTCGAGCGGTTGGCGGTCGCCGAGTCACGGGTGCACGGCAAACGCATCGACGACGTCCACTTCCACGAGGTCGGGGCCTGGGACTCCATCGCGGACGTCGTCGGCAGCTGCGCGGCGCTCGTCGACCTCGGGGCGCGCACCGTGACGGCCGGCCGGTTGTCGTTGGGGTCGGGCTCGGTCCGCGCCGCGCACGGCCGCGTGCCCGTGCCGGTCCCCGCCGTCCTGGAGCTGTGCCGTGGCTGGGACGTGACCTCGGGCGGTGACGGTGAGCTCGCGACGCCGACGGGTGTGGCGCTCGTGACGGCCCTCGTGCAGCGCCAGGCGGGACTGCCGGCCATGACCGTCATCTCGGTCGGCGTCGGCGCCGGGACCAAGGAGCACCCGGACCGCCCCAACGTCGTGCGTGTCGTCGTCGGACGACCCCTGGCACCCACCGAGAGTGCGGCTGCCCCGGTCGCCGGCGGGAGACTCGACGCCGGCGACAACGTCCCCGAACAGCTGTGCGTGCTGGAGGCCAACGTCGACGACCTCGACCCCCGCCTGTGGCCGACCGTGGTCGACGCCCTGCTGGCGGCGGGCGCCCGAGACGCGTGGACCACCCCGATCACCATGAAGCGCGGCCGGCCGGCCCAGCTGCTGTCCGTCCTCGCGGCTCCGGGCCACGTGGTGGCGCTCCGGGACCTCGTGTTCGCCTCGACGAGCACCATCGGCGTGCGCGTCACCGACGTCACCCGCTGGGCACTCGACCGCGGCTGGACCGACGTCGACGTCGCAGGTCAGCGCGTCGGTATCAAGGTGGCCCACCGGCAAGGTCGGATCGTCAACGCGGCCGCGGAGTTCCGTGACGTCGAGGCTGCCGCCGCGGGCCTCCGGCTCCCGGTGCGCGAGGTGCTCGACGCCGCTGAGGCGGCCGCTGCGGCAGAGGGTCTGGCCCGCGGTGCTCGCGTGCCGGAGGGGCTGCGCCCGACGCCGTGAGGTCGTGCCGTCGCCGCCACCTCACTCAGGGTCTGGGACCCAGCAGGTCGGCCGACTGGTCATACACCGCGGTGATGATCTTCAGGCTCTCGAGTGCCTCAGCGGGGCCGATCGAGAAGGGGGTGCCAGCGCGGACGTGTCGGTAGAAGTCGTCGATGAGGTCCCGGTGGGAGGCACCCCAGTAGGCCTTCTCGCCGTGACCGATCCGGGTCTCCCGAATGGTGTCGACGCGACCGTCGGCGTGTTCGACCCGGACGTCGGTGTCCAGCTTGACGATGCCGCGTTCGGCGATCAGCTCCAGGGTGACCGGGGCGTTGGCGACGTAGCCGTTGCTGGCATGGAACAACGACCGGCGGCCCCCGGCGTGGCCGAGCTGGAGGACGGCGGTGTCCTCCACCTCGATGGTGTCGGACAGCGCGACCCGAGTCGCCACGCCGCGCACCGTGGTCACCTCACCGAGGAACCACTGCAGGAGGTCCAGGGTGTGGATCGCCTGGTTGATGAGCACCCCGCCGCCGCTCTCGGACCACCGACCGCGCCACGGGCGACTCGCGTAGTAGGACTCGTCGCGGAACCACGTGACCGCCGCGCGGCCGCCGAGGAGGGCCCCCAGGGTGCCTCCCTCGAGCAGGTCGCGGATCGCCAGGATCGTGGGGTTGAAACGGTTCTGGAAGCACACCCCGAGGGTGGCGGTGCTGGACCTCGCGGCCCGCACCAGGGCCTCACCGTCCGCGACCGTCGTGGCCACAGGCTTCTCGAGCAGGACGTGCACCCCGCGGCGCAGGCTCTCGATGGCCATCGCGGCGTGGAGGTGGTGGGGCGTGCAGATGTGCACGACGTCGGGCTGCGCCTCATCGAGCATCCGGGTCAGGTCCGGGTAGCCGGGCACCCCGCGATCGGCGACGACCGCGGCCACCGCGGCCTCATCCGTGTCTGCCACCGCAACGAGGACCGCGTCAGGGTTGGCGCTGATGGCGTCCAGGTGCTGCGACGCGATGGACCCGCAGCCGACCAGCCCGACGCGCAACGTGGCCGCCTCTATCGTCCGATGGGTCACAGCCGCACCGGACGGCCGGTGGTGGCGGACTCGTAGAGGCCCAGGATGACGGCGAGCGAGGTCCGGGCGTCGGACGTGCTGACGCGGGGAGCGCCTCCCGTGGTGACCGCGGCGATGAAGTCGGCGAGCTGCAGCCGGTGGGCATGGCCGAAGCTGAGCTCGTCCGGACCGATCTGGTGGGCGGCCGTGACCTGGTTGCCACCCGTCATGCTCGACATCCCGATCTCCGTGGCCGCGCCCACCGTCTCGTGGAGGTAGACGAGCTGGTCGTCGGAGACGACGGCTGAGCCCTTGGTGCCGTAGACCGACAGCCGGGCGTCCAGCCCGGGGTAGGCGGCGGTGGTGCCGTGGATCATGCCGAGCGCGCCGCTTTCGAACCGGAGCACCGCGACCGCGGTGTCCTCGACCTCGATGTGTTCGTGCGCCAGGCAGGCGGTGTAGGCGAACACCTCCACCGGAGTGCCGACCATGGTGAGCATGAGGTTGATGGTGTGCACGGTCTGGTTCATGACGGCTCCGCCGCCGTCGAGCGCCCACGTGCCGCGCCACTCGCCGGAGTCGTAGTAGCTCTGCCCTCGCCACCAGGCGTGGGAGGCGATCGCGGAGGTGATCGAGCCCAGCGTCCCGTCGGTCACCGCCTGCAGGACCGTCTCGGTGGAGCGGTCGAAGCGGTGCTGCGAGATCACCGTGGCCTTCCTGCCGGACCGGGCCTCGGCGTGGATGATGCGGTCCGCAGCAGCCAGGCTGACGTCGATCGGCTTCTCGATGACGACGTGCTTGCCGGCGTCCAGCGCCGCGACCGCGACATCTGCGTGCAGACCGCTGGGGGTGCACACGGTGACGGCGTCGATGTCGTCGCGAGACAGCAGCGCCGTCAGGTCGTCGGTGTGCTCGGCGCCATGCTGCTCGGCCAGGGCGAGCGCCTTGGGGCGGTCGACGTCGACGACGGCGACGAGCTCGGCGGTCTCGGGCAGCTCGGCGAGGGCGGCCGCGTGCACCGCGCCGATCATGCCGGCACCGATGACCGCGAACCGGACTCTCTTGCCGCTCATACGTATTCGATCCCTTCGCTGTCCAGCAGCGCCGTGAAGGTCTTCGTCGCGTGGGCGAAGAGGTCGGCACCGGTGAAGCCGCCCAAGCTGTGGGTGCTGCCCAGGTGTGGCTCCATGGAGAAGAACCCATCGAAGCCGTCGGCCCGCAGCGCGCGGATCGTCCGGCGCACCTCGCCGTCGCCCTCACCGGCCGGCACGACCTCGCCGGTGGCTGCGAGCGCGTCCTTGATCTGGATGTAGGCCAGGTGCGGCCGCAGCCGGTCGTAGCCCTCGGTGAACGGGCGAACGCCGCACTGAACGTAGTTGGCGGCGTCCCACGCGAGCTTGAACTGCGGCGAGTCCACCGATTCGACGAGGTCCAGGACGCGGTCTGGGACGTCGCCGTAGATGTCCTTCTCGTTCTCGTGCAGCAGCACCACGTCGTGGCCGGCCGCGGCGTCGACCAAGGCGCGCATCCGGCGGATCACCTCGTCGCGGTGGTCCGCTGGCGCCTCGTCGTCGCGCAGGAAGAACGAGAACAACCGGATGTAGGGCGCGCTGAGCCGCTCAGCCACCGTCAGTGCCCGGTCCATCCGCCGCAGGTGCGCCTCGAAGTCGTCCTCGATGTCGATCTTGCCGATGGGTGAGCCGATCGACGACACCGAGATGGAGTATGCGGTCAGGACGCTCTCGACCTCGCTCAGCTGCTCGTCGGACAAGTCCAGGACGTTGACGTCCCACGCGCTGCGCAGCTCGATGTGGGTGATGTCGAGCTCTCTGAGCACCTGACACTGTGTGGCCAGGTCAGGGTCGATCTCGTCGGCGAATCCGGACAGGGTCCACACGTGGAGCTGCTCCTTCGATGGTGGTCAGGGGGCGGCGATCTGCGCGGCGAGGTGGCCGGCGCCGTAGCCGTTGTCGATGTTGACGACGCCGACCCCGGGGGAGCACGCGTTGAGCATCGCCAGCAGGGGAGCGAGCCCCCCGAATGCCGCACCGTAGCCGACGGACGTGGGCACGGCGACGACCGGGGAGGCGGCGAGCCCCGCGACGACGCTCGGAAGGGCCCCGTCCATGCCGGCGACCACGACGATGACCCGCGCACGGTCGATGAGGTCGCGGCGGGCGAGGACCCGGTGCAGTCCGGCCACGCCGACGTCGACGACGAGGTCGGTCTCGCGGCCGAGGAAGCGTGCCGTCAGCACTGCCTCGCGCGCGACGGGCAGGTCGGACGTGCCGGCACAGAAGACGGCGACGAGGCCGCCGCTGGGGGCCGGAGGGTCCGGCGGCCAGGCGAGAAGCCGGGCTGTCTTGTCGTGCAAGGCATTCGGCAGGATGTCGAGCACTGCTTCGGCGTGCTCGACGCCCGCCCGGGTGAAGAGAACGGCACCAGACGTGGTCCCGTCGGCGGCGGCGTCACGAAGCCGCTCGGCGATGGTGCGCACCTGCTCCGGTGTCTTGCCCTCGCAGTAGATCGCCTCGGGATACCCGCGGCGCGCCCTTCGCCCGAGGTCGAGCTCGGCCACCTCGAAGGGGTCGGTAGCACCGACGCTGCTGCCTCCCGCGTCAGCCACCGGTGACCTGGACGAGCGGCAGGGTGAAGGCGCCGGACTGGATGCCGGCGACGTCGACGGCGACGAACGTGAAACCCGCCGCCCGCCCGGCCTCGTGCACGGCGGTGCGGACGGGCGCGGACATCGCGCGTTCGAGGTCGGGGTCGGGAAGCTCGATCCGGGCAACCTGCCCGTGGTGGCGCACCCGGCAGTCGACAAAGCCCAAGGCCCGCACGGCCGCTTCGAGCTGCTCGACCTGGGCGAGCTTGGCGGGGTCGACCCTGGAGAAGTGCGGGATGCGGGAGGCCAGGCACGGAGCAGCAGGCTTGTCGGCGTTGGGGAGTCCGAGCGCCCGGGCCAGCGCGCGCACGTCCGACTTGGTCAGGCCGGCGTCGGCGAGCGGCCGGAGCACCCCGTGCTCGGTGGCCGCCCGGGAGCCGGGGCGGTCGGGCCGGCGCGCGTCGTCGGCGTTCTCGCCGTACGCGACGGCAGCGAGCTCGTGCGCGGCCGCGACGTCGTCGGAGATCCGCGTGAAGAGCTCGTCCTTGCAGTGGAAGCAGCGGTCGGGTCCGTTGGCCCGGTAGGCCGGGTTGTCGCCCTCGTGCGTGGGGACCTCGACGATCGGGGCGCCGATGTGGGCGGCGACGTCGTGGGCGCCGCGACGCTCGTCGGCCGCCAGGCTGGGGGAGACGCCGATGACGGCGACGACCCGGGCCGGTCCGAGCGCGCGCACCGCGAGGGCGAGCAGGAGGCCTGAGTCGACGCCGCCCGAGAAGGCGACGCCGAGCCGGCCGGTTCGGGACGGCATACCTCGGCGGATGTGGTCCGCGACGAGGTCCGCGTGGCGCCGGAGGTGCGGGGGGAGGCCGTCGTTGCTCTCCACCGGCCACGCGTCCCTGGGACTCGGCGTCATCGGTCCGGTCTCGTCGATCTGCGTCGATGGGTCGGTCACGGCGCGGCGACCTCGCTCCGGTCGCCCGACCACAGCGTGTGGAAGGCACCCGCGCGGTCGGTGCGGCCGTAGGTGTGGGCGCCGAAGTTGTCGCGCAGCCCCTGCACGAGCGCGGCCGGCAGACGCTCGGCCCGCACGGTGTCGTAGTAGGCGAGGGCGCTCGAGAAACCGGGCACGGGCACGCCACCCGTCGTGCCCAGCGCGACGACCCGACGCCAGGCGTCCTGCCGGTCAGCCAGGCCGGACGCGATGCTCGGTGCGACCAGGAGGGTGGCGAGCCTGCCGGCGGCGTACTCGTCGCTGATCTGGGCCAGCAGACGCGCGCGGATGATGCAGCCGCCGCGCCAGATGCGGGCAACGGTCGCGATGTCGACGTCCCAGCCGTACTCGTCGCTCGCCTTGCGGATCTGCTCGAGCCCCTGGGCGTAGGCCACCACCTTGGACGACCACAGCGCGTCACGGACGTCGTCGACGAAGCGCTGCCGATCATCAACGGAGACAGCGCGATCCGGCCCGACGAGAACACCGCGGGCGGCGTCACGCACGGCGGTGTCACCGGACCCGGACCGGGCGAAGACCGACTCGGCGATCGTCGACACGGGGACGCCGAGCTCGAGGGCCGTCTGCACGGTCCAGCGGCCGGTGCCCTTCTGCTCGGCCGCGTCGACGATGACGTCGACGAGCGGCCCACCGGTCACGGCGTCGACCTGGTCGAGCACCGCCGCCGTCAACTCGATGAGGAAGGAGTCGAGCTCACCGGTGTTCCACTCGCGGAAGACGTCGGCGCCCTCGGCGGCCGTGAGACCCGCGGCCGACAGGAGGTCGTAGGCCTCGGCGATGAACTGCATGTCGGCGTACTCGATGCCGTTGTGGACCATCTTGACGAAGTGGCCGGCGCCGTCCGGGCCCATCCAGGCGCAGCACGGCTCGCCGTCGACCTGCGCGGCGATGGACTCGAGGATCGGGCCGAGGGCGGCATACGACTCCTTGGAGCCGCCGGGCATGATCGACGGCCCCTCGAGCGCGCCGACCTCGCCGCCCGAGATGCCGGTGCCGACGAAGTGCAGGCCGTGCTCGCGCAGCCGCGCCTCGCGTCGGCGGGTGTCCTCGAAGTGGGCGTTGCCTCCGTCGACGACGATGTCGCCCTCCTCGAGCAGCGGCACGAGCTCGTCGATGACCGCGTCGGTGGGACCGCCCGCCTTGACCATGACGATGATCCGTCGAGGGCGTTCGAGGGAGGCGACGAAGTCGGCGGTGGACTCGGAGGGCACGAAGGTGCCCTCGGAGCCGTGCTCTTCGATGAGTGCGCGGGTCTTGGCGTTGGTGCGGTTGTGGACGGCGACGGTGTGGCCGTGGCGGGCGAGGTTGCGGGCGAGGTTGCTGCCCATGACGGCGAGGCCGGTCACACCGATGGTGGCGAGGTCAGACACGAGGACTCCTTGAGTGGGGAGGACACGACCGTATGCCGTGTGGCCCGGGGCGGGAAGGGCGCGGTCGCGACGGCGCTGTCACGGCCGCGCCCCGAGGCTCGGGGCGACGCCGGCACCCGGCGGGCAGCGGCGCCCGAGGTCTTCAGCACGCCCGAGGTCTTCAGGCGTCCTTGCGCCAACGGCGACGGAGCGCGAAGGCGGCGGCCTTGGGTTTGCGGTCGCGGGTGAAGGCACCCTTCTTGTTCCCGTCGACCCGCATGATGCCGGAGGTCGTCGCGAAGTCGGCGAAGTTCCACACGTGCTCGCCGACCACGGCGTCGCACGCGTCGAAGACCCGGTGGTTCATGTCGAGGTAGTCGACCTGGTACTCCTCGCTCCATGGCTGCGGGGTGAGCGAGTGGTTGCCGGCCAGGGTGTCCGCGCCGTACTCGGTGACGATGATCGGCTTGCCCTCGGACGCCCAGCCCTCGAGCTCGGCGGTCCACGCGATCTCGGCGCTGGCGAGGTCACCGGTGTTGACGTACCAGCCGTAGTAGCGGTTGAGCATGAGCACGTCGGCGAACTGGGAGACGCGGCACGCGCCGTGGGGAGCGAGCATGACGTTGACGAAGCCGACGGGGCGCGTCGGGTCGGCGTCGCGGGCGACGTCGAAGAGCGGACGGAAGTAGTCCTCGGAGGCCTCGGTGTCGGATTCCGGCTCGTTGGCGATCGACCACAGCACGACGCTCGGGTGGTTCTTGTCGCGCGCGATGAGCTCACGGATCGCCTGGGCGTGGACCTCGCGGGAGCTCTCGTTGATCGTCTCGGCGGAAAAGGTGGTGTAGCCCTGCCCGCCGAAGATGCCGCCGCCGAGGCCCATGTTGAGGCCGACGGCTGCGGTCTCGTCGATGATGACGATGCCGTGGCGGTCCGCGTGGTCGAGGACGTCCTCGGAGTAGGGGTAGTGCGACGTGCGGAAGGAGTTGGCGCCGACCCAGTCGAGCAGCTCGAAGTCCTGGACGAGGTGGGCGGGGCTGTGCGCCTTGCCGATCGTCGCGTGGTCCTCGTGCATGCCGAATCCCTTGAAGTGGAAGGGATCGTTGTTGATGAGGAACTCGGTGCCGCGGACCTCGACCGTGCGGATCCCGACGGACTGGTGGTAGCTGTCGAGGACGACGTCCGAGTCGTCGACGAGCTGGACCTCGAGGTCGTAGAGGTAGCCGTGCCCCGGCGCCCAGAGGCGGACGTCGTCGACGGAGAGGGAGCCGCTGGAGCGGGTGCCCGTCGCGACCACGCGCCCCGCGGCGTCGCGCAGGACGACCCGGACCTCGAGGCCGTCGGAGTCGGCGGTCGCCACGGCGTAGTCCACCGAACCCACGGTGCCGGTGAAGCCGGTGACGACCGTGATGTCCTCGACGCGGGCCTGGGGTGTGGCGGCGAGCCAGACCGAGCGGTGGATGCCGGCGAAGTTGAAGAAGTCGTGCCAGTAGCGCTGGGCCCTGCCGCCTGCCGTGTCCTCGATGACACCCGGTGGGATCGACTGGAAGCTCAGCGTGTTGTTGACGAGCGCCGTGATGCGCACCTCCTCGCCCGGCCTGACGAACTCCGTGACGTCGGCCTCGAACGGGGTGTAGCCACCCTCGTGACTGACGACCTCGTGGTCACCGACCCAGACGGTGGCGCGGTGCGTGGCCGACTCGAAGTGGAGGACGATGCGCTCACCGGCCCAACCACGCGGGACGTGGACGGTGCGTTGGTACCAGATGTCGCCGAAGTAGTCGCGGACCGCGGCGTCAGCCGTCAGGTCGTTGAAGCTCGCCGGCACGGCCATGTCGCGCGGGGCGGGGAGGGCGTCGCGGAACCACCCGGCGTCGCGCCCGGTGGAGTCACCGTCGAGCTGGAACGACCAGATGCCGTCGAGGCGCTTGGTCTCGCGGGTGGAGGTGTCCTGGGGGCGCAGCATGGTGGGGCCTTTCGTGAGCGGTGGGGCGTTGCTCCATTGAGTCACCGCCCGCCGTCCAGCGCGAGCGATTGCCACCAGTTGCCACGACCCATCCAAAGAGCGATCCGTCCCCCCGCCCGCCCTGATCGAAAGAGCAATCCGTCCGCCCACCTCCCCGATCGAAAGAGCGATCCGTCCGCGCAACGTGTGAGTCCCCTTGTGTGGTGGGGTTTGAGGCCCGGCATGTCGTGAGGACGTGAAGGGGCCATCGGCGGGATCTTCGGTGTGTACGGCCAAGTACTCATCGAAGAGGAGCCACACCGATGGCCTTGCCCCAGTCTGCCCTGTCCGAGC